>NZ_AP017898.1:2400000-2774166 GCF_003609835.1 Sphingopyxis sp. FD7
ATCGCGACGGGCTGCGCCCGCGCTGGCTGCTGCGATTGGGGCTGTTCCTCTATGACCATATCGGCGGGCGCAAGAAGCTGCCCGCAACACGCTCGGTCGACCTCAGGCGCCATGCCGCGGGCGCGTCGTTGCAGCCGCATTATGTCCATGGCTTTGAGTATTCGGACGGCTGGGTCGACGACGCGCGGCTGGTGCTGCTCAACGCGCGCGACGCCGCCGACCGCGGCGCGCGGGTCCGCACGCGCACGCGCGCCGAGATGCTGCGCTGCGAGGAGGGGCAGTGGGTGGTCGAGGCGGCGGACGATCAAGGGCATCACTATCGCTTCACGGGGCGCAGCGTGGTGAACGCCGCGGGGCCGGCGGTGCTCGACCTCCTGAAACGCGCCGATGTCGAGCCCGACCATCAAATGCGCCTCGTGCGCGGGTCGCATATCGTCGTGCGCCGCCTGTTCGACCATGATTATGCCTATTTTTTCCAGTTGCCCGACGGGCGCATCTTCTTCGCCATTCCTTATGAGCAGGACTTCACGCTGATTGGCACGACCGACGTGGATCACGACGGACCCGCGAACGAGGCGCAGGCCAGCGAAGCCGAGATCGCCTATCTGTGCGAGGGCGCGAGCCTCTATTTCCGCGCGCCCGTCACCCCTGCCGACGTCGTGTGGACCTATTCGGGTGTCCGCCCGCTCGTCGAGGAGGGGTCGGGGCGGCCCGAGGCGGCGACGCGCGGATACCGAATTGACCTCGATCTCGCCGAAGGCGCGCCGCTGCTCACCATCTATGGCGGCAAGATCACCAGCTATCGCCATGTCGCCGAGGAGGCGGTCGACGCGCTGGCGCGCCACGTGCCCGCGCTGACGGGCAAGCATTGGACGGCGAAGGCGGCGCTGCCTGGCGGCGATTTTCCGGTAACGGGCGCCGCGGCGCTCGCGGCCGAATATCGGCTCGCCCACCCTTTCCTCTCCGCGACCACCGCCCGGCGCATCGCGCGCGCCTATGGCACCGAAGCGCGGCGCTGGCTCGGCGATGCCGGCGACTGGGACGCGCTCGGCGGCGAGATCGCCCACGGGCTCAGCGTCGCCGAGGTTCGCTGGATGGCCGAGCAGGAATGGGCGCGCACCGCCGAGGACATTTTGTGGCGGCGAAGCAAGCTGGGGTTGCTCTTCAGCGAGGAGGAAAAGGCGCGGCTGGTGGCGGTTCTAGGCGCGCTACGCTAGATTGTTGGCGCCTGGTCGCCCAAATCTTGTCCATTCCGCCGTTCGCATCGAGCGAAGTCGAGATGCCCTTGGCGTGGCGCGGTGTCGATTTGTGTCTCGACTTCAACCAAAGGTTGAAGTTTATCCTGAGCGCCTGCAAGGCAGTCGAAGGGCTCGACACGAACGGACAAAGGGGAACGTCTCGAAGCTACCCCAAAACCGCCACACCCCATCCAGCCGGGTTGAGACAAGCCCATGTCGATAGGCTATCGTGCACGCATGAATGGCGAGATGATCGACCTTCCCGTCCGCCGCCTCGGCCTTGGCGTACCCGGCGACGCCGCGATCGAGCGCTGCATCGCCGTCGAGGGGCCGGTGTCGGTGGAGGTCGGCGGCATGGCCTATGCGGTGATGATGGCGACGCCCGCCGATCTGGAGGACTATGCCGTGGGCTTCGCCTTGAGCGAAGGCCTGATCGCGGCGCCCGCCGACATCAGGCGGATCGACGTGCGGCCGATCGAGGGCGGCTGGGCGCTGCGGCTGTGGCTGACCGCCGAGCGCAACGCCGCGGCGCTCGAACGCGCGCGGACGCGGGTGAGCGAGAGCAGCTGCGGCCTTTGCGGGATTGCGAATATCGAGGAGGTGCTGCGTCCATTGCCGCCGGTGACCGCGCGCATCAGCGCCGACCGCACGGCCATCGCCGCCGCGCTGGCGGCGATAGAGGAACACCAACCGCTCGGCCGCGCAACGGGCGCCGCGCACGCCGCCGCCTTCTGCTCGCCCGCAGGCGCCATCCGGATGGTGCGCGAGGATGTCGGGCGGCACAATGCGCTCGACAAGCTGATCGGCGCGCTGGCGCGGGCGGGGATCGACGCGGGCACGGGCTTCATCCTGCTGTCGGCGCGGTGCAGCTATGAGCTGGTCGAAAAGACGGTGCGCGCGGGATGCCCGATGCTCGTCACCATTTCGGCGCCGACGAGCCTTGCCGCGGCGCGCGCGGCGGCGGCGGGCCTGACGCTCGTTGCGCTGGCGCGGCCCGACGCGGCGCTCGTCGTCGCCGATCCGCAAGGCATGATCGCATGAGGACATTGGGCGCGATCCTCGCTGGCGGAGCGTCGCGCCGCTTCGGGTCAGACAAGGCGCTGGCGATGCTCGACGGGCGCACGCTGCTCGACCATGCGCGCGCCGCGCTTGCCCCGCATTGCGACGCGGTGGTCATCGTCGGGCGTGCGGACGGCATCGCCGACTGGCCGCGCCCCGGCATGGGGCCGCTCGGCGCGATCGCGGGCGCGCTGGATCATGCGGCGGCGCAGGGGTTCGACCGGCTGCTGAGCGCGCCGGTCGATTGCGTGCGCCTGCCCACCGACCTTGCCGCGCTGCTGTCCCCTGCCCCCGCTTTCCTCGACAGCCAGCCGGTGATCGGGCTGTGGCCCATCGCGGCGCTGGACGATCTGCGCGCGATGCTGGAGGCGGACGGCGACCTGGCGATGCGCGCCTTTGCCCGCCGCATCGGCGCGCGCGCGGTGCCATGCGATTTTGCGCCGCCCAATATCAACAGCGTGGAGGATCTGGAGCGGCTGACGAAAGGCTGAACCGTTAGCGCCGGAAGGTCATGGCCTTTTATTAGTCGTCATTCCGGCACAGGCCGGAATCTCGCCCTCGCGTTCTGACGCAACGGCGAGATCCCGGCCTTCGCCGGGATGACGAGGAAAACAGGGCTATGTTTGTGTCTGAGCGGACACGCGCTAACCGGCCGCCACAACGCGCACGGGGATCGCCTTGGCGGCGGGGCAGCCGCTCACCCGGTCGTGGAAGGCGAGCGGGAGGAGCGGGTTGAGTTCGGGATAATAGCCCGCGACCGACCCCCGCGACATCGGATAGTCGATCAGCGTCAGCCCCTCGACACGCCGCGTCACGCCATCGCCCGCGATCGTTTCAAGCGCAACGCGCGCGCCCGCGGCGAGGCCGCGATCGACCCTGTCGTCGGCGTTGATCAAGAGCACCATCCGGTCGCCATGAACGCCGCGATAGCGGTCGTTGTAGCTGTAGATCGTCGTGTTGAACTGGTCGTGCGAGCGCACCGTCGCGAGGCGCAGCATAGAAGGATCATCGACCGCCGCATTCACCGCAAGGCCCGGCAGGACGAGGAAATTGGCCTTGCCGTTCGGCGTCGCCCAGACGCGGCGGCGCGGGGGAATGTCGAGGTGAAAGCCCGTCGGCGCCTGAATACGCTCCGAAAAACCTTCGTAGATGGCGGGATAGACCTGGGCGATCGCGTCGCGGATCGCGTCATAATCGTCGATATAGCGCGCCCATTGGGTCTTGCTGTCCGGCAGCGTCGCCATCGCCATGCGGCAGACGATCTCGACCTCCGACAAAAGATGCGCGCTCGCGGGGTCGAGCACGCCGCGCGAGGCGGTGACGTTCGACATCGAATCCTCGATCGTCACAAACTGTTCGCCCCTCGCGCTTTCGATCCGCTCGGACCGCGCGATCACGGGCAGGATCAGCGCGTCGCGGCCGTGGACGAGGTGCCCGCGGTTGAGCTTGGTCGCGATGCCGACCGTCAGGTCGAGCCGCCGCATTGCGGCATAAGCGCGGTCGGTATCGGGGACGGCGCGGACGAAATTGCCGCCGAGACCGATGAAGACCCTGGCTTCGCCCGCCAGCATCGCCTCGACCGCCTCGACGCTGTGATGGCCGTGCCCACGCGGCGGGTCGAAACCGAAGACATCGCGGACGCGGTCGAGATAGGCTGCCGACGGCCGTTCGTCGATGCCGACGGTGCGGTCGCCCTGCACGTTCGAATGGCCGCGGATCGGCGAGATGCCCGCGCCGGGCTTGCCGAAATTGCCGCGCAGGAGGAGCAGGTTGGCGATCTGCTGGACCAGTTCGGACCCGCGCTGGTGCTGCGTGACGCCCATGCCGTAGCAGATGATCGTCGCGTTCGAGCGGATATAGATGTCGGCGCAGCGGCGGATCTGCGCTTCGTCGATCCCCGCCGCGGCGGTGATCGCGTCCCACGACTGCGCCTCGACATCGGCGCGCAGCGCCGCGAGGCCGTCGGTATGGTCGGCGATGAAGCCATGGTCGAGCACCGCCTCGCCCGCGGCGTCGCGCTCGAACAATATCTTCATCATGCCCTTGAGCAGCGCCAGGTCGCCGCCGATGCGGATATGGACAAACTCGCTGCTGATCTCGGTCGAGCCGAAGGTCGCCATCTGGACCACGTCCTGCGGCTCGGTAAAGCGGATCAGCGCGCGCTCGGGCATCGGGTTGACCGCGACGATCGGCACCCCGCGCCTGCGCGCCTCGACGAGCGGGGTCATCATCCGCGGCGCGTTGGTCCCCGCATTGTGGCCGATCAGGAAAATCGCCTCCGCATGGTCGAAATCGTCGAGGATCACCGTGCCCTTGCCGATGCCGATCGACGGCGGCAGGCCGCGGCTCGTCGGTTCGTGGCACATGTTCGAGCAATCGGGGAAGTTGTTGGTGCCGAACTCGCGCACGAAGATCGAATAGAGGAAGGCGGCCTCGTTCGACGTGCGGCCCGACGTATAGAACTCGGCCCGGTGCGGGCTGTCCAGCGCGCGAAGATGGTCGCCGATCAGCGCAAAGGCCTCGTCCCAGCCGACCGGCACATAATGATCGGTGGCGGCGTCGTAGCGCATCGGCTCGGTCAGCCGTCCCTGCATCTCGAGCCAGTAATCGGACTGCGCCATCAGCTCGGCGACGCTGTGCTGCGCGAAAAAGTCGCGCGTGACGCGAAACTTCGTCGCCTCATGCGCGAGCGCCTTGGCGCCATTTTCGCAGAACTCGAGCTTTTTGGTGCAGGCCGCGTCGGGAAAGGCGCAGCTGGGGCATTTGAACCCGCCGGGCTGGTTCATCGACAACAGCGCGCGCGACCCCTTGGTCACGACGCTCTGTTCGAGCAGCACCTTCGCCGTCGCCGCCGCCGCGCCCCAGCCGCCGGCGGGGCGATCATAGCGTTTATAGCGGGGGCGCTTGCCAGCCATGAGCGCATTCAAGCACATCGCCCGGTGGCTGGCCACCGCTCTTTGAGCGCGGGGTGCATCGCCCGAACGATCAGCCTCGACAATCCCGTCATTCCGCCGAAGGCCGGAATGACGATCATGGTCAGCGGCAATAGCCGTTGCCGCTCATGTCGAAGTGGAAATGATCGTGATGGGCGGCGTTATAATCGGGGCCAAGCACGGTGCCGAAGCGGCGACACGCCGATTTGTGAAGCGCGCGAAGGAAATCCTGTGACGCCACGTCGCCCCTCCATCCGCCGCTGAGCAGGACGCGGCGCCCGTCGGCGAGCACGAAGCCCGACACGTCGATGGCGTTGGAATAGGCGTGCTGCGACAAGCGGCCCGACCGGCCGCCATAGATGTTGCGGCAGCTGTATGTTCCAAAGGTTTCGATCTTCACCACCTCGGTACCGAAATAGCGGCGCGCGGCGGGCTTCACGGCATATTGCGCCCAGGCCGCAAAATTGCGCGCGAGCGGACAGGTCATCGGCCCCAGGCCCGATACCGGAACGCCGACATCGAGAAGCTTCACCGAATCGATCGACGAACAGCCACCGCCATGGTCCTGATCGGGAAGCGGCGTGAAACGCACGCCGGCCTGTTTGAGATCGAACGCGCATTGCTGCGCCTCGGCGCTGGTGAAGGAAGGGGCGGCGGCGGCTTGCGGCCGCGCCGGTTTGGCGGCCGTGGTCCGGTTTCCACTCCCCTTTTTCATCACGTCGGGCGCACCGAAACAGGCCGACAGGGTCAGCGCGGCGGCGGCGGCGATGAGCGTCCGGGGCTTCAGAAGCGGCGCGAAGAACATGGGTGTCAAAATACCGACGAAATGGTGAACAAGCGGTATACCTTCGCGCCAATCGTCGGAAAAATTCGCGCGAGGGGCGCAATTTATTTGACAGGCGGCGCGCGCAGCCTAAACGCGGCGCCGGGCCACGCGGTCCCAACGCCGCGCGCGCTCTCTGCAAGGAGAGACTGAATGAGTGAAGTGACGACGCCTGAGGTGCGCCCTCAGCGCCCCTATTTTTCTTCCGGACCCTGCGCCAAGCCGCCGGTCTGGTCCCCCGACAAACTCGCTACCGAATCGCTCGGCCGTTCGCATCGCGCGAAGATCGGCAAGACGCGCCTCGCTTATTGCATCGACCTGATGCGCGAGATGCTGCAGCTTCCCGACACGCACCGCATCGGCATCGTACCGGGCAGCGACACCGGCGCCTTTGAAATGGCGATGTGGACGATGCTGGGCGCGCGGCCGGTTACCGCCCTTGCGTGGGAAAGCTTTGGCGAGGGCTGGGTTACCGATGCGGCGAAGCAGCTGAAGCTCGATCCCACGATAATCCGCGCCGATTACGGCCAGCTTCCCGACCTTGGCCAGGTCGACTGGTCGAACGACGTGCTTTTCACCTGGAACGGCACGACCAGCGGCGTGCGCGTTCCGAACGGCGACTGGATCGCCGCCGATCGCGAGGGGCTGAGCTTTGCCGACGCGACCAGCGCGGTATTCGCTTACGACCTGCCGTGGGACAAGATCGACGTCGCGACCTTCAGCTGGCAGAAAGTGCTCGGCGGCGAAGGCGGGCATGGCGTGCTGATCCTCGGCCCGCGCGCGGTCGAACGGCTCGAAAGCCATACGCCCGCCTGGCCGCTCCCCAAGGTTTTCCGCCTGATGTCGAAGGGCGCGCTCGCCGAGGGCGTGTTCAAGGGCGAGACGATCAACACCCCGTCGATGCTCGCGGTCGAGGATGCGATTTTCGCGCTCGAATGGGCGAGGTCGCTGGGCGGTCTCGACGGCCTGAAAGCGCGCAGCGACGCCAATGCCGCCGCGCTCGACAAGATCGTCGCGGAACGCGACTGGCTGAGCCACCTTGCCGCCGATCCCGCCAGCCGCTCGAAAACCTCGGTCTGCCTGTCGGTCGCGGGCGCCAATGCCGACTTCATCAAGAGCTTCGCCGGGCTGCTCGAAAAGCAGGGCGCGGCCTATGATATCGCCGGCTATCGCGATGCGCCTCCGGGGCTTCGCATCTGGTGCGGCGCGACCGTCGATACCGCCGATATCGAAGCGCTCGGCCCGTGGCTCGACTGGGCCTACGCCAGCCTCAAATAATTCGTGTGTCCCCGCGAAGGCGGGGACCATCACCTGCCGTTTCGTACCGCGACACCGGGAGCCGGGCTCCCGCCTTCGCGGGAGCACACAGAAGGTTTGAATCCATGACCCAACCCAAAGTCCTCATCAGCGACAAGATGGACCCCAAGGCCGCCCAAATCTTCAAGGAGCGCGGCATCGACGTTCACGTCATCACCGGCAAGACCAGCGACGAACTGATCGCGATGATCGGCGACTATGACGGCCTCGCCATCCGCTCGGCCACCAAAGTCACCGCCGACGTTCTCGCCGCCGCGACCAGGTTGAAGGTCGTCGGCCGCGCCGGGATCGGCGTCGACAATATCGACATAGCGGCGGCGTCGAAAAAGGGCGTCGTCGTGATGAATACCCCGTTCGGCAATTCGATCACCACCGCCGAACATGCGATCGCGATGATGTTCGCGCTCGCGCGCCAGATCCCCGAGGCGAATGCCGGAACGCAGGCGGGCAAATGGCCGAAGAACGACTTCATGGGGGTCGAGCTGACGTCGAAGACGCTTGGCCTGATCGGCTGCGGCAACATCGGCAGCATCGTGGCCGAACGCGCGCTGGGCCTCAAGATGAAGGTCGTCGCCTTCGACCCCTTCCTCACCCCCGAGCGCGCGATCGAACTCGGCGTCGAAAAGGCCGATCTCGAAACCTTGCTCGCGCGCGCCGATTTCATCACGCTGCACACGCCGCTGACCGACCAGACGCGGGGCGTCCTGTCGCGCGAAAATCTCGCCAGGACCAAGAAGGGCGTGCGGATCATCAACTGCGCGCGCGGCGGGCTGATCGACGAGGAAGCGCTGAAGGATGCGCTCGACAGCGGCCATGTCGCGGGCGCGGCGCTCGACGTGTTCGCGGTCGAGCCGCCGCCCGCCGATCATCCGCTGTTCAGCGCGCCGAACTTCATCTGCACGCCCCATCTGGGCGCGTCGACCGACGAGGCGCAGGTCAATGTCGCGATCCAGGTGGCTGAGCAGATCAGCGATTATCTGCTGACCGGCGGCATCACCAACGCGCTCAACGTGCCCAGCCTGTCGGCCGAGGAAGCGCCGAAGCTGCGCCCCTATATGAGCCTTGCCGAAAAGCTCGGCAGTCTTGTCGGCCAGCTTGCGCACGATAATCTCACCCATATTTCGGTCGAGGTCGAGGGCGCGGCGGCCGAGCTCAACCTGAAGCCGATCGTCGCGGCGGTGCTCACCGGGCTGATGCGCCGCTATTCGGACAGCGTGAACATGGTCAACGCGCCGCACCTCGCGCGCGAACGCGGGCTCGATGTGCGCGAGGTGCGCCACGACCGCGAGGGCGATTATCACACGCTCGTCCGCGTCACCGTCGCGACCGAAGCGGGCGACCGTTCGGTCGCGGGCACGCTGTTCGGCAACAATGAACCGCGCCTGGTCGAAATGTTCGGCATCAAGGTCGAGGCCGACCTCGACGGCGACATGCTCTATATCGTCAACGAAGATGCGCCGGGTTTTATCGGCCGCATCGGCAGCACGCTGGGCGACGCCGGGCTGAACATCGGCACCTTCCACCTCGGCCGCCGCGAGGCGGGGGGAGAGGCGATCCTGCTGCTCTCGATCGACTCGCCGATGCCCGAGCCGCTGCTGTGGCAGATCTGCCAGCTTCCCGGCGTGAAGACGGTGAAGGGGTTGAAGTTCTGACCAACCAAACGCCCTCCCCATCAGGGGAGGGGCTTTCACAAGCCCGCACCAAGGGCTAGAGGAGCCCCCATGACCAAGGCCCCCGCCCTGCTGCCCGAAGGCCTCCGGGACCGCCTGCCCGCGCAGGCCGAGGCGGCATCGCGCGTCACGCGGGCGCTGGTCGATGCGATGCGCGCGCACGGCTATGGCCGCGTGTCGCCGCCGCTCGCCGAGTTTCGCGAGACGCTGGGCAGCGACGACGACCGATCCGGCCGCGATCTCCTCCGCTTCACCGATCCGGTGTCGCAGCGCACGCTGGCGCTGCGCCCCGACATCACGCGGCAGGTCGGGCGGATCGCGACCTCGCTCCTCGCCGCATCGCCGCGCCCGCTGCGCCTCTGCTACGCCGGCCAAGTGGTGAAACTGCGCGCCAGCCAGCTCCGCCCCGCGCGCGAGATGCTGCAGGTCGGCGCCGAGCTGATCGGCAGCGACAGCGTCGCCGCGGCACGCGAGATCGTGATGGTCGCGATCGACGCACTCGAAGCCGCCGGCATCGGCCCCGTCACCATCGACTTCACCCTGCCCGACGTCGTCGACCTGCTTTCGAGCGGCCCGCTGCCGGTTGCGGCCGATCTTCAGCAGCTTCGCGACGAACTCGACGCCAAGGACGCCGGCGCGCTCGCGCACCTCGGCGCCGAGGCCTATCTGCCGCTGCTTCGCGCAACCGGGCCATTCGATCGGGCGATCGCCGACCTGCGCGCCTTCGATACCAGCGGCGTGCTCGGCGCGCGCATCGACGCATTGGAAGCCATCGCCGCGCCGATCCGCGACCGCGTGACGCTGACGCTCGATCCGACCGAGCGCCACGGTTTCGCCTATCAAAGCTGGTTCGGTTTCCAGATATTCGTCCCCGGACAGGGCGACGCGGTCGGCCGCGGCGGCGCCTATGCCATCCCCGTCGGCGAGGCGGAGGAGGCGGCGGTCGGTTTTTCGCTCTATCCCGATCCGCTGATCGACGCCGGGCTGGGCGCCGAAGACATGGGCGAGCGCCGCATCTTCCTGCCGCTCGGTCACGACGCGGCGGTCGCGGCAAGCCTGCGCGCCGACGGCTGGCGCACCGTCGCGGCGCTCACCGACGCCGATGATCCCGCGCGGCTCGGATGCGGATGGCGGCTGAGTCCCGACGGGCCGGCCGAAGCCTAAAAGTCCGACACGCCGAAGCGCGGGATCCCCCGATTCACTCCCGGTGGATCGAGCACGCTCACGTCGAGCTCGACCGGCGCGCCGATCCAGTGGGCAAGGCTCGTGTGATCGGCCAGATCGTCGTCGGTCAGCGGATGGACGAGCGCGCGCAGCCCCGTCGCCTCGATCGCCGCCACGACCGCATCGCGCGAGCGCGCGAGGAAATGCACCTCATATTGCGCGATCGGATGCGGCCCCGCGGCGCCATCGGCCATGGCTCCGACGAACAGGATCGCGGGATCGCGGCCGAACGCTTCACGCAGCGCAGCGGCCGCGGGCCGCTCGGCGGGATCATAATAGATGTGGGCGTGATAGGGAGCGTCTGGGTCGGTCATCGGCGTCGTGCCTGCTTTCTCGAACCGATGCAAGCCGGAGCATGGGCGAAAGTCAATCGAGCTTGTCGCCGTGCAGGTCGCGCGCCACCTTCGGATCGCGCAGCAGCCGGTCGATATGACTCGCCTCGTCAAAGCTTTCGTCGGCCAGGAACTTCAGCTTCGCCGCATATTTCATCCGGATGCGGTGCGCGACCTCGCGCTGGAGATAGGCGGTGTTGGTGCGCAGCGCTTTCAGCACCGCCTCCTCATCCTTGCCGAGCAGCGGTTTCACGAACACCGTCGCGTGGCGGAGGTCCGGCGACATGCGCACTTCGGTCACGCTGACCGGATGCGTCGCGAGGATGTCGTCATGCACGTCGCCGCGCGCGAGGATTTCGCTCAGCACATGGCGTATCTGTTCGCCCACGCGCAGCACGCGGACGGAGGGGCCTTCGGATTGGTCCTTGTGACGCATGGCTCTTTATCCTCCTGCACCCTCGCGACAACGAGGGTGCAGGGCTGGTTCGTTACAGCGTGCGTTCGCGCAGCTCGACCTCGAAGACTTCGAGGTGATCGCCCGGCTTGATGTCGTTGGTATCGGCCAGCACGACGCCGCATTCGAGGCCCGCGCGCACCTCGGCGACATCGTCCTTGAAGCGACGGAGCGAGGCGATGGTCGTCGCCGAGACGATGACATCGTCGCGCGTGAGGCGCGCGTGGAGCCCCTTGCGGATCGAGCCTTCGAGCACGAGCAGGCCCGCGGCCTTGTCGCGCTTGCCCGCCGGGAACACCTCCTTGACCTCGGCGCGGCCGACGACATTTTCGATGCGTTCGGGGCCAAGCTCGCCCGCCATCTCCTTCGCCACGTCGGCGGTCAGGTGATAGATGACGTCATAATACATGAAGCGCACTTTTTCGCGGTTCGCGATCTCGCGCGCCTTGGCGTTCGGGCGGACGTTGAAGCCGATGATCGGCGCCTTGGTCGACGCGGCGAGCGTGACGTCGCTTTCGGTGATCGCCCCGGCGCCCGAATGGAGGACGCGGACGCGGATCTCGTCGGTCGACAGCTTGTTCAGTGCGTTGACGATCGCCTCGACGCTGCCTTGCACGTCGCCCTTCACGACCACCGGATATTCGATGACATTGGCCTTGTCGGCGAGCGCCGAGAACATGCCTTCGAGGCTGACGGGCGCCTGCGCCGTCCGCTTCTTGAGCGCCTGTTCCTGGCGATAGGCGGCGACCTCGCGGGCGCGCGCCTCATTTTCGACGACGGTCAGCGTATCGCCCGCCATCGGCACCCCGCCGAGACCGAGCACCTCGACCGGCATCGACGGCGTCGCCTGTTTGACCTGCCTGCCATGATCGTCGATGAGCGCGCGGACTCGGCCGCTTTCGGCGCCGCAGACGAAGATGTCGCCGACCTTCAGCGTCCCGCGGCGAACCAGGATCGTCGCGACGGGCCCGCGTCCCTTGTCGAGCTTTGCCTCGATGACCGTGCCTTCGGCGGCGCGGTCGGGATTGGCTTTCAGTTCCATGATCTCGGCCTGCAGCGCGATCGCGTCGAGCAGCTTGTCAAGATTCTGTTTCTTGAGCGCCGAAACTTCAACGTCCTGCACCTCGCCGCCCATCGCCTCGACGATGATCTCATGCTCGAGCAGGCGCTCGCGCACCCGCTGCGGGTTGGCGCCATCCTTGTCGATCTTGTTGATCGCGACGATGATCGGGACGCCGGCCGCCTTGGCGTGGTTGATCGATTCGACCGTCTGCGGCTTTATGCCGTCGTCAGCCGCAACCACCAGGATCGCGATGTCGGTGACGTTCGCTCCGCGTGCGCGCATGTCCGTAAAGGCTTCGTGGCCCGGCGTATCGAGGAAGGTGATGACGCTGCCGTCCTTCGCCTTCACCTGATAGGCCCCGATATGCTGGGTTATGCCGCCGGCCTCGCCCGCCTGAACATTGGCGCCGCGCAGCGCGTCGAGCAGGCTGGTCTTGCCGTGATCGACATGGCCCATGATCGTCACGACCGGCGCGCGCGGCTTGAGCGCCGCGGCATCGTCGACATCCTCGTCGTGGCGGATGTCGATGTCGGCTTCGCTGACGCGTTTGATCTCGTGCCCGAATTCGGTGACGAGCAGTTCCGCAGTGTCCTGGTCGATCGTCTGGTTGACGGTGACGGGCATCCCCATCTTGAACAGCGCCTTGACCAGGTCGGCGCCCTTTTCGGCCATGCGGTTGGCGAGTTCCTGCACCGTGATCGTGTCGGGCACGACGACTTCGCGGACCTGCTTTTCGCGCGGGCCCGACGAGGTCATGTGCGAACGCTTTTCCTTTTCGCGGGCACGCTTCAGCGCGGCGAGGCTGCGCGCACGCGCACCTTCATCCTCATTCAGCGCGCGCGTGACGGTCAGCTTGCCCGATTGGCGGCGATTTTCGCCGCCGCGGCTGGCCTTGGGCTCGGGACGCTTGGGCTCGGGGCGTTTTGGCGGCTCGACGGGAGTGAAGCGGCGTGGCGCCGGGGCCGCGCCCGCCGTCGCGGGACGCGCGGCGGTTTCGGCCGGACGCTCGGCGGCCGGAACGTCGGCAGGGGCGTCCGGTGTCGGCGCCGGGGGCGGCGGCGCGGGCTCGGCGGCCTTTGCCGCGACCTGCTCCTCGCGCTTTTCGGCGCGCGCCCTTTCCTCCTCGGCCGCCCGCGCGCGCGCCGCTTCCTCGCGGCGACGATTCTCTTCGAGCGCCGCCATGCGCGCTTCCTCAGCCTCGCGCAGCAATTGCGCCTGCCGCTCCTGGCGCGTCAACAGGCTGTCCGCCGCGGCAGGCTTCGGCGCCGCGGGCCTGGGCGCGGCGGGCGCAGGCGCAGGGGCGGGCGGGGCCTTCGCCTCTTCGGCCTCCGGTGCCGGTGCGGCCTCGCCCGGCCGACCCAGCACGCGGCGGCGCTTCACCTCGACCACCACCGTATTGCGGCGGCCATGGCTGAATTGCTGCTGCACCTGTCCGGCCTCGACCGTCCGCTTCAGGCCCAGGGGCTTGCGGCTAAGGGTCGGCTTGTCCTGTTCGTCACTCATCGAAAACCATCATTCCTTCAAAACGCGCCCGAAACGGCGGAAGCCGCGGACGTATCCCCTGTTCCCGGCGCGCGGGAATCCGTATCCGAAACGCGATTGGCCGCGTCCCTACTCCATCCGGTGAAAAACTGCCAGCGGCTCAAATGCGCCAGCACCCGGTCGGCGGCGCGGGCGTCGACAATCGCCAGATGCACCGCGTTCTCGCGCCCCAATGCCACAGATAGGGTGCCGCGGTCTACCGGCAAGACCAGTCCTTCGCGGCCCGATCCTTCCGCATCCTCGCCGACACGCCACGCCTGCGCCAGTTTCTTGCGGCCATCCTCGCCCGCATCATGTGCGTGGAGGAGCAGGCGAACCTGCCCGCGCCGCGCCGCCTGTTCGATCTTGTCATTGCCGCTGATGAGCATGCCCGCGCGCGATTCGAGACCCAGCCGGTCGAGCGTCGCGCGGGCGAGCTGGGCCTCGATCCGCGCGCCGAGATCGTCGGGGATCGCAAAGCCGCTCTCGTGCAACGCACGCGCAAGGCCGCTCCTGAGCTTGCCCCTGGCCTGCGCCGCCTCGAGCGTCGCCCGGTCGACGCCGATCCATGCGCCGCGCCCCGGCGCCTTGCCGTGAACGTCGGGCGCGATGCCGCCATCGGGACCGAGCGCGAGGCGCACGAGTCGCTCCGCCGGAAACACCTCTCCGGTGACGACACAGCGCCGCTCGGGCACATGGTTGCCGCGCCCCTTTGCGCGGTCGGTTGGGCTCAGCTGATCATTGCGCGGGGTCCGCATCGGCGGCCTCCCCGGTTTGCGGCGCCGCCGCGGACCCGGCTTCCGGTTCGTCGTCGAACCAGTGCGCGCGAGCCGCCATGATGATCTCGTTGCCCTGCTCTTCGCTGAGGCCATAATCACCCAGCACGCCGCCCTTGTCCTCGGCGCGTTCACTGCGCGCCGGGCCGCGGCGGTTGTCGGTGCGCTTCTTCGCGATCAACTCGTCGGTCGCAAGGTCGGCGAGATCGTCGAGCGTCTTGATCCCGGCCTTGCCAAGCGTGACGAGCATCGCTTCGGTCAGGTGCGGAATCTCGGCGAGCGCATCCTCGACACCAAGGGCGCGGCGCTCCTGTCTCGCGGCCTCTTCGCGGCGATCGAGCCCTTCGGCGGCACGGCTCTGCAACTCCTGCGCGAGCTCTTCATCGAAGCCCTCGATGCTCGCAAGCTCTTCGAGCGGGACATAAGCGACTTCCTCGAGCTCGCCGAAACCTTCGGCGACGAGGAGCTGCGCGAGCGTTTCGTCGACGTCGAGTTCTTCCTGGAACATCGTCGAGCGTTCGACGAATTCGCGCTGGCGCTTCTCGCTCGCATCAGCCTCGGTCATGATGTCGATCTGTTTGCCGGTAAGCTGGCTGGCCAGACGCACGTTCTGGCCGCGCCGACCGATCGCGAGGCTCAGCTGATCGTCGGGGACGACGACTTCGATGCGGCCATCATCCTCATCGATGACGACGCGCTGCACCGTGGCGGGCTGAAGCGCGTTGACAACGAAGGTCGCCGTGTCTTCGGACCAGGGAATGATGTCGATCTTTTCGCCCTGCAATTCCTGGACGACCGCCTGCACGCGGCTGCCCTTCATGCCGACGCACGCACCGACCGGGTCGATGCTGCCGTCATAGCTGATGACGCCGATCTTCGCACGGCTGCCCGGATCGCGCGCGGCGGCCTTGATCTCGATGATGCCGTCATAGATTTCAGGCACTTCCTGCGCGAACAGCTTTTTCATGAAATCGGGGTGCGCGCGGCTCAGGAAGATCTGCGGCCCGCGCGTTTCGCTGCGCACCGACAGGATCAGCGCGCGGACGCGGTCGCCGACGCGCATCAGTTCGCGCGGGATCTGCTGGTCGCGGCGGATCACGCCCTCGGCGCGGCCGAGGTTGACGACGATATGGCCGAACTCGACCGATTTCACGACACCGGTGATGATCTCCCCGGCGCGGTCCTTGAACTCTTCATACTGGCGCTGACGATCGGCTTCGCGGACCTTCTGGAAGATCACCTGCTTCGCCGACTGCGCGTCGATGCGGCCGAGGTCGACCGCGGGCAGCGGGTCGACGATGAAGTCGCCGATCTTCGCGTCCTTCTGCAGCTTCTGCGCGGCGGCGAGATCGACCTGCTTGAAATAATCCTCGACCGTCTCGACGACCTCGACGACACGCCACAGGCGCAGATCGCCGGTCTGCGGGTCGAGCTTGGCGCGAATGTCATTCTCGGCGCCATAGCGCGCGCGCGCGGCGCGCTGGATCGCTTCCTCGATCGCCTCGATGACGATGCCCTTGTCGATCATCTTCTCGCTGGCAACGGCATTGGCGATCGCGAGCAGCTCGGCCTTGTTGGCGGAAATGGCAGTGGCCATCAGTCCTGTCCTTCTTCTTCCATTTCGTCCGCGCCCTCGGCCGAGAGCGGGACGGTTGCGGCAATCAATTTGTCGGTGAGGACCAGCTTTGCCGTGTCGATTGCCTCGAACGGCAGATGATGCTGCACCCCTTCCTTGTCCGAAATCGTGACGACATCGCCCTTAAGGTCGATGCCGACCAGGGTGCCGTTGAAACGCTGGCGCCCGTCCAGCTTCTCTTTCAGCGCAATCTTCGCCTCATGCCCCGCCCAGTCGGCGAAGTCGGCGCGCCGCGTCAGCGGCCGGTCGATGCCGGGCGACGAAACCTCCAGCCGATAGGCGGTCGGGATCGGATCCTTGCCCGCTTCCTCGAGCGCGTCGAGCCGGTCCGAAATGCGGCGCGACAGATCGGCGCAATCGTCGATCGTCAGCTGGCGCGTGTCGGGCCGCTCGGCCATCACCTGCAGGGTCGGATCGCTGTCGCCGCCAAAGAAGGCGACGCGCACGAGCGCGAGGCCCATCGCCTCGGCTTCGGGCGCGATGATCGCATGGAGGGCGTCGAAATCGACCAAGTCATTATTCCAGTTCGGATGACCGGAAAGCCATGCAGCTACAGCCGCCGCGGCCCGCGGCCCCGACGTCCCAACTGGCTAACCATGTCAAGAAGTGAGGCGCATATAGGCCGATGCGTCAACGTCGGCAAGAGGGAAAGCGGTTCCGCATCCGGCCTTGCCGCGCGGCAAAGGTCAGCAAAAGTCAGGGCAAGACAAGGAGAGGAAACAGGGCGGATATCGCGGGATGGTTAAGCCGCATTATCCATCTTTTCCTTATATTACAGTCTATTATAACCTGTCAGATAGTTGAGCCCCTGTCATCCGGTCGGCTACCGACGGCCGCGGCCAACCGTTCGCGCCGCCGGAGAGACAGGATCATGCTCAAAAGCCGGTTCCAGCACAACGCCGCGTTGCTCGTCATGCTGACGCTCGCCGGATGTGGCGGCGGGAGCGGCGAGGAAGCGCCGCCACCGGTGCAATTGCCCGCGCCCGCCCCTTCGCCGACTCCAGCGCCTGCACCGACACCCGCACCGACCCCGACGCCGACCCCAACCCCGCCGCCCGCCGCCAGTCCGCGCCCCGATGCCGCCAACACGGGCGTACCCGCGGGCATAACGCTGCGCAGCTGGTCGGGGCCCGCCTATGACGGACGATCGAACCTCGTGATCGACGGCTATGATCTTCCGAGGCCGCCCGACGGCGGCTTTTATCATTTCGCGGGCGCCGATGTCGTCCTGCGCAATTGCCGCTCGCAGGTGAGCATCCAGTTGTCGGGGCCGCGGTCGCGGATCGAACGGTGCGAAATCCGCGGCGGCATCTCGATATCGGGCGCGGCGGACGTCGTGCTCGAAGGCAATAATGTCCATGGTTCAACAAGCGACCTCATCCACATCACCTCCGACACCGGGCGCATCCGCAACCTGATGATCCGCAATAATTTTCTGCATAGTCCCGAGCCCGCGTGCGGCGCCCACGCCGACGGCATCCAGGTGCGCGGCGTCGAGAATCTGACGCTGGAAAACAATGCGATCGACATGGGACCGTGGCGCCAGGTGTGCGGCGACGACGCGCTGAATGCCGCGATCTTTTTCGAGAATGCGAACGGCGGCAACAGCCTGATCCGCATCATCGGCAATTATCTGAACGGCGCCGGCTATGTGCTGCGCCTCGCGCCGGGCCGCGACCAGCGCATCGTCGACAATCGCTTCGGGCGCGACGAGCGTTACGGCCTCATCCTCAACAATTCGGCGCCCGGCGACATCGTCGCGGCCAGCGGCAACGTCCGCGACGACAACGGCGAGGCGGTGCCCATCCCGCCGCCCTGATCCGCAAGCGCGAACCGCGATGTTCGCGTTGCCATATAAATGGGTTAGGAAACGGCAAGCAACGAACCGGAGTCGCCCATGACCGCCCCGCTTGTGACCGCCCTGCTCTGGTTTTCGATCGTCACCTGCGGCCTTCTTGCGGGCGTCTATTTCACCTTCTCGGCTTTCGCGATGACCGCCTTTGCACGCACCGGCGCGGCCGCCGGGGCCACTGCGATGACCAGCATCAACCGCGTCATCCTGCGCTCGCTGTTCATGCCCCTGTTCCTGGGGTCCAGCCTGTCGAGCCTCGCGCTCGCGATTGTTGGCGCGCTGCACTGGGACCAGCCGGGTGCATGCGCGGCGCTGGCCGGGGGCGTCATCTATTTCACCGGCATGTTCGTGGTGACGATGCTCTTCAACGTCCCGCGCAACACCGCGCTCGACGCGAGCGACCCGCAAAGCGAGGCGGGGCGGCTGCTCTGGGCGCGCTATCTCAAGGAATGGACGGCGTGGAACCACGTCCGCACGCTGGCGTCGACCGCGGCGCTGATCCTGTTCGTCGTCGCGCTCGACATGCGTTAGCGGCAACGCTTTATTGGCGTTTCCATGTATAGGATGCCCCCGCGGCGTCTGCATCGTGCAGGCGCGGCGCAAGGAATGATGCCGCTCTGATGAAGCCCGAACTGTCCCTGACCGCCCGTTCGACGTGGCGCGACCCGCCGCCCGAGGGGCCGGCGGGGCCGGGGCGCGCCTTTTGGGCGGCGATCGGCGCGGTGTCGGTGGTCGCCTGCCTCGCCTTCCTGCTGTCGAGCGGGCAGTTTCGCGCGCCGACGTTCTTAGGCCTCTACAGCGTATCGGTGCCGCTCGATTTCAGGCCCTATGACCCCGAACGCTGGGCGATCATGACCGCCGAGGATTATGAGGCAGCGCTGAAGATCGACCCGACGCTGCCCGACCCGCGCAGCATCGATTTTGCCGACGCGACCGCGCTGCCGCCCGCCGACCCGGCCGCGCTGCGCGAGGAGGCGTTCGTCGGCCCCGCGGCCAAGCCCTATGTCTTTCGCGGGCTGACCGCGCTCGACCGCGAACGCGCGCATTATTGCCTGACCGCCGCCATCTATTACGAAGCCGCATCCGAAAGCGACGACGGGATGCGCGGCGTCGCGCAGACGATCATCAACCGCGTCCGCCACCCGAGCTTTCCGGGCAGCGTTTGCGGCGTCGTGTTCCAGGGGTCGCAACGCGCGGGCGTGTGCCAGTTCACCTTTGCCTGCGACGGCGCGATGGCGCGCGCGCCCAGCCGCGCCAACTGGCTGCGCGCCAGCCGCGTCGCGGCAGCAGCGCTCGGCGGACAGGTCTTTGCCAAGGTCGGGCTTGCGACCCATTATCACACGCAGGCGATCTGGCCGCGCTGGGGCAAAAGCCTGGTGATGACCAACATCGTCGGCGCGCATATCTTTCACCGCTGGCGCGGCCGCTGGGGGATGCCCGACGCCTTTCGCGCCCCCTATGCAGGCCGCGAGCCGGTGCCCGGCCCCTATCTGCCCGTCGCGCAGCAGCTGGCGATCCTGAAAGGCCAGGGCATCGCGCCCGGCGCCGGGCCCCTCCCCGCCCTCACCGGCGCCGCGTCGCTCCCCGACGCCGCCCCCGCGCCGCTGCCCGGTGCGCTGGTCCCCGCAACCCCCGGCGTCCCGCCCGCCGCAACATCCGCCACGCCAGCCTACGCCGACCCGCGACTCAATCAGTCGGGACAAATCCGCGAGGAGTTCGCCAAAAGCGGAGAGTGGAAACGCTGAGCCAGGCGGTCTAGGCTGTCACCCTGTCAAAGGAGCGAGGTGGCCATGGGACATGTCAAAGGCATCGGCGGGCTGTTTTTCCGGGCGCGCGATCCCGATGCGCTCAACGCCTGGTATCGCGAGCGGCTGGGCATCGGCGCCGGCTGCAACGCCGACGACACCGGGCCGGTCAACGAATGGGTGTGGAACGTCGCCGCCGGGCCGCTGGTGTTCAGCGCGTTCAAGGCCGACACCGATTATTTCGCCGCCGACAAGCAACATATGCTGAACCTGCGCGTCGACGACCTCGACGCCGTGCTCGCCCCGTTTCGCGACGCGGGCGAAGAGATTATCACCAAGCCCGAATGGGACGACCCCGCCGTCGGCCGCTTCGCGCGCGTCCACGACCCCGAAGGCAATCCGATCGAGCTGTGGGAGCCGCCGCAGGCCTGATTGTGACGGGCCAAATGGCAATGTCGGATTGCGACCGATTGCGGTCTTTTGCCCGAAGGGCGGCGTTGGAACAGGATTCGCGCAGAGGCGCAGAGATCGCAGAGTGGAAACGCATTCCCCTCTGCGATCTCTGCGCCTCTGCGCGAATCTTATAGAATGCCGCGTTTCGATCGCTTGCAGGCGCGGCGCTCCTCCCCGAAACGGGGAGGGGGACCACCGAAGGTGGTGGAGGGGTACCATCGGTCGAACGCGGCCTATGCGGGCCTGTACCCCTCCACCATGCTTCGCATGGTCCCCCTCCCCCTGCGGGGGAGGAACGGCAGGAAACCACCCCAAAGCGGCCCTTCCGCAGAACAGAAAAATTGTGGTCGAACCTTGCTGTCGCCAGCGCCGATACGCCTACCGCCCCTGACTGCGCCAGCGTTTCACCACGCGCTCGATGATCTCGGCCTCGCCGCCCGTTTCGCGCCACAGTTTCGAGAAGAGCGGATCGCTCGACGCAGGCCGCTTTTCCTCTTCGAGCGTGTCGAGATAGACGCGGATCGGGATCGACACGCCCTCGCCGCACACGATGCACTCGCGGTTGCGCAGCGCGGGGATCGAGTCGATGAAGCCGCGCGCGCCTTCGGGCATCGCCGCTTTCACGAAATGCTGATCGCGCTCGTTGTTGAGGCGCATCGCGATGATCGTGCCGCACTGCGACAGCACGCCTTCGGCGAGGTCCGACGGGCGCTGGGTGATGAGGCCCAGCGACACGCCATATTTGCGGCCCTCCTTGGCGATCCGTTCGAGGATCTTGCGCACCGCCTGTCCCTGGCCAATGTCCTTCGAGGGGATGTAGCGATGCGCTTCCTCGCAGACGAGCAGGATCGGACGCTGCGGTTCGCCGCGCGACCAGATCGCATAGTCGAAGGTCAGGCGCGACAGCACCGCGACGACGACCCCCGTGATGTCGCTGGGCACCCCCGACACGTCGATGATCGAGATCGGCCGCCCGTCCGACGGCAGGCGGAAAATCTTGCCGAGGAAATTTGCCATCGTGTCGGCGACGAGCATGCCCGAAAACATGAAATTATAGCGCGGGTCGGCGCGCATTTCCTCGATCTTGCCCTTGATGCGCATGAAGGGCGCGGTCGAGGTCGCCTTGTCGAGCTTGCCCATCTCGTTGGTGAGAATGTTGAGCAGGTCGGATAGCAGATAGGGAATCGGCGAATCGACCGTGATCTTGGTCATGCCCTCGGCGAGCCGGTTCCTGGTCCGCGCCTGAAGCAGGCAGCGCGCGAGCACGTCGCAGTCCGCCTGGCGGTCGCGCCCCTCGGCGGTGACGAACACTTCGCAATGTTCCTCGAAGTTCATCAGCCAATAGGGCATCGCCAGATTGTCGACGTCGAACAGCGCGCCCGTGCCCTTGAACGCCGCCGAATATTCGCCATGCGGGTCGATCATCACGATATGACCCTGCGGCGCCAGCTCGCAGATCTTGTGCAGGATGAGCGCGGCGCTGGTCGATTTACCCGTACCCGTCGAGCCGAGCAGCGCAAAATGCTTGCCCAGCATCGCGTCGACATAGAGCGAGCCGCGGACATCCTTCGTCGGATGCACCGTGCCGATCTCGACATGCGCGCGCTCGTCGGCGGCGTAAATCTGTTTGAGGTCGGCGCTGGTCGCGGCGAAAACCGGGCTGCCCGGCACGGGGTAGCGCGTCACCCCGCGACGGAAATTGTGGATGCGCCCGGTGATCTTTTCCTCTTCGCCTTCGCCGAGGAAGTCGATCGTTGCGATGATCAACCCTTCGCCGCGTTCGTGCAATTGCTGATCGCGGATGCTGGCGACGAGCCAGATATTGCCGACGCGCACCTTTACCTGCGCGCCGACCTGTCCGGCCATCGCCACCGCGGCGTCGCCCGACGAAGACAGGGTGCCGATCGTCGCCGCGTCGAGCAGGACGCGCGATGCCGACCCCGAAATATCGACGACTTCGCCGATCAACAGGTCGTCGCGGTGATGGACGGCGCCCGGTGTCACCGGAGCCGCCACGCCGCCCCCTGCCAGGCGCACATGCTGCACCGCTGTCGAGTCTCCGGCGCCGAAACCGCCCTGCATGTCCATAAACCAAGCCCCCGCCTTTGTGATCCCGCCCCCGGCTATCGCAGAGGAGGGTAAACAAAGCGCTTATGATAGTTCAGCGGCGGCGGAAAATCGCCGATGCGGCATAGCCGAGACCGAGCGACATCAGCACCGCCGACAGACCGTAGAGAAAACCGTGCTCCTCGGCGGCCAGCGCGACGAAGCGCTCGAAGCCGGTCTTGCGGATCTGGACATCGCGCGATGCGACCGCGAGCACGCGGCCGCGGCTGATCAGATAGGTTTCGGCGCGATAGGTGCCGACCGGAACGCGCGCGGGCACGGGGATGCGCGCACGATAGAGCACACCTTCGGTAATCTCGACCGCCGAGGGATTTTCGACGAACAGCCCGGCGCGCGTATAAAGGTCGATGAGCCCCGCCTCGAAGCGCTCGAGCGTTTTCGCCTCCGAAAATCCGGTCGGCGACATCGACAGATTGGCAAGCCCGAGCTCGAAGATTGCCGCCGTGCGCTCGTCGACCAGCCTGTCGATCGGCCGCGACGAACCGATGGCGTAAAAGCTGGGCGCGGTGCGCAACCGAATGCTGCTGGCGTTGACCCATATACCCGCGACGCGCCGCTTTTCGCGCAGCACGATCGGCCGCACCGGCCCCTTCAGCACGACGACGATGTCGGCGCGGTCGTCGGGCAGGCGCTGGCCGGGATAGAGGATCGCCCCGAACAGCAGCAGTTCCTCGCCGGTGAAGCTGTACTGGATGTCGATCGCGCGGCTCGACACGTCGGGAACGAGCCGTGGATCGGCCGCGTGCGCTGGCGCGAGCGGAAGCAGCGCCAGCGCGAACAGTGCGATCAGGGCGCGCATCACGGTCATTGGACGGTGTAGATTTCGTCGGGGCGGATGAAGAGGTCGACCGCCATGCGCGCCGCGACGAGCAGGACGATCACCGCCAGCGCCATACGCAGATATTCGGGCTTGACGCTCTGCGCAAAGCGCGCGCCGATCTGCGCGCCCGTCACGCTGCCGAGCAGCAGCAGCCCCGCGAGCACGATGTCGACCGCGCCGGTCGTCAGCGCGTGAACCATCGTCGTCGCGATCGTCACGAACAATATCTGGAACAGCGAGGTTCCGACGACGACCTGCGTGCCCATGCCCAGCAGAAAGAGCATCGCGGGCACCATGATGAAGCCGCCGCCGACGCCCAGCAGCATCGTCAAAATGCCCACCACCATGCCGAGGATCAGCGGCGCGAGCGGCGAGATATAGAGGCCCGAGCGATAGAAGCGCCAGCGCAGCGGCAGGTTGGCGACCATCGGATGATGACGCCGCTTGCGCGCCGGGGCGGGAAGGCCGGCGCGCATATTCTGCAAGGCGCCCCACGCCTCGCGCGCCATGATGCTGCCGACCGAGCCGAGCAGCGCCACATAAAGCATGTTGATCACCGTATCGATCTGCCCCCAGGCGGTGAGCAGTTCAAACAGCCCCGCGCCGATCAGCGACCCCAGAAGCCCGCCCACGACGAGCACCGTGCCCATGCGGAGGTCAACCCCGCCGCGTTCGAGATGCGCGAGCGCGCCAGACACGCTGGCGCCCGTCACCTGCGTCGCCGCCGATGCCGCGGCCACTGTCGGCGGAATACCGTAAAAAATGAGGAGCGGCGTCGTCAGGAAGCCGCCGCCGACGCCGAACATGCCCGACAGAAACCCCACGCCGCCGCCGAGCAGGATGATGACCAGCGCGTTGACCGACAGATTGGCGACTGGAAGATAAAGATCCACGGAGGCCCCGAAACATGCGTCCACGGCGCAAAACTGCGCCGAGTCCGTCGACCCTAGAGCATTTTTTCACGGCGGGGAATCGGCTGCGGCGGCTATTTTTGCGGTCAGAAGTCGGCCGCGAGCGTCAGCGCGAGGCCGCTTGTCGGTCGCGCGTCGCCCGCAACGCGCTGCCGCCAGTCGAGCGCGATCCGGCCGCCCTGCCCCACGTCGGGCAGGCGCAGCGTCAGCCGCGGTCCGACATCGACGCGCGCCGCGCCGGGCTGCACCGCGCCCGCCGCCAGCAGGCCGAAGCGCAACGAGGCGCCTTCGCGCCCCAACCCGCGGTCGACCACCACCGCCCCATCGGCGAAAGCGTCGCGGCGGTGCGCGCCGACGACACCCGCCTGCGCATAGGCATCGAGCCGGAAACCAGCCGGGAGCCGAACGTCGGCGACCCCGCCGCTCGCCATCGCCGCGAGCGCCGTTCGGCCGTCGCGCCCGGCGGCGACGCGCTGTTCGATCGCCACATCGACCGGCATATCGGCGATCGGCGCGAAGGCCAGACCGAAAGCCGCGTCGCGCTGACGCGGCTGCTCGAAAGCGATCGTCGTCCGCGCATAGGCGCGCAGTCGCCCCGCCGCGCCAAAGCCATAGGCCATCCGCACGCCGCCCTGGCTGCTGCCGAGTTGACTCGACGCACCGATGCCGCGCGGCGCCGCGCCCGATCCGTCGCGAAAATAGAGCCAGGCCGACGCGGACCATCCGCCCATTTGGCGCCCCATCCAGACTGGCCGCTCCGGCGCGGCGGCGGAGCGGCGGACCGAAACGGACCCATGTGGTTCGTCATGGTCCGTCGGCAGCACGACGTTTCCCGCCGACGCAACAGGCGGCGAAAAGCGCCGTGCCGCCGACGGCCCGTCGTCGGGACGATGGGGCGTCGCGGTCCCGCGAACGGCCAGCGATATCGCGGCGGACCGGCGGCGCGGCGGAACGGTTCCGACATTCGCGGGCGCCACGCCGCGTCGCCGATCAACCGAAGCTGACGCGGTCCTGTCATTTCGCCGCGCCGTCGAAGGCCGGGCGTCACGGGCCAGGGGCGATGCGGCCGCCCATGGCGCGGACGCGGCTGTGGGCAGCGACGGGTGCGGCGGGTTGCCGAGCGTCATGACGCGCAACAGGATCCATCCGCCGACGCATCCCAACAGAAAGCGCAGCGCGGGGGCGTCGCGCCTCGCATCGGCACGGCGTATCATCGCCGCCGCGCCACTCGCACCGATACCTCCGCGACCGCAACGCTGCTTTCACTGTGATCGGTCTTGTCCCACACCACCTCGCCGGAGCGCAGCATCCGCCAGTAAAGCAGGATGGAACGCCGCGCCGCAAGCATGGCGATGATGTTCGCTACAAAGGCACGCGGGATTGCAAACGCGGCTTCGCGCCCTCCATGACGGCGCGCGGTGAAGTAGATGCGGAGCGCCAAGCGCCAGCCGAGGAACAGCGAATTGACGACGAGCAGCCATCGCAGCGCCGGACCGGGCTCCATCGCTTGCCAGCCCAGCGCCAATTGCCCCGCCACCCCGACCGCCAGGAGCACGAGCCCCGCATAGGCGGCAAGCAGGATGAGCGCGGCGAGCGGCGCTCGCCGGTCACGCCAGAGCATCCAGCGCGCAAGCAGAGCGCGTCCGGTCCAGCCCTGCTTGTGATCGAGGCGGGAGTCAGGCCAGCCGAGATGATCCCAGCCCGCCAGCGCGATCCCGGCGATCCAGCGCGACTTCTGCCGAACAGCGGTGTCGATGCGTCGCGGAAACGCCCCGCGCGACACAATGGGGTCGCCCGCGGGATCCACCGCGTCGACGAAACACGCGCCCAGGCCATAAGCGCCGATGACCATGCCGACCTCATAATCCTCGGTCAGGCTGTCGCCCCGGAAGGGCCGACCGCGTCGCTCGATCGCGAGCAAGGCGAGCGCACTGCGCGACAATGCGCAACCGACGCCCGCCGAAGGCAGGGGCAGACCGAGACGCGAGCGCACCAACAGATCCTTGCCATGCGCTTCGGCAAACTCGTCCGCATAATGGCCGCCGATCCAGCGCGCGCGCCGTTCGATGATCGGCACGACCGGGATCTGCACCATCGCATTCCGGGCCAGATGCTGTCGATAGAGCGCAAGTTCGTGGTGGTGGACATGATCTTCGGCGTCGTGAAGCACGATCGCGGCAAAACGCATGCCCTCCGTCCGTTCGTCGGCGCACAGCGCCGTCCAGAGCCGGTTCAGATTGTCGCCCTTGGTCGTCGGCCCTTCGCAATCGCCGATCACCAGGCGCAGGCGCCGATCGTCGGCGACCAGCGGCGAGACCGCAGCTATCGTGGCCATATCGTTGGGATAGCATCCGATATAGAGCCGGAAACTCTCCCCCTCCCACGCGGCAAGGGTGCGGCGAAGCATCGCGGGCAGGGCAGCGGCTTCGTCCCACGCAGGCACGAAAACGGCGATGCCACCCGTGATCGGCGGTGCGCTTGCGGTTTCGCATCGGCCCCGCCCACGCGTGGCCAGCCACAGCGCGTCGAGCAACAGATCGTCGATCCCGATCAACAGGATACCCACCGACGCGAACAGCATCAGTTCGCGGCCAGCCCCCAGCACCAGCCATTCCAGCCACGCGGTCGATAGCCCCACTTGCCAGCCCCGCCCCACCGATGGCATGGCGCCATCCTTGGCAAGAATGCTAATCAAGCCCGCTCATTTGTAAAGCAGCGCCCCCACCGCTAAGCAATTGTCACAACAGTTGACGAAACAAGGACATAATCCGCCCATGACCCGCCGTTTTCCGCCCCCTTCAGCGTTGCGCGATTTCCTCGAAAGCGAAAGCGCGGGCGGGATGCTGCTCATTTTCGCAGCCATTTTGGCGATGATTGTCGCCAATTCCCCATTGTCGGGCCTGTACCACGACCTGATTCATGCGGTGACGGGACCGGTGCTGACCGACAAGCTCGGCCCGATGACGGTCCATCTGTGGATCAACGACGGGTTGATGGCGGTATTTTTCCTGCTCGTCGGGCTGGAGATCAAGCGCGAGTTCGTCGACGGACGCCTCGCGAGCTGGGATCGTCGGCGCCTGCCCTTCATTGCCGCCGCGGCCGGCATGGCGGCGCCCGCCGCGCTTTACATGGCCTTCGTCGGCGGCGAGCCGGGGCTGGCGCAGGGCTGGGCGATCCCGGCGGCGACCGACATCGCCTTTGCCATGGGCGTGCTCGCGCTGCTCGGCAAGCGCGCGCCGACCTCGCTCAAGCTGTTCCTCGTCACCGTCGCGATCGTCGACGACATGGGCGCGGTCGCGATCATCGCGCTCTTCTATACCGCCAAGATCAACCTGATGGCACTTGGCGCCGCGGCGGCGATCCTTGGCGTCATGTTCGCGTGCAACCGCAGCGGGGTGAAGAACCTGCTCGTCTATATGCTCCTCTTCCTGCTGCTCTGGTATGCGATGCTGCTTTCGGGCGTCCATGCGACGATCGCCGGGGTACTCGCGGCGATGACGATCCCCTTCGAGCGCACGCCCGGCGCGCCCGACAGCCAGACCTCGCCGCTCCACCGGCTCGAACATGCGCTGCACCCGACGGTGGCCTTTGCAATCGTCCCGCTGTTCGGCTTTGCCAATGCGGGCGTCGACATGCGCGCGCTGGGCCTTGACCAGCTCTTTGCGCCCCTGCCGCTCGGCATCGCGGCGGGGCTGTTCCTGGGCAAGCAGATCGGCATTTTCGGCAGCGTCTGGCTGGCGGTCAAGCTCGGCATCGCCGGACGGCTGCGCGGCGCGACCTGGCTCCAGGTTTACGGCGTCGCGATGCTCTGCGGCATCGGGTTCACGATGAGCCTTTTCATCGGCAGCCTGGCCTTTCCGGGCAACGAGCTGCTGATCGAGGAGGCGAAGATCGGCATCCTCATGGGGTCGCTCGCGGCGGCGCTCGTCGGCTTTGCCGTGCTGCGCTTCGCTCCGCTCCATCCCGAACATAATGCCGTCGAATCCGCCTCGAGCGGAGAGATCGCCGCCGACGGCGATGTGCGTGACACGTCCGAAATGACCCGCTAGGCGAGCGATATGACCAAGCCGATCCCGCTTTTGCTGGTCGCAGCCACGATGCTGGCGGGATGCGCCGCCGGTCCCGCAAAGGCGCCTCCGGGCGAAACCGGCGTCGCGGCGCTCGACGTCCGCCGCACCGGCGCGGACGCCGCGGCCCTCGACGCCATCGCCGCCTCCTATCTTCGCCTCTCGCTCGAAATCGGCACGCATGAGCCGGGCTATATCGACGCCTATTACGGCCCCGCCGCGATCAAGGCCGCGGCCGAAGCCGACCCGCGCGACAAGGCGGCGCTGCTCGCCGCGACGCGCGCGCTGATGGCCGAGACCGACCGCACCGCGCGACGCCTCGATGACCCGCTCGCCAAGCGGCGCGCGGCTTTCCTGCGCGCCCAGCTTCGCGCCGCCGAAACGCGGCTGATGATGATGGAAGGCACGCGCTTCGCCTTCGTCGACGAGGCCGAGCGCCTGTTCGGCGTCCGCCCGCGGTTGAAACCGCTCGCGAGCTATGACACCGAACTCGCGAAGATCGACGCGCTCGTCCCCGGCCAAGGGCCGCTCGCCGACCGGGTCGAGGCCTATCTCGACGCCTTCACCATTCCCAAGGACCGGCTGCAACCGACCTTCGAGGCGGCGATCGCGCGCTGCCGCGGACGGAGCCTGGCGCATATCCCGATGCCGACGGGCGAGAGCTTTCGCCTGGAGTTTGTCACCGGCAAGAGCTGGAGCGGCTATAACTATTATCAGGGCGGCTATCACAGCCTGATCCAGGTCAACACCGACCTGCCGATCCGCCTGTCGCGCGCGCTCGATTTGGGCTGTCACGAAGGCTATCCGGGGCACCACCTCCTGAACATGAAACTGGAAGAGAAGCTGGTGAAGGAGCGCGGCTGGACCGAGTTCAGCGTCTATCCGCTCTACAGCCCGCAAAGCCTGATCGCCGAGGGCAGCGCCAATTACGGCATCGACCTTGCCTTTCCCGGCGACGCCAAGGCCGCGACCGAGCGCGACATATTGATGCCGATCGCCGGGATCGCGGCGCCCGCCGACGACCGCTACTGGCAACTGCTCGCGGCGATCGAGCGCGCTTCGGGAGCGCGGCTGACGATCGCGCAGCAATATCTCGATGGCGAAATCGACCGGCGGGCCGCGGTGGCGCTGACGCAGAAATATCTGCTGGTCTCGCAATCGCGCGCCGAACAATCGGTCCGCTTCACCGACCAGTATCGCAGCTATGTCATCAACTATGGCCTTGGCGAAGCGATGGTGCGTGCGCATGTCGAACGCGGCAAACCGTCGCGCGAGGAAATGTGGCGGCGCATGGAGCGGATCGTCAGCGAACCGACGCTGCCGTCCGATTTGCTGGCGCGGTGATCGAAAACTGCCGCCCATATAAACGACGTCATCCCGGCGAAGGCCGGGATCTCACCCTGGGATTGTGACGCACCAGCGAGATCCCGGCCTTCGCCGGGATGACGATCCGCTTGCGGTCATTCCGCCGCCAGCGCCATTTCGACGCGCTGCGGCCCGCGGATGACGCCGCCGGGGGTCGGGCCCTGCATCACGCCGTCGCGGAAGGTGATCTGACCCGACTTCACCGTCGCGACATAGCCGTCGGCCTTTTGCAGCAGGCGCTTGCCGCCCGCGGGCAGGTCGAAGGCGAGCCAGGGCTTGCCGAGTCTCAGCTTTTCCAGGTCGATGACGTTGAGGTCGGCGAGATAGCCCGGCGCGATCAGCCCGCGGTCTTCGAGGCCATAGAGCATCGCGGTGTCGCGGCACTGACGCTTGACCGCATGTTCGAGCGCGATGCGCCCGCGCGCGCGGTCGCGCACCCAATGCTGGAGCATGAAGGTCGGCGAGGCAGCGTCGCAGATCGTGCCGCAATGCGCGCCGCCGTCGGACAGGCTGTTCACCGTGTCGTCGGCCGCTTGCAGATCCTCGAGGAAATCGAGGTTGCCGTCGCGGTAGTTCAAAATCGGGAAATAGATGAAGCCCTTGCCGTCATCCTTCATCAAGAGGTCATAGGCATATTCACCCGGCGAAACCCCCGCCGCCGCGGCGCGCGCGGCGATGCTTTCGTCCATCTTCGGCTCGTAATTGAAATCGGGATCCATCTCGAACTGCACCGGCCAGCCGAGCGCGACGATTTTGAGGAAGTCGAGGATGTCGCTGTCGGGCCAGACATTTTCTTCCTCGATCATCCGCGTCTTGAACGCCGGGTCTTTGAGCTTCGCGAGCTGCTCGGCCCACGGCAGGCCTTCTATCTCGTTCCACGCGGGCTTGAAGCGGAAGGGATGCACCGTCCCCTGCCACGCCATGATGACGCCATTGCCGCGCAGCGCGATCTGCGCGACGATGTTCGCGCCGGTGGCGTTCTGGCGCCGCATTTCCTCGATCTGCTCTTCGAGCGGCAGTTCCTTGGCGATCGATTGCAGCGCGGCAAAGGTCACCGGCAGGCCGGTTTCGCGGCTGAGATCGCCCATCCACTGAAACTCGTTCCACTCGCGCTTCAAATCGCTCGCCATTTCGAACACGCCATAACCGACACGCCCCATCGCGCGGCCGATCGCGATCAGCTCCTCGGCGGTCGCGGTCGTGCCGGGGACGAGTTCGCCGTCGACCGACTTGTGGAGCACGGTGCGGCTCGTCGAAAAGCCGAGCGCGCCTGCGCGGATGCCTTCCTCGACGATCCGCGACATTTCGGCAATGTCGGCCTCGGTCGGGACCGCGCCGGGCTTTTCGCGGTCGCCGAGCACATAGGCGCGCACCGCGCCGTGCGGGACGTGGCAGGCGACATCGACCGTGCGCGGCAGCTTTTCCAGCGCGTCCATATATTCGGGGAAACTTTCCCAGTCCCACGTCATGCCCTCGGCGAGCGCCGTGCCGGGGATGTCCTCGACCCCCTCCATCAGCGAGATCAGCCAGTCGTGGCGATCGGGCCGCGCGGGGGCGAAGCCGACGCCGCAATTGCCCATCACGACGGTGGTGACGCCGTGCCAGCTCGACGGCGCCATTTCGGCGTCCCACGTCGCCTGTCCGTCATAATGGGTGTGGATGTCGACGAAGCCGGGCGTGACAATCTTGCCGCCGGCGTCGATTTCGTCGCGCCCGGCGCCCAGATTCGCGCCCACCGCGACGATCCGGTCGCCCTCCACCGCCACATCGGCGACAAAAGGCGCACCGCCCGTCCCGTCGACGACGGTGCCGCCGCGTATCACCAGATCATACATGTCCGTCTCCCGATTCTTTGGTCGATTTTTCGTTTCACGACGAAACCTATCATGGATTCGCGCGATGCCAAGGGCTGTCGAAGCCGCTTAAAGCCACAAAGGATACGCACGCGCGGCGTCAAACTGTGTCCTTTGTGGCTTTAAGCCAGGAAAGTCATTGGGCGGCTGGAAAGAGGCTGGCATCCGCGGACCAAGTAGGAAAGCTAAAAACAGCCGGTCGCGCGGTGCGATAAAGCGCGCGCGGTTGGCGCCGAGCTGTTATAGCGGTGCGATACACCAGAGGAGTCGATGCCATGATCCGTTCGCTCACCCTTGCCCTGCTGCTCGCCGCGAGCCAGCCCGTCGGCGCGCAGGCGGCCGCCCCGGACTATGCCGCGGCGCTCGCCGATCCGGCGCGCCCCGCCGCCGACCGGACCCGCGACGCCGCGCGCAAGCCCGCCGAGCTGCTCGCATTCGCCCAGATCGAACCCGGCGAAAAGGTGGGCGATTTCGTGATGGGCAGCGGCTATGTCACGCGCCTGCTCGCCGCCGCGGTCGGCCCGTCGGGGAAAGTCTATGGCTTCCAGCCCGCCGAGTTCATCGCTTTCCGCAAGCAATATGGCGACGACCAGGCGGCGGTCGATGCCGCCTATGACAATGTCGATGCGGTCGCCGGACCGTTCGCGGCGCCCGGCTTTCCCGAGCCGCTGGACACGATCATCACCGTGCAGAACTTCCACGACCTGTATCTCAAACCCTTCCCCGCCGGCACCGGCGACAAGGGCAGCGCGGCGCTGTTCGCCGCGCTGAAACCCGGCGGCACGCTGGTCGTCGTCGACCATAGCGCCGCCGAGGGCAGCGGCACGACGGCGGCGGACAGCCTGCACCGGATCGACAAGGCGGCGGTGGTCGCGGCGCTGACCAAGGCGGGCTTCGCGCTGGAGGCCGAAAGCCACATCTATCAGCGCGCCGACGATCCGCGCACCGCCAATGTCTTCGACGAGGCGATCCGCGGCAAGACCGACCAGTTCGCGCTGCGATTCCGCAAACCGGGGTGACGGAGCGCGCCGTCGGATCGGACTGCGCGAACGCCCTGAATCCACACGCGCGAACGGCTGTCGCCGAAATGTCACAGCAGCGCCGCCGTGACGTCGGCAACGGCTCTGACCATTGCGCCGCCTCCGCCAGCCGCTAAGTTCGGCGCCGAACAGCGCGCCGCCACGGGGGTGGCCGCGGCAGGAGAGGAGCATGGGGCGTCCGCCCTCGGGCAAGCCGACCAGCTTCGACATCGCCTATCTGGCGGGGGTGTCGCAGCCCACCGTGTCGCGCGCGCTGCGCGGCAGCAAGTCGGTGAGCGCCGCGACGCGCGCCAATATCGAGCGCATCGCGCGCGAGCTCAATTACACCGTCGACAAGAACGCCTCGAGCCTGCGGTCGCAGCGCACGCACACGCTCGCTTTGCTCTTTTTCGAGGATCCGACCCCCGACGACTCGATGATCAACCCCTTTTTCCTGTCGATGCTGGGGTCGATCACGCGGCAGTGTGCGCTGCGCGGCTATGACCTGCTCATCAGTTTCCAGCAGATGCACAATGACTGGCACGTCGATTATCAGGACAGCCACCGGTCCGACGGCATCATCCTTCTGGGCTATGGCGACTATCAGCTTTACCGCGAAAAGCTGGAACATCTGGTCGAGATGGACACCAAGTTCGTGCGCTGGGGATCGGTGTCGGAGGATGACATCGGGCTGACCGTGGGGTCGGACAATATCGGCGCGGGCGAACAGGCGGGCGAACATCTGATCGCGATCGGTCGGCGGCGCATCGCCTTCCTCGGCGACGCATCGGACCATGCGCCCGAGTTCCACGACCGATATCGCGGGCTTTGCCGGGCGATGCGCGCCGCGGGGATCGCGCCCGACCCCGCGTTGCAGCGCGACGCCGTTTCGTCCGAAGCGTCGGGCTATGCCGCCGCGAGGTCGCTGCTCGCGGGCGGCGCGCGCTTCGACGCCATCTTTGCCGCGAGCGACCTGATCGCGATCGGCGCGATGCGCGCGCTGACCGAAGCGGGGCTGACGATGCCGCAGGACGTTGCGATCATCGGCTTCGACGACATTCCCGCCGCCAACCTGACCTCGCCGACGCTGACGACCGTGATGCAGGACATGAAGGGCGCGGGCGAGCTGCTCGTCGACGCGCTGCTCCGCCGGATCGACGGTGCGGAAGCCGAGCGGCGGGTGCTGCCGACGCGGCTGGTGAAACGGCAGAGCACGGCGGTCTGAGAGGGGCGCGCGGGGGCGGGTTCCCGGCCTGCCTTCATTCGTCATCCCCACGTATTCGTATACGCAATCGGCCAAGCCGCTTGCCCTGCCCGCACCGCGCTGCAAAACCGGCAGGACAGAAGCCGCGCGCGCGGCTCGACGGGGAGAGACGCATGGACAAGCCGCGGCAGGGCTTTGCCGGCCTGTGGAACATCAGCTTCGGCTTTTTCGGCATCCAGATCGGCTTTGCGCTGCAAAATGCCAACATGAGCCGCATCTTCCAGTCGCTCGGCGAGGATATCGAGCGGCTGCCCGGCCTGTGGGTCGCCGCGCCGCTGACCGGGCTGCTCGTCCAGCCGATCGTCGGGCATCTGAGCGACAAGACATGGCTCGGCCGCCTCGGCCGACGCCGCCCCTATTTCCTGGCGGGCGCCGTCCTGGCCGCAATCGCCTTGTTCGCGATGCCCGAAAGCCCCGCCATCTGGTTCGCGGCGGCGATGCTCTGGCTGCTCGACGCCTCGCTCAACATTTCGATGGAGCCGTTTCGCGCCTTTGTCGGCGATATGCTGAGGAAGGACCAGCATAGCGCGGGCTATGCGGTGCAGACCGCCTTCATCGGTGCGGGCGCGGTCGTCGGATCGCTGTTTCCCGCGGCGATGGAGGCGATGGGGGTCGCCAATGTCGCACCACCGGGACAGATTCCCGACACGGTCAGATATGCCTTCTGGTTCGGCGGCGCCGCGCTGTTCCTGTCGGTGCTGTGGACGATCGTTTCGACGCGCGAATATGATCCGGCAACCATGGCGGGCTTTGCCGCGAGCGAACCGGCGTCGGCACCCCCGCCCGCGCACGACCTTGCGGAGCGCGGGCCAGGCAGCGCGCTTGCCTGGATCGCCGCAGGCGTTGCAGTCGCCGCGATTCAACAGCATTTCGCGCTGCTGCGCGAGGTGCTGCTGCTCGGCGCGCTGCTCATCGCCTATGGCATCGCCAGCATCGCCGCGATCCTGCTCGCGCGGCGCGGGCACCGCACCAATATGCTGGCGAGCATCATCGGCGATTTCGCCGGGATGCCGCTGCTGATGAAGCGCCTCGCGCTGGTGCAATTCTTCAGCTGGTCGGCGCTGTTCATCATGTGGATCAACACGACCCCGATCGTCGCCCAATATCATTATGGCGCGGTCGATGCCGCGAGCGCCGACTATCAGGCGGCGGCGAACTGGGTCGGCCAGCTGTTCGCCATCTATAACGGCGTCGCCGCGGTGGCGGCGCTGACGCTGCTGCCATGGCTTTCGCGGCGGCTGGGGCAGGCGCCGACGCACATGATCGGCCTCGGCTGCGGCGCGATCGGCTTTGCGAGCTTCTTCGTGCTGCGCGACCCCGCATTGCTGATCGTCAGCGAAATCTTCATCGGCATCTTCTGGGCCTCGGTGCTCGCCATGCCCTATGCGATCCTTGCGTCGAGCCTGCCGCAGGCAAAGCTCGGCATCTATATGGGGCTGTTCAACGTCTTTATCGTGATCCCGCAGCTGCTCGTCGCGGCGCTGATGGGATCGGCGATGCAGGCCTTTTTCCCCGGCGAGCCCATCTATACGATGGCCTTTGCGGCGACGACGCTGCTGCTTGCGATCGCCGCCATGGCGCGCATCGTCCCGATGCTTGCCCGACAAGGCGGCTGAACCGGGCGGGTCGTCGCCCGGGATGCCCGGTGGCGCGCGTCGCCTGCCAACCCCGAAATGATGCCGGTCAAGGCCCGTCCGCCAAGATCGCCAGGATTCCAGTTTCAGTGAGATTGAAGCGACGAGATCGTGCAGCGAGCCGCGCCGGGCGCGTCGCTTCAATCTCTCTGAAACAGCGTCTAGCGTCCGCCCTGCCGCTTGCGCCAGCCCATTTCTTCCAGTTCGAGCAATTCGAGCGGGACGTGGATCGTCCGCGTCGCGAGCCGCACCTCGACGAGAAAGAGCAGCAACGAGGCCAGCAGCAGCAGCATCGCCAGCGCAAACACCCACGCCGCCGCGGCGCCGAGATTGAAACCGACGAACGCCTGCGCAAACAGCAGCGCGACGAGCAGGCAGACGACGATCCCGCACGCGACGGCCGCGGCGATCGAATTGTTGATGATGTCCATCCGCCGGTCGACGACACGCAGTTCGGCGACGAGCCGCTCATGTTCGCGCCCTTCGGTCGTGCCCCATTGCTCGATCAGCACGCGCGAACGGTCGACCACGCGCGCGAGCCGCCCGGTAAAGACATTGAGCAGGCTGCCGGTTGCGACCAGCAGGAACACCGGGGTCACCGAAAGCTGGATCGTCTGCGCGATGGCGTTGGCGTCGGGCGTCATCAAGGGTGCGTCCCCGCCGCCAGTCCGCGCAATATCCAGGCGGCCAGCGCGACGCCGACGATCTCGATCGCGAGCAGCGTCGCGAACAGCGGGTCGGGGGCCTGTCCAAGCGCGATCGCGGCGAGCCGCGCGAGCGCGACGCTTCCCGCCACCAGCGCCAGCACCCACAAGGCGGCCCGCACCGTCGCGTGGCGCCCGCCGAGCAGCGCCGTCGCCAGACCGACCCCGACGAACATGCCGCCATAAACGGTGCGGATTTCCATCACCGCCTTGGCCGAGGGCATCGCCACCTCGGCTTCGGCGGTCAGCGCGCCGGGGTCGGCAAAATAGCGCAGCCCGAGGAGCAGAAAGCCGACCCCGAACAGGGCGGTCAGGATGCGCCCCGCGCGTTCCAACCCGGCGCGCGTCATCAACTGGCCTTCGCCGGCGTGTTCATCCCCATCGAGGCGAAATATTTGCGCAGGTTGCGCGCCGCCTGGCGGATGCGTTGCTCGTTCTCGACCATGGCGATGCGCACAAAACCTTCGCCATCCTCGCCATAGCCGACGCCGGGGGCGACCGCGACCCCGGCGTGCGTCAGCAGCTGCTTGGAAAACTCGAGGCTGCCCATGTCCTTGAGCGCGGGCGGCAACGGCGCCCAGGCGAACATCGACGCGGGCGGGCTGGGAATGTCCCACCCCGCGCGGCCGAAGCTTTCGACCATGACGTCGCGGCGCTTCTGATAGAGCAGTCGGTTCTTTTCGACGATGTCCTGCGGCCCGTTCAGCGCGGCGCAGGCCGCGGCCTGAATCGGCGTGAAAGCCCCATAGTCGAGGTATGACTTCACGCGCGTCATCGCCGCGATCAGCCGTTTGTTGCCGACCGCAAAACCCATGCGCCAGCCCGCCATCGAATAGGTTTTCGACATCGAGGTGAACTCGATCGCGACGTCCTTTGCGCCCGGCACCTGCAGGATCGAGGGCGTCGGGTTGCCGTCGTAATAAAGCTCCGAATAGGCAAGATCGCTGAGCACCCAGACCTTATTCTCCCTCGCCCACGCGACCAAGCGTTCGTAGAAGGCCAGGTCGACGGCTTCGGCGGTCGGGTTCGACGGATAATTGACCACCAGGATCGACGGGCGCGGCACGGTGAATGCCATCGCGCGGTCGAGCGCGCGCCAGTAATTCTCATCGGGAGTCGTCGGCACGCTGCGGATCGTCGCGCCGGCGATGATGAATCCGAAGGTATGAATGGGATAGCTGGGGTTCGGCGCCAGCACGACGTCGCCGGGGCCGGTGATCGCCGTCGCGAGGCTCGCCAGCCCCTCCTTCGATCCCATGGTCACCACGACTTCGCTTTCGGGGTCGAGATCGACGTTGAAGCGGCGACCGTAATAATTGGCCTGCGCGCGGCGAAGGCCCGGAATGCCTTTCGACTGCGAATAGCCGTGCGCATCGGGCTTGCGCGCGACCTCGCACAATTTGTCGATCACATGGTCGGGCGGCGGCAGGTCGGGGTTGCCCATCCCGAGGTCGATGATGTCCTCTCCCGCGGCCCGCGCGGCCGCTCGCATCGCATTGACTTCGGCGATGACATAGGGCGGCAGGCGCTTGATGCGATAGAATTCATCGTCGGACATGGGAAACTAGAACAACTCCTTTGCATATGCGTTTGAAGGGCCGCGAACGGCGCCTCGCCAGCCGCGACGCGGCTTGTTATAGGGATTCTCACGGCACTGACCAGCAGGAACCAGCATGACCGACATGGGCGAGGACAAGACGAGCGACGCGGCGAATCCCTTCATGCCTTCGCCCGACGACGTGCAACATTGGGCCAGCGTGATGGGCCGGGCGCAGCAGATGATGCTCGACTATGCGCTGAGCCAGGCGAACCAGGGAAACAGCGCGGCGGCGCTGTTCGACCCCGCCGGTTGGCTGCAAAACCCGACGACGAAGCTATGGGCCGAACAATCGGCAAGGATGTGGGAACAGGGCGCGGCCTTCTGGACCTCGCTCGCAACGCTCCAGCCCTCCCTGACGCCCGACACCGACGCGCCGAGGGACAAGCGATTCGCCGACCCCGACTGGACGGCCAACCCGGTCTTCGCGCTGATCCGCCAGACCTATGGCCTGCTCGCCGAACAATTGCTCGCGACCACCCGCAACATCCAGGGAATCGACGAACAGGCGCGCGCCAGGCTGGAGTTCGCCGCGAAGAATATGGCCGAGGCGCTGTCGCCTTCCAATCTCGCGATCACCAATCCCGAGGTGATCAAGCGCGCGGTCGAAACGCGCGGCGAAAGCCTGCTCAAAGGGTTGGGGCATATGCTTTCCGACCTGTCGCGCGGGCAGCTTTCGCACGTCGATCCCGAAGCCTTCGAGGTCGGCGTCAATATCGCGACGACGCCGGGCAAGGTCATTCACGAAACCGATCTGTACCAGCTCATCCAATATGATCCGGCGACGAAGGACGTCTTCACCGTCCCGCTCGTCATCTTTCCGCCGTGGATCAACCGATTCTATATTCTCGACCTCAATCCGCAGAAGAGCTTTGTCAAATGGGCCACCGAACAGGGGCTGACCGTGTTCATGGTGTCGTGGAAATCGGCCGATGCGACGATGAGCGAGATCGTCTGGGACGATTATGTGGCGGCCGAGGTCGATGCGATCGACACGGTACGCGACCTGCTGGGCGTCCCGCATGTCCACACCATCGGCTATTGCGTCGCGGGCACGACGCTCGCCGCGACGCTGGCGATGCTCGCCGCGCACGGCGAGGCCGACAAGGTGAAATCGGCGACCTTCTTTACCGCGCAGGTCGATTTCGAGCTGGCGGGCGACCTCAAGCTGTTCGTCGACGATGCCTATCTGGCGCTGCTTCAGCAATTGTCGGCGCCCGGCTATCTCGACGGGCGCTATATGGCGGCCACTTTCAACAGCCTGCGCGGGCGCGACCTCATCTGGAACTATGTCGTCAGCAATTACCTGCTCGGCAACGATTATCCGCCCTTCGACCTGCTCTATTGGAACGGCGACACCACCAACCTGCCGGCGAAGTGGCACCGCCAGTATCTGACCGACCTGTATCGCGACAACCGGCTGGTCATCCCGAACAGCCTGTCGGTGTGCGGCACGCCGATCGACCTTCGGAAAATCGCCGTCCCCGCCTATATCCAGGCTGGACGCGAAGATCATATCGCGCCGGCGGTCAGCGTGTGGCGGATGATGCACCATCTGTCGGGGCCCAAAACCTTTCTGCTCGCCGGGTCGGGACATATAGCGGGGGTCGTCAACCCGCCCGCCGCGGGCAAATATCAATACTGGACCGGCGACAATGACGCGGCGTCACTCGACGATTTCGTGGCGGGCGCCACCGAAACCAAGGGCAGCTGGTGGCCGCACTGGATCGACTGGATCGCCGCACAGGACGACAGAAAGATTCCCGCCAAGGGCGCGCGCATTCCCGGCAAGGGGCGCCGCAAGGCGATCGAGGACGCGCCCGGACGCTACGTCAAACTGCGGTAATATCCTGCCGCTAGACTGACATCGGGCCGGGATTCTCGATTTTTTGTGCGCTGCACAAAAATAGTCTTGAAATCGCCGATCCGCTCCTATATTGTGCAGTGCAACATAAAGGAGTTGTCCCGATGGCTACCAAGATGGATAGTGCCGAAAAGGCTTTTGAAGCCGCGACGCTGGAAACCGCCGCCAAGCCGGTGGCGACTCCTGCGGCCCCGGCGCCCACCGCTGCGCCGACAACGGCGCCCACCGCGGCGCCAGCCAAGACGAAGCCGGTGAAGGCGAAAGCCAAGCCGGTTGCCAGGAAAGCGGCTGCCCCCAGGGCCGCCGCCAAAAAAGCCGCCCCCGCGAAGGCGGCCGTGAAGACAATTGCCCCCAAGGCTGCGCCGAAGCCGGTCGCCGCCACCGTCAGCAAAGGATTGAAGAGCATGAACGACACCGTCAAGAAAATGGCCGAAGACGCCAAGACCCGCGCCGAAGCCCTGACCGCCGATTTCAACGAAAAGGCGAAGGAAGCCATGGCCAAGACCAGCAAGCTCGCCGAAGAAGCCGTCGAGTTCAACAAGGCCAACCTTGAAGCGCTTGTCGAATCGGGCAAGATCGCAGCCAAGGGCATGGAAACGCTCGGCCAGGAAGGCGTTGCCTTCGCCCGCAAGAGCTTTGAAGAGACGACCGCCGCGCTGAAGGGCTATACCGCCGTCAAGTCGCCGGCCGAATTCTTCAAGCTTTATGCCGAAAACAGCAAGAAGGCGTTCGACGCCGCCGTCGCGCAGACCTCGAAGACCAGCGAACTCGTCGTCAAGCTGACGAATGACAGCTTCGCGCCGATCTCGAACCGCGTTTCGGTCATCACTTCGAAGATGAAGGCCGCCTGAGCGCTTTCACCTTCCTCTCGTCGGCGCGGACACCTTCTTCCCCCTCCCCCCGTCTGCGCCGACGCCCCAAGGCCGCCCGCTTCCCCCCGGAAGCGGGCGGTTCTGGTCTGGCGCCAGCAGCCGCGCACGAAAAGGGGGTTAATGATCGCCGCGCCCCTTGCGATTCCGCCCCGGCTTGCGATATTCCGCCTGATGATGCTTCCCGCTTCGATCCCTCTTGCCGTCCGCGCCATGGCGGACAAGGACGACGACGCTACGGGCACCCCCGGCGTCGGCATCGCCACGCGTACGCGCGCGAAGCCCAAAAAGCCGTCGATGTACAAGGTGCTGTTGCTCAACGACGATTATACGCCGATGGAGTTCGTCGTGATGGTGCTGCAACGCTTTTTCAACATGGACATCGAACGCGCGACGCAGGTGATGCTGCACGTCCACCAGCAGGGCGTCGGCGTGTGCGGCGTGTTCAGCTATGAGGTTGCCGAAACCAAGGTCAATCAGGTGATGGACGCCGCGCGGCAGAACCAGCACCCGCTGCAATGCACGCTGGAAAAGGCCTGATCGACGGCCAATCGGTCATCCCGGCGAAGTCCGGGACGACGATGTCGAAACGCGCTGTCGGCCGCGAGCCGCCTGCTCGGCTCTGAGCGCCGACGAGGGCTCGCCTTTCAAATCACCATAGCGCAACACGTCTCCGCAGCCGGGGCAGACCGGCGATGTGCCGACGTCGGCGCCGCACGCACGGTGGACGTAACGGATCGCCGGACCGTCGCCCGTCTCGCCGTCGCGATAGGCCCAGCGCTCGGCCCAGCCGCGCATCGCATAGAGCACGCCGAACAGATCCTTGCCCTTGTCGGTCAGCCGATATTCGTGGCGCAGCGGACGGTCCTGATAGGGCCGGCGCGCCACCACCCCTTCATCCTCCAGCATCCTGAGGCGCGCCGACACCAGCTGCGGTCCCAGCCGCGTGTTCGCCGCGATCGCCTCGAACCGCCGCCGCCCGAAAAACAGCTCGCGCAGGATCAGCAACACCGCGCGGTCGCCGAGAATCTCGGCCGAGCGCCCGACGGGGCAGAATGTGTTCGACAAATCGGCGCGTTTCGGCATCAACCACCTTCCATCGCTGTCGTCGCACGACGATCTTCCCGGATGAAAAACCGCTTGTCACTATGATTATCATAGTTACTATCGCGGGCAAGAGGAGAGTCGCATGTCCGCAGCCGTCATCATCGGAGCCGGCGACGCCACCGGCGGCGCGATCGCGCGCGCGTTCGCCGCCGAAGGGCTCACCGCCTGCGTCAACCGCCGGACACGCAACGCCGATGCGCTCGAAGCCCTGGCGCAATCGATCCGCGACGCCGGACACCGCGCGCGCGCCTTCCCCGCCGATGCACGCGACGAAGCGGCGATGATCCGGCTGTTCGACACGGTCGAGGCCGAAGTCGGGCCCGTCGAGGTCGCGGTGTTCAACATCGGCGCCAACGTCAATTTCCCGATCGCCGAAACGACGCTGCGCGTTTACACAAAGGTGTGGGAGATGGCGTGCCTCGGCGGTTTCCTGATGGGCCGCGAAGCAGCCAAACGCATGGCGCCGCGCGGCCGCGGCACGATCCTCTTCACCGGGGCGACCGCATCCTTGCGCGGCGGAGCGGGCTATGCCGCCTTTTCGGGCGCCAAAGGCGCGCTCCGGATGCTCGCGCAGTCGATGGCGCGCGAGCTGGGGCCGCGGGGCATCCACGTCGCGCACATCGTCATCGACGGGGCGATCGACACCGACTTCATCAAGGGCCGCCATCCCGATTTCGACCATGCGAAGGCGCAGGATCTGATCCTGAACCCGGCGGCGATCGCCGCCAATTATGTGATGCTCCACAAACAGCCGAAAAGCGCCTGGACGCACGAGCTGGATCTTCGTCCATGGGGAGAGACATGGTGACCAGAGCCCTCGAACTCATTTTCGATTTCGGCAGCCCCAACGCCTATCTGGCGATGAAGGCGCTCCCCGACCTGCTCGACCGCACCGGCGCCGACCTTTTCATCACACCGTGCCTGCTCGGCGGCATCTTCAAGGCGACGGGCAACAAGGCGCCGATGGTGCAATATGCCGACGCGCCCGCGAAGCTCGCCTATGAAAATCTCGAAATGCGGCGTTTCATCGAGCACCATCGCCTGACACGCTTTCGCCTCAACCCGCATTTTCCCGTGAACACGCTGACGATCATGCGCGGCGCGATCGTCGCCGAGGATGAAGGCAATCTCGACGACTATATCGACGCGGTGAACCGGGCGATGTGGGAGGAAGGGCTGAAGATGGACGATGCCAACGTCATCGCGGCCTTCCTCTCGGCCAATGGTTTCGACGGTCCCGCGCTGCTCGCGCGCACGCAGGAGCCGGACATCAAGGCAAAGCTCGCCGCCAACACCGAAGCCGCGGTCGCGCGCGGCGTGTTCGGCATCCCGACCTTCTTCGTCGGCGAGGAAATGTTTTTCGGCAAGGACCGGCTGGGCCAGGTTGAAGAGGCCTTGCTCGGTTGACAATGGGCCGTGGCGGGGGCTGCTTCGGGGTGGATTCCGGCCGATCCTCTCCCGCAGGGGGAGGAGCGCCGCGTCCGCAATCGGCCGAAACCGGACATCGCCTTGACCGCCCCGACCACCGCACCGGCTTGCACGCCCCCGCGCATCGGCTAAAGACGCCCGATGGATCAAATCGTCATTCGCGGCGGCCAGCGACTCAAGGGCCGTATTCCCATCAGCGGCGCCAAGAACGCTGCGCTCACGTTGCTGCCCTGCGCGCTGCTCACCGACGAACCGCTGACCTTGCGCAACCTGCCGCGGCTCGCCGACGTCGACGGCTTCGGGCATCTGCTCAACCAGCTTGGTTGCTCGACGACGATCGAGGGTTCGCGGCCCGAGGATTTCGGCCGCGTGATGACCGCGCGCGCGACGACGCTGACCTCCACCGTCGCGCCCTATGACATCGTACGCAAGATGCGCGCCTCGATCCTCGTGCTCGGCCCGCTGCTCGCGCGCGCGGGCGAAGCGACGGTCAGCTTGCCCGGCGGCTGCGCGATCGGCAACCGCCCCATCGACCTGCACCTGAAAGCGCTCGAAGCATTCGGCGCCGAGATCGAACTCGCCTCGGGCTATGTGAAGGCCGTTGCCCCCGGCGGGCGGCTGGCGGGCGGCAAGTTCACCTTTCCCGTCGTGTCGGTCGGCGCGACCGAAAATGCCGTCATGGCGGCGGTGCTGGCCAAGGGGACGTGCGTGCTCGAAAATGCGGCGCGCGAGCCCGAGATCGTCGACCTGTGCAACTGCCTGGTCGCGATGGGCGCGCATATCGAGGGCATCGGCACCGAAACGCTGACGATCGAAGGCGTCGATCGCCTCCACGGCGCGACCTATCGCGTGATGGCCGACCGGATCGAGGCGGGGAGCTATGCCTGCGCCGCGGTGATCACCCAGGGCGATGTCGAGCTGGTCGGCGCCAAGGCGAGCGAAATGGAAGCGACGCTCGCGGCGCTGCGCGAAGCGGGCGCGAGCGTCGAGGACACCAAGGGCGGCCTCCGCGTCGCCATGTCGGGCCGCGCGCAGCCGGTCACGCTGTCGACCGCGCCCTACCCCGGCTTCGCGACCGACATGCAGGCGCAGTTCATGGCGATGGCGACGCTCGGCACCGGCGCGTCGCTGTTCACCGAGACGATCTTCGAGAATCGCTATATGCACGTTCCCGAACTCGCGCGCATGGGCTGCGACATTCAGGTCAAGGGCCGCACCGCGGTGGTGCGCGGGGTCGACCGGCTGATCGGCGCGCCGGTGATGGCGACCGATCTGCGCGCGTCGATGAGCCTCATCATCGCGGGCCTCGCCGCCGAGGGGCAAACCGAGGTCAACCGGGTCTATCATCTCGACCGCGGCTACGAGCGGCTGGAGGAAAAGCTCCAGGCCGTCGGCGCCGACATCGAACGGATCAGCGCGGGGTAGGCGTCAGCCTCTCTGCGCGGCCATAAGGCCCACGCGCCATACCCTTCATCCAGTCGCCGAGCAGCGTCAGATAGCCGTCGGCAATGCGCGTGTAGGTCCGCTTGCCATCGGGGCCGGTCGTGAACTCGATCATGCCATGGTCGGTGCCGGGGAAGAGATAGACGTCGATGGGTTGCCCCGCGGCCTGCAAGTCGGCCAGCGCGGCGCGCGTCGTTTCGATGGGCGCCTCGCGATCCTCGCCCGCGAGCACCCACAGGAGCGGCGTGCGAAGCCGACGGAGCGCCGCCACCGCGTCATAATCCCAGATCAGCTCGAGATTGTCGAAGCGCGCGCGGCCGATCCGGCGCAGCTCGGCGTCGGGCATCCGCAGGATCGTCCCGCTGTGCTCGCCCTGAATCTGTGCGGCCCAGGGCTTGCCCGCGAGCGCGGCGCGCGCGGCGTCCAGCTCGGTATAGCCGTCCCGGAAATATGACAGCAGCAGCTTCGCCGTCGCAGCCGACAGCTTGTTCACAAGCGTTTCAGCGTCCTTGCCCAGCCCCGCCGCGCGCACTTCGGAAATCATCTGCTCGCGATCTTCCTCGATCGGCGAGGCGACAAGGCCGAAACCGACCGCGACAAAATCGGCGGGAGTCAGCGTCGCGGCGAGCGGGGCGACCCAGCCGCCCTGGCTGCCGCCGAAAAAGCCCGCGCGCCCGCTATGTCCGGGCAGCATCGCGCGCGCCTGCCGGAGCGCGGCGGCGGCATCGCTCGCGAGCAGCTCGAAATTCTGCGTATATTCGCCCTCCGACTTGCCGGTGCCGCGCTTGTCGTAAACGAACACCGACAGGCCCTGCGCCGCCATCGCATAGCCATAGATGCCGCCGATCGGCGATGTGCGTTCGGAGCCGTGGACCATCACCACCAGCGGCCGCCCCGGATCGGCGCCGGGCGGTTCGATCAACATGCCCGCCAGCGCGCTTCCGGCGCTGTGGAAGGTGGCAGGGGTTTCACGGAAAGCGACGCGCGCCCACGTCTTCGCCCCGGCGCCCTGACCGATTCGCACGCCGTCGGGCGTGCAATCGAGCGGCGCTTCGGCGTCGCCCGTCGATCCGCGGCGCCCATCGCGGAACAGATAGCGCAGCCCGCCTGCCGGGTTGATCGTCGATTCCGCCAACGCGACAAAGTCGCCATCGGCGCTGCGATAGGCGCCCGCCTGACAGGATTCCTGTGCATGGGCAGGCTGGGCAAGGGTCATCGCGACGGCGAATGGGAACAATTTGCGTATCATGGCAGCGCTTTAGCGCTTGCCCCGATGCCGTCGCAACGGCTTTCGATCAACCGTCGGAATCGACCGGCAAGGAGACCATATTGCCGCTGACCGACGGACGCTCGGGACGCCTGGCGACCGCGATCACCAGCCCGATCAGCGCGACGATACCGCCCGCGACCGACAGCATCGCCCAGCGATAATCCTCGAACGCCGTCGAAAAGCCCATCGCGATGATCGGGATGAGCACGCTCGACCACGCCGCCTGCCCCGGCCCGACCGCACGGATGACGTTGAAGTAGAGGGGGAAGGTCACGGCGCTGGCGACGACGCCCAGATAGAGAACGCCGCCCAGATACACCGCCGTCGGCTCGACCACCGGCGGGCCGGTGGTGATCCACGCATAGGCGCCGTCGGCGAGCGCGCCGAACAGCATCGCCCAGCCGATCATCACGACCATTGATTGCGCGCGCGCGATCGCGGTGCCCTGCATGACATTGGCGATCGAGGCGCTCATCACGCCAGCGAGCGTCAGCGCGGTGCCGAGCAGCACCTCGCCCGCGCCCAGCGCCGCGGCGCGATATTCGTGCAGGATCATCAGGCCCACGCCGACGATCGCGATCCCCGCGCCGAGCAGAAAGCGCCCCTCCAGCGGTGTCTTGAGGAAAGCGCGTCCCATCAACGTATTGGGAACGATCAGCAGCGCGAACAGCACCGCGACAAGGCCCGACGTGATATGCTGCTCCGCCCGGTAGACGAAGTTGAAGTTCAGGGCGAATTGCGCGACCCCAAGTGCCGCGGCGAAGAGCATCGCGCGCTTGTCGAGCCGCAGCCGCTCGCCGCGGATGAGCGCAAAGGCGAACATCGCCGCGGCGGCGATGGCGAAGCGATAGGTCACCGACCAGCTGGGCGGCACGACGCCGAGCTGTCCCTTGATGACGATCCACGTCGACCCCCAGATCAGCGTCACCAGAAGGAAGGGCAACAGGACGCGCGGGCTGAGCAGCGTCGTCGGCGCGGCGCTCATAGCGCACCGATCGCGGCGGCGAGCGGCGCCACCGCTTCGGCGTCCTGATCCCAGCTGACGACAAGGCGCGCCGCGCCCTCGCCCCAGTCATAAAAGTCGAACCCCGCGCCGCGCAGCCGCGCCGCCTCGTCGGCGGTCAGGCGCACGAACAGTTCGTTGGCCTCGACCGGATACAGGAGGCGGCTGCCGCATGCGGCGGCCAGTTTCGCCGCGCCCGCATTGGCGGCGCGCGCATTGGCGAGCCACAGATCGTCCTTCAGCATCGCGCGAATCTGCGCCGCGACGAAGCGCCCCTTGCTCAGCAGATGCCCGCCGCGCTTCTTGAGTTCGCGCACCCCCGCGCCGCCGCTGCCGCCGAAAAAGACGATCGCTTCGGCCATCATCGCGCCATTCTTGGTAAAACCGAACGACAGCGCATCGACCCCGGCGCGCCATGTCACGTCGGCGGGCGCGCAGCCGAGGAAGGCGACGGCATTGGCGAAGCGCGCGCCGTCCATGTGCAGTTTCAACCCCTTGCGCTTGGCGATCTCGCTGATCTCCCCTATTTCCTGCGGCCGCCACGCCAGGCCATATTCGGTTGCGTTGGTGATGCTGACCGCGGCGGGCTGAACCTGATGCACGTCCTGGCGGATGCCCGCGATCCGCGCCTTCAGCGCCGCCGTGTCGATTTTCGCGCCGCGGCCGGGGAGCGGCATCAGCGTCGCACCGCCCGAATAAAAGGTCGGCGCGCCGCATTCATCGACCTCGATATGCGCTTCCTCGTAACAGAGAATCCCCTGCCACGGCCGCACGAAATGCGCGAGGATGATACTGTTCGCCGCGGTTCCGGTCGACACCCAGACAACCTCGCAGTCGGTTTCAAACAGGTCGGAAAAGGCCGCATCGAGCGACTGGCTGAGCGCGTCGCCGTCATAGGCGGTGTCGACATGGTTGGCGGCAACGAGCGCGTCCATCACGGCGGGATGGACGGTGGCGGCATTGTCCGAAAAGAAGCGGGTCGCAGTCATGCGCCGCGCCTTAGCGCAGGACGATGCCGCTTGCTAACGCTTCCTTTCGTCAAACTTCATCGTGGTTTGAGATGATTTGGCGCCGTCACCCACCGTCGAAGCGGTAGAGCATCTTGCCAAGCGAGCGCGAACGCCGGGTCAGGTAACGGCCAGGGCTGATCCAGCGTCGCTGGACGCCATAGCCATCGGCGATCAGCACCCGGCGCGGAAAGACGACATAGCATGGCCGCCAGTCATTATCATCATTTCCCGGGGCCTGGTTTTCGGACATGGGACATCACCTGCAACAGGACCGCCCCTCCGATATTTCCTTTATATTATCTTATATTTGGTTCGGGTACCGATAACGATGCGGCGTGACGGTGTCAGCCCCGCCTACACTCAACGCGGCGTTCAGCCGCTGCGTTCCGTCACCGTTTTGAAGGCCGGACGCGCCGAACCGAATGACCTCTGCCGCGCGCCCCTACCCGCCCTGTTTCGCGAGCAGTTTCAGCCGCAGCGCGTTGAGCTTGATGAAGCCGGCCGCGTCCTTCTGGTCATAGGCGCCGGCATCATCCTCGAAGGTCACATGGCGCTCGCTGTAGAGGCTGAACGGCGACTTGCGGCCGACGACACTTGCATTGCCCTTGTAGAGCTTCAGCCGCACCGTGCCGGTGACATTCGTCTGGCTGTGGTCGATCGCCGCCTGCAACATCGCGCGCTCGGGCGCGAACCAGAAGCCGTTGTAGATGAGCTCGGCATATTTGGGCATCAGCTCGTCTTTCAGGTGCGCGGCCCCGCGGTCGAGCGTGATGCTTTCGATTCCCCTATGAGCTCGAGCATAAATCTCGCCGCCCGGCGTCTCGTACATGCCGCGCGACTTCATGCCGACGAAGCGGTTTTCGACGAGGTCGAGGCGGCCGATGCCATGCTTGCGGCCAAGATCGTTCAATGCCGCCAGCAGCGTCGCGGGCGACATCGCCTGTCCGTTCAGCGCGACGCCGTCGCCGCGCTCGAAATCGATCGTGATATATTCGGGGGTGTCGGGCGCATCCTCCGGGTTCACCGTGCGCGAATAGACATAGTCCGGGGTTTCTTCCCACGGATCCTCGAGCACCTTGCCCTCCGACGAGGTGTGGAGCAGGTTGGCGTCGGTGCTGAACGGGCTTTCGCCGCGCTTGTCCTTCGGCACCGGAATCTGGTTCTTTTCGGCAAAGTCAATGAGCGCGGTGCGGCTGGTCAGATCCCATTCGCGCCACGGCGCAATGACCTTGATGTCGGGGTTGAGCGCATAGGCCGAAAGCTCGAAACGCACCTGGTCGTTGCCCTTGCCCGTCGCACCGTGCGCCACCGCGTCGGCGCCGGTTTCCTTCGCAATCTCGACCAGCCGCTTCGAGATGAGCGGACGCGCGATGGAGGTGCCAAGGAGGTAATCGCCCTCATAACGCGCATTGGCGCGCATCATCGGAAAGACGAAGTCGCGGACGAACTCCTCGCGCAGGTCGTCGATATAGATATGCTCGGGCTTGATCCCCATCAGCTCGGCCTTGGCGCGCGCGGGCTCCAGCTCTTCGCCCTGCCCCAGGTCGGCGGTGAAGGTCACGACCTCGCAGCCATAGGTGACCTGCAGCCATTTCAGGATGACGCTGGTGTCGAGACCGCCCGAATAGGCGAGGACGACGCGCTTGATGGAATCGGACATGGCTGCACCTTGAACGTAGGGATTGACGCGGGCGCGGCTAGCAGTCCTTCCCCCACGACGCAACGCCTGCTCGCGAAGAGAAATCACAGCCATGGCTGCGGAACGAAGCACTCGTTTCCGGCGACTTGGCAGCGCCTCAAGGCAAGTCGTTCAAAGCCAAAGGCTTGACGCACAGCCAATCTTACGGAAACTGCCGCAATGCGAGCTCCTTACCTACCGGGATTGGTCCCGCCGCTGTTAGCGGCTTGCTTGTTTGCGGCGCCCGCCGCTGCCACCCCAGCGGCGAAAGTCTGGCAACCATCGGGGCCAACAAATCTCCATCAACAACCCGAATACTGTACGCTCTCGCGCAGCTTTGTTCTCGGCGAGGAGACGATTCTTCTCCAGTTCCGGTCAGGCTTCTCGCTCGCGACGTATCAAACGACGCTGGCCAGCCTGACAGCTTTGGATAAGGGCCGGTCGGGCAAGGTCGAGCTAACACTCGCCGGACAGGATATGACTGGAGATTTCGATGCGCAAGCTGGCCGTGTGCCGGGCCGCAATGAACGCTTCCTCCATTGGTATTCGCATGATTTTTATCTTCCCGGCATGGTGTCGGAAGATCAGACGTTTCGCATTTCCAACGGAAGTCTGACCCTCGAACTGCATTGGACTGGCGCGGGCGAGGCCTTTCGCCAGTTTGCCCGATGTCAGGATGCGACGCTCGCTGTGTTGGGGATGGATGTTGCGGCCATGCGCGCGATTCATGCCGCGCCCAAGCCTGCCAATTTTCCGGGCATGTGGGCGACCAGCGACGACTATCCGCCCGCAGCACGCCGGGCCCGAATGGAAGGGGAAGTCGACTTCCTGTTGACCGTCGGGCCGGACGGCGCCATCGTTGATTGCCGCATCGTGCGGTCAAGCGGACATCAGGAACTCGATCAGCGGACATGTTCTCTGTTGCGGCAGCGCGCGAAATTCGCGCCGGCGCGCGGTGCGGATGGCGAAACGGTGACCGGCTATTACCTTAACCGGCTTCGCTGGAAATTGCCCGATTGATCACCCCTGCCCGCCACATATGGCTTGGCGCTCAGCTCCGCCCTCGTTAGTGTCAAACGATACTAAATCTCATCAATGGGGAGTTTCATGCGCCTGACCCTTGCTTTCGCTTCCGCCGCCGCGACCGCCTTTGCCATTTCCACACCCGCCGCGGCCGAGGAGGGCATGTGGACCTTCGACGCGGTGCCGACCGACGCGATCAAGGCGGCCTATGGCTGGGCGCCCGACCAGAAATGGCTCGACCATACGCGCGCGTCGGCGGTGCGGCTGACCGGGGGCTGTTCGGCGTCCTTTGTGTCGAGCGAGGGGCTGATCCTCACCAATCATCATTGCGTCGTCGGCTGCCTGCAAAATCTGTCGAGCGCCGATAACGACCTGGTCGCGGGCGGCTTCAACGCCGCCGACCGCGCGCGCGAGCTCAAATGCCCCGGCCAGCAGGCCGAAGTCGTCACCTCGATCACCGACGTCACCGGCGAGATTTCCAAGGCGATTGGCAGCCTGAACGGCGAAGCGCTGGTCAAGGCGCGCGACGCGCGGATCGCGGAGATCGAGGCCGCCGAATGCACCGACCGCGAAAAAACGCGCTGCCAGGTCGTCACGCTGTTCGGCGGCGGCCAGTACAAGCTTTATAAATACCGCAAATACAGCGACGTCCGCATCGCCTGGGCGCCCGAGTTCCAGGCGGCTTTCTTCGGCGGCGACCCCGACAATTTCAACTTCCCGCGCTATGCGATGGATGCCGCTTTCCTGCGCGCCTATGAAAATGGCAAGCCGGCCGCGACCCCGGCGCACCTCAAATGGAACCCGCGCGCGCCGCAGGAGGGCGAGATCACCTTCGTCGTCGGCAACCCCGGATCGACCCAGCGGCTGCTCACCGAAACGCAGCGCGCCTTTCAGCGCACCGAACGCCTGCCGCTCACCCTGCTCCTGCTCTCCGAATATCGCGGGCGGCTCATCGCCAAGATGGAGGAAAGCCCCGAAAAGGCGCGCGAGGGCGCCGACGAGCTGTTCGGGATCGAAAATAGTTTCAAGGCGCTGTCGGGCCAGTTTCGCGCATTGAACGACCCCGCCTTCACCGCCAAGATGGCGGCCGACGAAGCCGCGCTGCGCGAAAAGGTGAAGGGCAATGCCGAAATCGGCGACCCCTGGGCGGCGATCGACGCCGCGACGGCGAAGCGGCGCGACACCTATCTCGACAGCGTATTCCTCGAACGCGGCCCGGCGAGCTTCTCGACGCTCGCGGGTTATGCGCAGACGCTCGTGCGCGCCGCCGCGGAGCGGGCGAAGCCGAACAGCGAGCGCCTGCCCGGTTTCACCGATTCGGCGCTGCCGCTCACCGAAAAGCGGCTGACCGATCCGGTGCCGACCTATCCCTGGCTGGAGGAGCTGGCGGTCGGATTCTGGGCGAGCAAGGCGCGCGAATATCTGGGCACCGACAATGAAGACATCCAGGCGCTGCTCGGCAAGGAAAGCCCCGAGGCGCTGGCCGAGCGGCTGGTGACGGGCACCAGGCTCGCCGATCCCGCCTATCGCAAGCAGTTGTGGGACGGCGGCGCGGCGGCGATCACGGCGTCGGACGATCCGATGATCCGCTTCTTCGCGCAGCTCGATCCGCGCTCGCGCGCGATCAAGACGGCGTTCGACCGCGACTATGACGCGCCGGTCACCGCGGCGCAGGCGCGGCTCGCCAAGGCGCGTTTCGCCGCCTATGGCGACGCGCTCTATCCCGATGCGACCTTCACGCTGCGCCTGTCCTATGGCCAGGTGAAGGGGTGGACCGAACGCGGCAAGCCGGTGCCCGCAATGACGCGAATCGGCGGCACCTATGACCGCGCGACGGGCCAGCTTCCCTACAAGCTCGCCGAGGGATTCGTGACGGCCGAAAGCCGGATCGACAAAAATGGCGTCTATGATTTCGTGACGACGAACGACATCATCGGCGGCAATTCCGGGTCGCCGGTGATCGCGCGCGACGGCAGCGTGATCGGCACCGCCTTCGACGGCAATATCCATTCGCTTGGCGGCAATTTCGGCTATGACGGCACATTGAACCGGACCGTCGCGGTGTCGACCGCGGCGATCCAGCAGGCGCTCGACGTGATCTGGCCCGCACCCGCGCTGTCCGCCGAACTGAAGGGCGGCACGCGCCGGTAAGGACCGCGCGTCCCGGCAAGGAGGAGCGGATGGCGAAAGCCGAACTGAAAACACAGGCGACCGCGGCATCGGTCGCGGACTTCATCGCCGCGGTGCCGGATGCACGGCGGCGCGAGGAAGCGGCGGTGGTCGATGCGATCCACCGCCGCGTCACCGGCCTCGATCCGAAGATGTGGGGACCGTCGATCATCGGCTATGGCAGCTATGACTATCGCTATGACAGCGGCCGGTCGGGAACGATGTGCCGTGCGGGTTTCAGCCCGCGCAAGGCGGCGATGACCGTCTATCTGATGGGCCGGTATTGCGACCGGCAAGCCGAAGCCGACGCGCTGTTCGCGCGGCTCGGCAAGCACAAGACGGGCAAGTCGTGCCTTTATATCAACAAGCTGGCCGATGTGGACCTTGGCGTTCTGGAGCAACTTGTCGCGCTGAGCTGGGACAGCATGAACAAGCTCTATCCCGTTTAACCCGTCATCCGCGCGAAGGCCGGAAAGACGATCAGGAAACGAGGCGAAGATACTCGGCTTCGGCCGCCGCCATATAATCGCGCGTCAGCGGCAGCGCGTGGCGGCTGCGCGCGAACTGGATCTGGTAATTGCCCATCCCGCCGCTCTCGAACGCCGCGGTCGCGCCGGCGAGATAGAAGCACCACATGCGAAAGAAGCGGTCGCCCATCATGCGCTTGATTTCGCCCTCGTGCGCCAGCGTGCGCGCATACCATTGGCGTAAGGTCAGCGCATAATGCAGCCGCAGCGTTTCGATGTCGGTGGCGATCAGTCGGCTCTTTTCGCTCGCCGCCAATGTCTCGCTCAAGGCCGGGATATAGCCGCCGGGGAAGATATATTTGCGCGTGAAGGCGTCGGTCGCGCCCGGCCGCCCGAAGCGCCCGATCGTGTGGAGCAGCATCACCCCGTCGGCGGTCATCAGATTGGCGGCGGCGCGGAAAAAGGCCTCGAAATTGGCGGCGCCGACATGCTCGAACATGCCGACCGAGACGATGCGGTCGAACCGCCCCGCATCGCGCGCGGCCAGGTCGCGATAGTCGATCAGCTCGAACGTCACGCGGTCGGCGACCCCCGCCGCCGCGGCGCGTTCGCGGGCCAGCCTCAGCTGTTCTTCGGACAGGGTGATGCCGAGCACCTCGACCGCTTCGAGCTTCGCCAGGGTGATCGCCATCCCGCCCCAGCCGCAGCCGATGTCGAGAATGCGCTGCCCCGGCGCGAGCGCGAGTTTTGCGGCGATATGCGCCTTTTTCGCCGCCTGCGCCTCCTCCAGCGTCATGTCGGGCCGCGACCACCAGGCGCAGCTATATTGCATGTCGTCGTCGAGGAAGAGGCGGTAAAGCTCGTTGCCGATGTCGTAATGATGCCTGACGTTGGCGCGCGACTGGCGCTGGCGGTTGATCGAACCGAGCCGCGTCTTCAGCCAGTCGGCGCGGCGGCCGAGCCATGTCTTGTCCTTGAGCCTTGCGCCGCGATCCCATGGCGTGTTCATGCGAATGAGGGTGACGAGGTCCATGATGTCGCCCTGGATCAGCTCCATCTCGCCGTCCATGAACGCCTCGCCCGCGCCGAGCCGCGGGTCGAGCAGGATACGCCGCATTCCGCGGCGGCTGGTGAAGCGGACGGTGACGTCGGGAAAGCCGGGCGCGGGTTCGCCGAACGTCTCGCGCGCGCCGTCGGGCGCAACGACGGTCAGGCGCCCCTTGCGAACGATGCGGGAGAGAAACGGACGCAGGATCGACATTTTACGAAGCAAACATTCTGGACCGCAAATGGTTGCGGTCAGATGCCGGCATACCATTCATAATCGATGCGGTCTTCCCAATAGCCGCCCCTGCCCGCGCCGATCTCGCCCAAGCTGTCGACCGCCTCGATCGCCGTGACATATTTGGCGTGCTTGTAGCCGAGCTGGCGTTCGAGCCGCAGGCGCAGCGGCGCGCCATTGGCGATCGGCAGGATTTCGCGGTTGAGCGCCCAGGCGAGGATCGTCTGCGGATGCAGCGCATCGACCATGTCGCAGCTTTCATAATAGAGCGCATCGCCAAGCCGGTCGGCGCAGCGAAAGACGATATAGCGCGCGCGATCCTTCACCCCCGCCGCGGCGAGGATGCGGCGAAGCTGCGGCCCCGTCCATTCGCCGATCGCGCTCCACCCCTCGACGCAGTCGTGGCGCGTGATCTGCGTGCGCTGCGGCATCGCGCGAATGTCGGCCAGCGACAGCGACAGCGGCCGCGCGACGAGCCCCGTCACGGCGACGCGCCAGTCGGCGAAGCCTGTGGCGGCGTGCGCGGCATAGGCTGCGCCCGGCGGCAGACGCGTGCCGTTCGAGCGAAAGACGGGCGACAGGTCGGCGCGGGTGAACTCGCGCGCGAGCGCATCACGGTCGATCAGCGCGCGCTGGCTCGCGCGGTTCATCTCCTCGCCCATCGACAATATCTTGCGCACCGCGGGCGCGCCGTTGATCGCATCGCACGCGCCGAGCAGCGGCAGCGTCGCGGCAAGCCCGCCGGCGCGGACGATCAGTTCGCGGCGCGGCATCGGGATTTTATCTCCTTCGTCACCCCGGACTTGATCCGGGGTCCATGACTTCGAGGCCGGCAGTGGACCCCGGATCAAGTCCGGGATGGCGAGGGAGTGCAAATATATGCTCATTCGCTTTCTGCCTTCTCCACCGGCAGGCGGAACCAGCCAGTCACCATCGAGCGAACTTCGTTCACCGGCCCCGCGAGCAGCACCATGACGATATGGACGAGGAAAAAGGCCACGAGCGCCCAGGCGCCGATGAAGTGGATCGAACGCGCCGACTGGCGCCCGCCGAACAGATCGAGCAGCCACGGCGCCGCGGCGTTGATCCCCGGCGACATGGTCAGCCCGGTCGCGATCATCAGCGGCAGCAGGATGAAGATCACCCCGATATAGCTGAGTTTCTGGAGGATATTATAGCGCGCCGCCGCCTCCCCGGTCGGGAAGCGCAGCCGGGCATGATCCCTGATGTCGTGCCAGATATGGCGCGGCGACCATTCGTCGCGGCGGACGTGCAAATCCTTTTTCAGATGCCCGCCGATCGCGGTCCACAGCATGTAGAGCGTCAGGCTGATCGCCAGCACCCACGCGAACAGCAGATGCCAGCGCCGCCCGTCGGCGAGGCTGTAGCTGGTCGGGATCGTCGCCCAGCCGGGAAAGGCCCAGGTCTTCTCCACGCCCTCAGCATCGGTCCAGCGGCCGAGGACGCCGGTGGTCTCGACCCGCGCGGCGCCGATGCGCACATAGCCGGTGTCAGGCGTCGATCCGATCGCGAACCAGGCATAATCGGCGTTCGCGCCATATTGCCCCCAGTATAGCCGCGGGTGCGCGTTGAAGATCATCAGCCCGCTCATCAGCAGGACAAGCAAGGTGACGGCATTGACCCAGTGCCAGATGCGCACGGGCAGCCGGTGGCGATAGACGCGCGTTGGCGGCGAGGCGGTTCCCGAAGGAGCGATGGGAGTTTCAGCCTCGGCCATGGTCCCGGTTCGCTCCTTCATGGGGTTCGGTTACGCGGCGACCTCCGCCGCATAGGTTTCGCGATACTGGTTCCGCAGGCTGACCTTGTCGATCTTTTCGCTGCCGAGCTTGGGCAGCGCCTCGTTCGACATCCAGATCCTGCACGGCACCTTATAGGGCGCGAGCCGCGCGCTGAGGAAGGCGCTCATGTCGTCGGCGGTGACCTGGCTCTCCGGCTTCATCCAGATCACCGCGCCGACGACTTCGCCCAGCCGCTCGTCGGGAAGCCCGAAGACGGCGCATTCGTTCGTTTCGGGATGTTCGTAGATCGCCGCCTCGACCTCCTGGCAGCTGATATTTTCGCCGCCGCGGATGATGATGTCCTTCTTGCGGTCGACGATGAAGAGGTATCCGTCCTCGTCGAGATAGCCGAGGTCGCCCGAGCGGAAATAGCCATTGTCGAAAAAGGCCGCCCTGGTCGCCGCCGCATTGTTCCAATAGCCTTCAAAGTTGCACACCGAGCGGATGCACACCTCGCCGACGCCGCCCTGCGGCACCGGTTCGCCATTGTCGTCGAGAATTGCCAGATCGACCAGCGGCTTCGACGCCGGGCCGGTCGACAGCGGCTTGGCGACGTAATTTTCGTTGATGATGCCGCAGCCGACGGCGTTGGTTTCGGTAAGGCCATAGCCGAGCAAGGGCTTGGCCTCGCCCATTTCGGTCGCCAGCCGCTTCACATGTTCGGGCGGGCGCGGCGCGCCGCCGCCGGCATAGCTTTTGCACGTCGACAAATCGTAATTCTTGCGGTTCGGATGCGTGAGGATTTCATAGCTCATCAGCGGCACGCCGACGAAATAATTGACCTGCTCATCCTGGATCAGCCGCATCGCCTCCTCGGCATTCCATTTCGGCATCAGGACAAGCTTGCGACCGAGCGCGAAGCTTTGCAGGAACACCGGGATTTCGGCGGTGACGTGGAACAAGGGCGTGCAGATGAGGGTCGCGGGCTGGATGTCCGACATCTGCCCGTCCTCGGTCAGCAGATGCACGATGCTCGCGGTCTGCGTGACATAGTTGAAGATCGCTTGGCATACCGCCTCGTGGCGCGAATAGGCGCCCTTCGACTGGCCGGTCGATCCCGAGGTGAAGAGGATCGTCGCGAGATCCTGGCCGGTGAGCGTCGGCAGCACCGTTTCGGCGCTTCCCTTCGACGCCAGGGGAGCGATGGCCTCGTCGATCGGCCGGGCGATGTCGAGCGTCACCACCTCGGCGCCATGATCGAGGCCCGGTTCGGCAAGCCGCGCCGCGCGCTGCGGGTCGGCGATAACGAGCCTGGCTTCGCTGTCCCTGATCCCGGCGGCGAGCTCGCCGCCCTGCCACCAGCCATTGAGCAGCGTCGCGCAGCCGCCCGCCAGCAATATGCCGATATAGGTGACGCACCAGGCATTGGCGTTGCGCATCGCGAGGCCCACGCGATCGCCGCGCTCGACGCCGAATCCCTCGACCAGCCCCGCCGCGACCTGCCGCGCCGCCATATAGACCTGTTTGAACGACAGCCGCTCGTCGCCTTCGACGAGGAAGGTCGCATCGCCATGCTGCATCGCGAAATAGGCGACATAGTCGGCAAGGTTGGTCGGCGCATTGGTGATGAAGGGCAGCTGGCGGCCAAAGCGTTCGACGGACCCGACCTGGATCGGTCCGCCCGGTCCGGTGATCAGATTATAGGCGGCTTCCAGGCGCAAATCGAGCGCTGATGGCATCGTATATCTCTCCTCTTGGTCTCGCTCGCCTTACCCCTTATGGGGAGGCCTCTCCTGGGGAAGGATCGCGCGACTATATGTTTCTTTTTGCAACCTTAGCCGAAGCAACGCAATATGTGAACTTCGAGGAGCTGATGGGCCCCAACAGCGAGATCGCGTTCAGCGTCTTCGGCCTGCCGATCCGCTGGTATGCGCTCGCCTATCTGGCCGGGATTTTCGTCGGTTACTGGTATCTGCTGAAGCTGATCGCGCAGCCCGGCGCGCCGATGGCGCGACGCCATGCCGACGACATGATCTTCTATGCCATGCTCGGAATCATCGTCGGCGGACGGCTCGGCTATGTGCTCTTCTATAACCTTGGCGCCTATATCGGCGATCCGCTGGCGATCTTCAAACTGTGGGACGGCGGCATGTCGCTGCACGGCGGCGTGGTCGGCGTGCTGGTGGCGATCTGGTATGTGACGCGCAAGGACAGGCTCAGCTTCCTGCGCTTTTGCGATTATATCGCGTGCGTTGTCCCCTTCGGGCTCTTCTTTGGCCGCCTCGCCAATTTCGTGAACGGCGAGCTGTGGGGCCGCGCCACCACCGTGCCGTGGGCGATCATCTTTCCGGACAGCGGCACGATGGACCCCCGCCACCCCAGCCAGCTTTACGAGGCCGGGCTCGAGGGCCTGTTGATGATGGCGGTCCTCGCCTTCTTCTTCTGGCGCACCGACGCGCGCTACAAGCCGGGTTTCCTGTTCGGCATGGCGGCGATCATCTATGGCCTCAGCCGCTTTGCGGTCGAGTTCGTGCGCGAACCCGACGTCCAGCTCGGCACCTTGTCGTGGGGGCTGACGATGGGGCAGACGCTGACCCTCCCGATGCTGCTCGCGGGCGTCTGGCTCGTCGCGACCGCGAAAGCGCGCCGTCAGCGCGTCGAGCCGATCGCCGGACCCGATGCCGTTGCGTGACGGACCTCCCGCCCCCGACGAACTGATAAGCCAGATCGCGGCGGCGCGCCCGGTGACAGTCGCCGATTATATGGCGGCGGCGAACGCGCATTATTATGCGACGCGCGATCCGCTCGGCGCCGCGGGCGATTTCACCACCGCGCCCGAAATCAGTCAGATGTTCGGCGAGATGGTCGGCGTCTGGATCGCCGACCTGTGGACGCGCGCGGGCCGCCCCGCCTTTCGCTATGTCGAGCTTGGCCCCGGTCGCGGCACTCTCGCCGTCGATGCGCTGCGGACGATGGCGCGCTTCGGCTGCGAACCCCTCGGCATCCATCTCGTCGAAACCAGCCCGGCGCTGCGCGCGGCGCAGCTGGCGCGCCTGCCCGCCGCCCAGCACCATGACGAGGTCGACGCGCTGCCGGACGACGCGCCGCTGCTGATCGTCGCCAACGAGTTTTTCGACGCGCTGCCGATCCACCAATATGTCCACACCGCGGACGGCTGGCGCGAGCGGATGGTCGAGCGCCGCGAGGGGAGTCGCGTTCCGGTCGCGGGCGACATCCCCGCCGACGAAGCGATCCCGGCGGCGCTGCGCGGCGAAGCCGAAGGCGCGATCGTCGAAACCATGCCCGTCGCCGCCGCGATCATGCAGCGCTGCGCCTTTCACCTGTCGCGGCAGGGCGGCGCGATGCTGGCGGTCGACTATGGCTATTGCGGCCCCGCCGCGGGCGACACATTGCAGGCGGTGAAGGCGCACCGCTTCGCCGACCCCTTCGCCGATCCGGGAGACGTCGACCTTACCGCGCATGTCGATTTCACCGCGCTGGCCGACGCCGCGCGGGCGGGCGGCGTCGCGGTGTCCGGCCCGGTGCCGCAGGGCGCGTGGCTGCGCCGCATGGGCATCGACGCACGGCTGGCGTCGCTTGCCGCCGCCGCACCCGCACGCGCCGACGAATTGCAGGGCCAGCGCGACCGGCTGGTGGAAGCGGACGCGATGGGCGATCTGTTCAAGGCGATCGCCTTCGCCGCACCGAACTGGCCCGCGCCTGCCGGTTTCACAGGAGTTCCCGCATGACCGCCATCCAGTTCGCCGAACCCGCCGACGCCGAAGCGATCAGCGCCTTTGCCGAAGCGTCGTTCAAGCATACGTTCGGGCATCTTTACGACCCCGCCGACCTCGCGGCCTTCCTCGCCGACTGGAATCCGCCCGCACAGCTGCGCGCCCAGATCGCGAACCCCGACTATGCCATCGCGCTGGTGCGCGGCGAGCCCGGCACGATCCTCGGCTTCATCAAGATGGGGCCGGTCGATTTCGACCTGCCGCCGGACCAGCCGACCGACGACGCCGTCGAACTTCACCAGCTCTACGTCGCCGAAGCCGCGAAGGGCACCGGCGTCGCCGCGGCGTTGATGGACTGGGGTATCGCCTGGGCACGGGCGCGCGCGTCGATCCTCTATCTGTCGGTCTTTGTCGACAACGACCGCGCGCAGGCCTTTTACCGCCGCTATGGCTTCGTCGATGTCGGCCGCAACGCCTTTCGCGTCGGCAATCATATCGACGAAGACCGCTTTTTCCGGCTCGACCTGTGAGCGCGCCTTTCGTCACCGCGCCGACGCTGGACGGCGTCGCGCACGGCTTTTTCGGGCGCCGCGGCGGGGTGTCGGCGGGCGACCTCGCCTCGCTCAACTGCGGTCTGGGGTCGGGCGACGATCCGGCGCGGATCGCCGAGAACCGGCGGCGCGTTGCCGAAGCCGTGCTTCCCGGCGCGCCGCTCATCGGACTCTATCAGGTCCATGGCGACCGCTGCGTCATCGTCGATGAAAGCACCGACCTCGCCGCTCGCCCCGAGGCCGATGCGATGGCGACGCGCACGCCCCGCATCCTGCTTGGCATCTTGACCGCCGATTGCGTACCCGTGCTGTTCGCCGACCGTGAGGCCGCGGTCGTCGGCGCGGCGCACGCGGGGTGGAAGGGCGCGCTCGCGGGCGTCACCGACGCAACGCTCGATGCGATGGAGAGCCTTGGCGCCCGACGCGCCAACATCGCCGCCGCGATCGGCCCGTGCATCGGCCGCGCTTCCTATGAGGTCGACGATGGTTTTGTGGACCGCTTCGTCGCCGACGATCCCGCGAACGAACGCTTTTTCGCGGCGGGCAAGCCCGGCCACGCGATGCTCGACATCGCCGCCTATGTCGCTGCGCGGCTTGCCGCCGCCGGGGTGACGCGAATTGCCATCGGCGGGCAGGACACCTATGCCTTGCCCCAGGATTATTTCAGCTATCGTCGCGCGTGCCACAAAGGCGAAAACAGCTATGGCCGCCAATTGTCGGTGATCGGACTGAGGTAGCACACACTCATCCCGTCATCCCGGCGGAGGCCGGGATCTCGTGGTCGCAACATGACGCACCGGCGAGATCCCGGCCTTCGCCGGGATGACGGGGTGACAGGGACGGAAGAAGGGGGAAGGATGACGCGCACGCGCTGGTTGGGCCTGATCGGCGGCTTCGTCGTCTTTTGCACCATGCTCCTCCTCCCTGCCCCGGCCGGCATGGAACTCACCGCCTGGCGCGTGGCCGCCCTCACCGTCTTGATGGCGATCTGGTGGATGACCGAGGCGCTGCCGCTCACCGTCACCGCGCTGCTTCCCTTCCTCACCGTCCCCGCCTTCGGGGTGATGGACGCCAATGCCATCGCCAAGGAATATTATTCGCCGATCCTCTTCCTGATCCTCGGCGGCGCTTTCCTTGCGCTCGCGATCGAGCGCGTCGGGCTGCACCGGCGGCTCGCGCTCGCGCTGCTCAAGCGCGCGCCGCAGACCGCATCGGGGCTGCTCTTCGCCTTCATGGCGGCGACCGCGCTGCTCAGCATGTTCATATCAAACACCTCGACAACGCTCATCATGATCCCGATCGCGCTCGCCGTCGTGCGCGCGGGCGGGGTGCGGGAGGGCGAGACGAACGGCTTTGCGGGCGCGGTGATGATGGGCATCGCCTTCGCCGCCTCGCTCGGCGGGCTCGGCACGCTCGTCGGCAGTCCGACCAACGCGATCGCCGCGGGACTGATCGAAAAGGCGCTGGGCCTTCGCATCGCCTTCCTCGACTGGGCGATTTATGGCGTGCCGGTCGTGATCCTGTCGGTGCCCGTCGCGATGGTCGCGGTCGCGCGCGTCCAGCGGCTCGCCGACCATCCCTTCGACGGCGGCGCCGCCGCCTCGGCGCTCGGCAACCAGGCGATCTGGACGACCGCCGAGCGCCGCGTCGTGCCCATCTTCCTCGCCGTGCTCGCCGCGTGGATCGCCCAGCCCTGGCTCGAACCGCTGCTGCCCAGGGGTGCGCTGACCGACGGCACGATCGCGGTGGCGGGCAGCCTCCTGCTCTTCATCCTGCCCGACGGCACCGGCCGTCCGCTGCTCGTCTGGAAAGAGGCCGACCGCGCGCCGTGGGGCGTCATCATGATGTTCGGCGGCGGTCTCGCGCTCGCCGCCGCGATCACCGCGAGCGGGCTGGCCGCCTGGCTGGGCGCGGTCCTCGCGCCGCTCGGCGACATGCCGACCGTCCTGCTCGCGGCGATCATCGTCGCGCTCACCATCCTCGTCACCGAATTCGCCAGCAATGTCGCGACCGCGAGCGGGATCATGCCCGTGCTCGCGGCGCTGATCGCCGCGACCGGCGCCGACCCCATATTGCTCGCGCTGCCCGTCGCGATGGCGGCGAGCTGGGGCTTCATGCTGCCCTCGGGCACCGGCCCGAACGCGCTTGCCTGGGCGACCGGGCATATCGCGCTGCCGCGCATATTGAAGGCGGGGCTGGCGCTCGACATCGTCGGCGTGCCGTTGCTGATCGGCGTGATCTGGGCGATCGCGGCGATCGCCTGAGCCCGCGCAATATAGTTTCAAACGAAACCTGGCGCGCTATAAGGGCCGCCTCATCATCAGGAGCATCCCCATGGCCATGCGCGGCAAACCCAAGACCAACAACAAGAAGATCGGCGACCGCGAACTCAGCCCGGCGACGCTGATGATGGGGCTCGGCTATGACCCCGTGCTGTCCGAAGGGTCGCTCAAACCCCCGATCTTCCTGACCTCGACCTTCGCCTTTGAAAGCGCGGCGGCGGGCAAGCGTTTCTTCGAGCATATCACCGGCAAGCGCGAAGGCCCCGCCGACGGCCTGGTCTATTCGCGTTTCAACGGCCCCAACCAGGAAATCCTAGAGGACCGGCTTGCCGTGTGGGACGGCGCCGACGACAGCCTCGTCTTTTCGAGCGGCATGTCGGCGATCGCCACGCTGCTCCTCGCGCTCGTCGGCCAGAATGACGTGATCGTCCATTCGGGGCCGCTCTATGCGGCGACCGAAACGCTGATCGCGCGCATATTGTCGCGCTTCGGCGTCAGCTTCGTCGATTTTCCCGCCGGGGCGACGCGCGAGGAGATTGACGCGATCCTTGCCCGCGCGAAAACGCTGGCCGACGAAAAGGGCGGCAAGGTGGCGCTCGTCTATCTCGAAAGCCCGGCGAACCCGACCAACGCGCTCGTCGATGTCGAGGCGGTGCGCGCCGCGCGCGACGCCGCCTTCCCCGGCGAGGCGAAACCCGCGATCGCGATCGACAACACCTTCCTCGGCCCGCTTTGGCAGCAGCCGCTGAAACAGGGCGCCGAACTCGTCATCTACAGCCTCACCAAATATGCCGGCGGCCATTCGGACCTGGTCGCGGGCGGCGTGTCGGGCGACCAGCGCCTGCTCGACATCATCCGCCCGATGCGCAACACGATCGGCACGATCTGCGACCCCAATACCGCATGGATGCTGCTGCGCAGCCTCGAAACGCTCGAACTCAGGATGAGCCGCGCGGGCGAAAATGCGCTCAAGGTCTGCACCTATCTGCGCGACCACCCCAAGGTCGAAGGGCTTGGCTATCTCGGCTTTATCGGCGATCCGCGCCAGAAGGATATTTTCGACCGCCACTGCACCGGCGCGGGATCGACCTTCTCGCTCTTCATCAGGGGCGGCGAAGCCGAGAGCTTCCGTTTTCTCGACGCGCTCAAGATCGCCAAGCTTGCGGTCAGCCTCGGCGGCACCGAAACGCTCGCCAGCCATCCCGCCGCGATGACGCACCTGTCGGTTCCCGACGAACGCAAGAAAGCGCTCGGCATCACCGACAATCTGGTGCGCGTGTCGATCGGCATCGAGGACGCCGACGACTTGATCGCCGACTTCGCGCAGGCGCTGGACGCGGTGTAACGCGCCCTAGGCAGAGGGGGATGGCCGAAGTCGACCGGTAGTTGCCCTCAACTTTATCGTCATCCCGGCGAAGGCCGGGATCTCACCCTCTCGGTTTGCCGCACCGGCGAGATCCCGGCCTTCGCCGGGATGACGGATAAGGGAAGGCCCGGAATCCACCCCAAAACCGACTTTCGTCTTCAGGGCAGTCAACGCCAACTCTACTTCCGCGCCCGCCAGTCGACCACCTGCCACCCCATGCGCGGCGCAAGCCGTCGCAGCCCGCGCGACGGTGTCGTCGCGACGGCTTCGTCGGCGAAGCGCAGCATCGGATGGTCCGACACATGGTCCGAATAGGCGCGGATATGCGCATCCTCGCGCGTGATCGCATTGTCCGCGAGCCAGCCCGAAATGCGCGCGAACTTGGCGTCGCCATAACAATTGTCGCCCGCCAGCCGCGCATGGATATGATCGGCGCCGTCGGGTTCGTCGAGCCGCGTCGCGAGCACGTCGTCGATTCCCAGCCGCCGCGCGATCGCATCGACATAAAGGTGGAACGACGCGGTCGCGAGCAGCAGCCGGTATCCCGCCGCCCGGTCGGCGGCGATCTGTTCGAGCGCGGCGGGATGCACACCGCGCGCGACGACCTTGTCGGCATAGCTTTCGGCGAGCGGGGCGATTTCGGCGCGGGGAAACCGCTTGCCGACGAGCAGTCGCAGATTGATCGCCTTCAGCCGCGAACGGTCGACGAGGCGCAGCGCATAGGCCGCCCCCGCGAGGCCGACGAACGGCAGAAGCAGCAGCCGCCATGGCTGGCGCCGCCGCGCAACGTGGATCAGGAACCCGCTGTACGTCCCCGAATGGGTGATCGTCCGGTCCATGTCATAGATGGCGACGCGGTGCCTGTGGCGGACGGTCGGCGTGGCGGGCGGCTTCTCCATGCCTCTTCATAGAATGCGGCGCCGCGCTGGCCAAGCGCCGGCGATATTCGCCATGGATTCGCTTGCCGTGCCCCGGCAAATAATCCAATGTCGCCCGCACGATGGTGGCGAGGGCGGATTTCGAACATGGCGAGGGCGTCGACGGCGCCGAGGTCCGCTTCACCGGGCGCCTGACGCTCGCGCGGCTTGGTGACCTGCCCGCGCGGCTCGACGCGCTCGGACCGATCGCGACGCTCGACCTGTCGGCGATCGACCGCATCGACACCGTCGGCGCCTGGATCGTCACGCGCACCGCCGCCGACCATGGCGCGAAGATCACCGGCGCGAGCGCCGAGGCGCAGCGACTGCTCGACGCGCTGGCGAGCGACAAGAGCGAATATCGCGTCCACCGCGACCGCCGCCCGGCGTGGGTGCGGATGCTCGAACAGGTCGGCACGGCGAGCGTCGCGGTGTGGAACGAACTGCTTGGCATTGTCGGCTTTTTCGGCGCGATGATCGTCGCCATCTTCAACCAGATCCGCGCACGCCGCCGCCTGCGCTGGAACGCCATCGTCACGCGCTTCCAGACCGTCGGCGTCGATGCGTTGCCGATCATCGGGCTGATGAGCTTTCTGATCGGCATCGTCATCGCGCAACAGGGCGCGGTGCAGCTCGAACAATTCGGGCTGGAGGTGTTCACGATCAACCTCGTCGGCCGGGCGTCGATCCGCGAGCTTGGCCTGCTGATGACCGCGATCATGGTCGCGGGCCGGTCGGGATCGGCGTTCGCGGCGCAGATCGGCACGATGAAGCTGACCGAAGAGGTCGACGCGATGCGCACCATCGGCGTGTCGCCGATGGAGGCGATCGTGCTGCCGCGCGTCGCCGCATCGACGATCACCATGCCGCTGCTCGGCTTCTATGCCAGCCTCTGCGCGATCGCGGGGGGCGGCCTCTTCTGCTGGGTCGGGCTCGACATCCCGCCGCTCACCTATATCCAGCGGCTGCGCGAAATCATCCCGATGACCGATTTCTGGATCATGCTGATCAAGGCGCCGGTATTCGGCATATTGATCGGCGTCACCGGCTGTTACGAAGGGATGCAGGTGCGCCAGAACGCCGAGGAAGTTGGCCAGCGCACGACCTCGGCGGTGGTCGCGGCCATCTTCCTTGTCATCGTGCTCGACGCCTTTTTCGCCGTCTTCTTCTCCTCGCTCGGGTGGAACTGATGACCGGGGGGGAGGAAACCGAAATTCGCGAAGAACTGGCCGCGGCCGACGCCGTGCGTCCCGAAGCTTTCGAGCGCGCCATCTGCATCCGTGGCCTCAGGAACCAGTTCGGCGACGCGGTGATCCACGACGGGCTCGACCTCGATGTGCGATCGGGCGAGATATTGGGCGTGGTCGGCGGGTCGGGCACCGGCAAGTCGGTGCTGATGCGCTCGATCATCGGGCTGCAAACCCCGAGCGCTGGCGAGATCGAGGTCTATGGCAAGACGCTGGTGACGATCGCCGACGAGGAAGAATCGCGCGACCTGCGCCGCCGCTGGGGCGTGATGTTCCAGGGCGGCGCGCTCTTCTCGACGCTCAGCGTCGCCGAGAATATCCAGGTTCCCCTACGCGAATTTTATCCGCGGCTCGACGCAAGGCTGCTCGACGAAATCGCCGCCTACAAGGTGCAGATGGTCGGCCTGCCCCCCGACGCGGGGCCAAAATATCCCGCCGAACTGTCGGGCGGCATGGTCAAGCGCGCCGGCCTCGCGCGCGCGCTGGCGCTCGACCCTGCGCTATTGTTCCTCGACGAACCCACCGCCGGGCTGGACCCCATCGGCGCCGCCAAGTTCGACGAGCTGATCCGCGAACTGGCCGACACGATGGGGCTCACCGTCTTCCTCATCACCCACGATCTCGACACCCTCTATGCGACCTGCGACCGCGTCGCGGTGCTGGCCGAGAAAAAGGTGATCGCGGTCGGCACCATCCCCGAACTGCTTGCCACCGAGCATCCGTGGATACAGGATTATTTCAATGGACCCCGCGGCCGCGCCGCAGCGAGCGGGAACCAAAGCGCAAAGTCGCCCGTGCTGGGCGGCGATAGGAACGATTGATGGAAACTCGCTCGAACAACGTCCTCGTCGGCGCCTTTGTGCTGCTTTTCACCGCGGCGCTCGCCTTTTTCGTCGTCTGGCTGGCGAACGACAGCGGCGGGGCCAAGCGCGAATATGACATATTTTTCAAACAATCGGTCGACGGGCTGAACAAGGGCGCACAGGTGCAATTTTCGGGCGTGCCGTCGGGGCAGGTGCGCGAGATCGCCCTGTGGCCCGACGATCCGCAATTCGTCCGCGTGCGAATCGAAGTGAATGAAGGCGTGCCGGTCCTGCAAGGCACGACTGCCGCGCTCGAGGGCGTTGGCTTCACCGGCGTTTCGCAAATCTCGCTCGACGGCGCGGTCAAGGGCGCGCCGCCGATCACCGACAAGGGGCCGGCGGGCAAGCCGGTGATTCCGACCCGCGTTGGCGGGCTCGGCGAGATCCTCAACACCGCGCCGCAACTGCTCCAGCGGCTCTCGACGCTCACCGAACGGCTCGCCGAGCTGGCCGACGATCGCAACCAGCAAAGCTTCGCCAACATCCTCGACAATGTCGAAGCGACCACCGCGACGCTGGCACGCAACGGCCCCGCGCTCGAACGCGCGCTTGCCGACACGCGCATCGCAATCCAGCAGGCGGGGCAGGCCGCCGAACAGATCGGCAGCCTCGCGGCCGCGACGCAGGGGACGATCGACCGCAACGTCGACCCCGCGATGCGCAATTTGCGCGACACGCTCGCTTCCGCGAACAAGTCGATGCAGACGCTCGAAGCCGCGATCGCCGATGCGCGCCCCGGCCTCAAGACCTTCAGCGAGACGACGATTCCCGAAGCCAATGCGCTGATCCGTGACCTTCGCCGCACCTCGGCCTCGCTTTCCAGCCTGACCGACAAGCTCGACCAGCAGGGCGCGGGCGCAGTCATCGGCGGCAGCAAGCTTCCCGATTACAAGCCATGAGGACCGCCATGATTCGCCGTATCCGCACGCCACTGCTCGCCCTTGTCGGCGCGGCAACTCTGTCGGCCTGTTTCAGCTTCGGCGGCAAGCCGCCGCCCTTCCTGCTGACGCTCGATCCCGACGCCGCCCCCGCTGCGGGCACGGCGCGCACCGCTGCCGACGCATCGACGCTGACCATCCTTATTCCCACCGCGCCGCAAAAACTGCGCACGACGCGCATTCCGGTGCAGCAGGACGATGCCAGCATTGCTTATGTCGAGGATGCGCAATGGGTGGAGGCGCCACAGCGCCTGTTCCAGCGGCTTTTGTCCGAAACCGTCGCCGCGCGCACATCGCGCGTCGTGCTGGATGAGGGTCAATATCTGACCGCGCCGGGCGAACAGCTCGCGGGGCAACTCATGGAGTTCGGCGTCGACGCGCGATCGAACGAGGCGCTTGTCGTCTATCAGGCGATGCTCGTCGCGGCGGGCGGCAAGACCGTCACCCAGCGCCGGTTCGAGGCACGCGAGCCGATCGGCGGCAAGGTGGAGGCCAAGCTTACCGGCGAAGCGCTGACCCGCGCCGCGAACCGCGTCGCCGTCGATGTCGCGGCGTGGCTGGGCGAAGAGCGATAGTCGCTTGCGCCGTAGCGATTTCGATTACGTCTGACGTAATCGCTCCGGATCGCCGTGCCCGCTAAACAAACCTCCGTCACACGATGGAGGGACAGATGGACAGACGCCAGTTGATGTCGGCCGCGGCGCTGGGTGCGGCGGGTGCGTTGATGTTTGCGCCCGGTCGCGGCCATGCCGCCGAATCCGCCGCCAAGCGCCCCGCCGAAAGCTTCGTCGCCGCGAAAGACGGGACGGCGCTGTTCGTGCGCGACTGGGGCACGGGACAACCGGTGCTCTTCCTGTCGGGATGGGCGCTGCCATCAGACTTCTGGGGCTATCAGATGTTGGGGCTGGCGCGCAAAGGCTATCGCGCCGTCGCCTATGACCGACGCGGGCACGGACGGTCGGCCGATCCGGGGCGCGGTTATGACCATGACACGCTCGCCGACGATCTGGCGGCGGTGATCGACGGGCTGGCGCTCGACGGCGTGACCATCATCGCGCATTCGATGGGCGGAACCGAGGTCGCGCGCCATTTCGCGCGGCTCGGCGGTCGCGGCATCGCGCGCGTCGTACTGGTCGGGACGATCACGCCCTTTCTGATGAAAGGCCCCGACAATCCAGCGGGCGTCGATCCGGCGATGCTGGCCGAGGGCGCGGCGCTGCTCGCGCGCGACTTCCCGGCGTGGATCGAGGTCAATACCCCGCCCTTCTTCACCCCCGACACCTCGCCCGCGATGGTCCGCTGGGGCCAGAATATGATGATGTCGACATCGCTGCTTGGCGCGGCGCAACTCGCCGCCGCCAATTTCGCGACCGACTTCCGCCCCGACGTGCGGCGAATCACCGCGCCCGTCATGCTGATCCACGGCGACCGCGACGTCTCGGCGCCGCTGGCGTTGACCGCACAGGCGACCGCGGCGCTGCTGCCGCAGGCGACGCTCAAGGTTTACGAAGGCGCGCCGCACGGCCTCCCGCTCACTCATGTCGAACGCCTGACGGGCGACCTGCTCGCTTTCCTCGCCGACGGCTGACAGGCTTGCCAGCCTGCGCCCGGCGGTCTATCAGCCCCGGCGCGCATGGCCTCTTTCGGGTTTCCGGCCCGCGCTTGTCCCACGAGCCCGCCGACCCGAAAGGACGCGCCCCGTGGGATGGATCATCCTCGCCATCGCTGTATTCACCGAAATCTGCTGGGCGCTCAGCCTGAAATGGGCCGCGACGCTCGGCACCTGGCAGGCGTCGATCGTGCCGATCGCGCTCAGTTTCCTCAACATGGCGCTGCTCGCGCTTGCGATGCGCGAAATCTCCGCGGGCACCGCCTATGCGATCTGGACCGGCCTCGGCGCGGTCGGCGTCATCATCGGCGGAACGATCCTGTTCGGCGAAAAGGTGAGTTTGGTGCAGGCGGGTTTCATGCTGCTGATCGTCGTCGGGGTTGCGGGGACCAAGCTCTTCGCCGCGAATTGAGCCGCGAGGGCCGGTTTCGACCGATTGCGGACGGTTCCTCTCCCCTCCCGCTTGCGGGAGGGGTCGGGGGTGGGCAGCGACGGTGCGGTAGCCCACCCCGCTGCGACTAACGAGCAAGCTCGCAAGTCTCGCTGCCCCTCCCGCAAGCGGGAGGGGAGAAAGTCAACATCCGCTTCCCACCCCAAAGCCGCCCCTACCCCAGCAGGCTTTTCGACGCCTGTTCGGTGACGTCGCGCGACAGGCCGGGCTGCGCCAATATCCGCTCCAGCTCGGCCTTCATCAGCGCCTGCCGCCCTTCGTCGAAGCGTTTCCAGCGGCCGAGCGGCGGGATCATGCGCGCCGCGGTCTGCGGGTTCTTGGGATCGAGCGCGATGACGAGGTCGGCGATCAGCCGATAGCCCGCGCCGTCGGCCTGATGGAACGCGGCCTGATTGCCCGTCAGCGCGCCATAGAGCGCGCGCACGCGGTTGGGGTTGGTCAGCGTGAAGTCGGGATGCCGCGCCAGCGCGCGCACCGCATCGACGGTATCGGGGCGCATCGACCAGGCCTGCACCTGGAACCATTTGTCGAGCACGAGCGGATTGTCGCGATAGCGCTGATAAAAAATGTCGAGCGCATGCGTGCGTTCGTCGCTGTCGCCATGCGCGAGCGTGGCGAGCGCCGCCTGCCGTTCGGTCATCCCGTCGGCCTGCGAAAAGATCCGGAACGCCAGCGCGGCGGCATCGGCCATACCCGTCGCCGCGAGATAGGCGAGCGCAACGCCGCGCAGACGGCGGCCGCCCTTGGCGCCGCGCGACAGATCGGTCGCGGGCGGCGCCGCGCCGTCCAGGATCGCGCGCCATTCGCTTTCGAGCGCGGCGCCGATCGCCGCCTGCAGCGCCAGCCGCTCGCGGCGGATCGCGTCGGGATCGACCGTCAGCATCTGGTCGCCGATGAACGCCTCGCTGGGCAGCAAGACCGCCTCGGCGACGAAGGCCGGGTCGGCGGCGCGCCCCGACAGCGTCTGCGCCACGGCGTCGATCACCGCCTGCGCGTCGCGATCCTCGCCCGACACGGCGGCGACGAGCGTGTCGAGCATCAATTGCTGGAGCGCCTCGTAACGCGCGAACGGGTCGTCGTCATGCGCCGCGAGCCACGCGAGTTCGCCCGGCGCGCGCTCGAAATCGACGATGATCGGCGCCGAAAAGCCGCGATTGACCGACAGCGCCGGGCGCGCCGCAAAGCGGCCGAGCGCGATCCGCTGGGTCGCCGCCGTAATCGTCACCAACCTGTCGGGGACATGCGCGCCGCTGCCGTCCATGGCGAAGGCCGCGAGGCGAAGCGGCATCATCATCGGCTGTTTTTCAGGCTGGCCCGGTGTCGGCGGCACCGTCTGCACGATATCGAGCGACCAGTTCCCCGCTTCCTCGGCCAGCGTCAGTTTGAGCCGCGGCGTGCCCGCCTGTTCGTACCAGCGGCGGAACTGCTTGAGGTCGATGTCCGCGCCATCCTCGATCGCGCGCACAAAATCCTCGCACGTCGCCGCTTCGCCGTCGTGGCGCTCGAAATAAAGGTCGGTGCCCTTGCGGAACCGCTGCGGACCCACCATCGTCGCCATCATGCGGATGATCTCGGCGCCCTTGTTATAGACGGTGGCGGTATAGAAGTTGCTGATCTCCTGATAGCTGTCCGGCCGGATCGGGTGCGCGAGCGGCCCGGCATCCTCGGGGAATTGCGCGGCGCGGAGCAGGCGGACATCCTCGATCCGCTTGACCGCGGCCGATCCCATGTCGGCCGAGAAACACTGGTCGCGATAGACGGTGAAACCTTCCTTCAGGCTCAGCTGGAACCAGTCGCGACAGGTGACGCGGTTGCCCGACCAGTTGTGGAAATACTCATGCGCGACGACGCCTTCGACGCCGTCATAATCCATGTCGGTCGCGGTGTCGGGATCGGCGAGGATATAGCGGGTGTTGAAGATGTTGAGGCCCTTATTCTCCATCGCCCCCATGTTGAAATCGCCGACCGCGACGATGTTGAACAGGTCGAGGTCATATTCGCGGCCATAGACCTGCTCGTCCCATTTCATGCTGTTCTTGAGCGCCTGCATCGCGTGATCCGTGCGATCCTCGTCGCCCGCGCGCACCCAGATGCCCAGCTCGACCTGGCGCCCCGACATGGTGGTGAAACGGTCGCGGTTGACGACGAGGTCGCCCGCGACGAGCGCGAACAGATAGGAGGGCTTGGGCCAGGGGTCTTCCCACAGCGCCCAGTGCGTGCCCGCTTCGCCCTCGCCACGGTCGATGCAATTGCCGTTCGACAGCAGAATGGGAAAGCGGGTTTTGTCCCCTTCCATCCGCACGCGATAGCGACTCAGCACGTCGGGACGGTCGGGGTGAAAGGTGATGCGGCGGAACCCTTCGGCCTCGCACTGGGTGCAGAGCATGTTGTTCGAGGCATATAGCCCCATCAGCTGCGTATTCGCCGCAGGGTTGACGATCGTGTCGACCTCGACCGTCGCCGTGGTGCGCGCGCCAAGGTCGACGATCAGGTCGCTGCCGTCCATGCGCCAATCGTTCCAGACCTCGCCATCGACGCGCACCGCCGCCGGGGTCAGCCCGTCGCCGCGCAGCAGCAGCGGGGCAGGCGCGTCGACGGCGCGCGCGACCGACAGCGCCGCGGTGACGCGCGTTTCCTCGACCCCCAGCGCGAAATCGAGCGCGACCTCGGGCACCAGCCATTCGGGCGGGCGATAATCGCCGCGATGGATGGTGACGGGGATGGCGGGGGTAGAGGAGGCGTCGGTCATGCGATCGGTCTAGGCATCGCGCCGCCGACGCGCAATAAGGCGCGCGATGGCACAGATGCTGATTTTCGGAATGGGCTATGCCGCGAGCCACCTTGCCGATCGCCTCCGCGCGCGCGGGTGGGAAGTGACGGGGACGACGCGCGACGGGCGCGCGGGCAGCATCGCCTTTGCCGACGAGACCGCCGTGCTCGCCGCACTGCGGAGGGCCACGCATATCCTTTCGTCGGTGCCGCCGGTCGATGATGATGACCCGGTGCTGTCGCGCTATGGCGAGGCGATCGCGCTCGCCCCGGCGACTTGGACCGGCTATCTGTCCTCAACGGGCGTCTATGGCGACGCGGACGGCGCGTGGGTCGACGAAAGCGCGCCCGTCCGGGGCCGCCGCGCGGGCCGCAACGCCGCCGATGCCGCATGGAGGGCGCTGCGCGGCGACAGCCACGTCTTTCGCCTGCCGGGCATCTATGGCCCCGGCCGCTCGATCCTCGACCGCATCCAGCAAGGCCGCGCGCACCGCATCGACCTGCCCCGCCAGGTCTTCAGCCGCATCCATGTCGACGACATCGCGGGCGGCATCATCGCGTCGTTCCGTGGCCCGGCGGGCGTCTATAACCTCGCCGACGACGAACCCTGCCACCAGAACCGCCTCGTCGAATGGGGCTGCACGCTGCTCGGCGCGCCGCTGCCGCCGCTCCAGACGCTCGATGAAGCAGGCCTGTCGCCCGCCGCGCGCGCCTTTTATGCCGAAAACCGCCGCGTCGCGAACGGGCGGGCGAAGCGGCTGCTGGGGTGGGCGCCAAAATATCCCACCTTTCGTGAAGGGTTGGCGAACACGGGTTGATTCGGTCCAACTGCGATGGTTAGAGCCTGATCCGAAATTAAGTTGAGTGGTGCCAGCGGGTTAGCTTGACGCGAGCCCAAGTCGCTGATTCACGGGGTTTTGCAACAAACTTCGGGAGTTCAACGATGTGGACCGACACCACCCGGGCGCAGTATGCCCGTGCCGACCTGGCTTTGCCAAGCGATTTGACCGATGCGGAATGGGCCGTGCTGGAGCCGTTACTTCCGGGCCCTTGCTGTGTAGGGCGACCGCGCAAATGGCCGCTGCGGCGGATCATCGAGGCGATCCTGTATCTGCTGCGCGGTGGGCTGCCCTGGCGGATGTTGCCGCCCTGCTTTCCTCCGGTCTCGACGGTGCGGCGCTGGTTCTATCTGTGGCGCGACAATGGTCTGTGGCTCTCGCTCAATCACGCCCTGCTGCTGATCGGGCGGGAAGCCCTCGGGCGCGAGGCTTCTCCGAGCGCTGGGGTCATCGACAGCCAAAGCGTGAAAACCACGGAAAGCGGCGGGCCTTGCGGCTATGACGCAGGCAAGAAGATCAAGGGCCGCAAGCGACACATCGTGACCGACACCGAGGGCAATCTCGTTCATGCCGTGATCCACACCGCTGACGTGCAGGATCGCGATGGCGCGCCGTTTGTTCTGGCCGAGATCATCCGCCGTCACCCTTGGCTCAGGCACATCTTCGCCGATGGCGGCTATGCTGGCGACAAGCTTCGCCAGGCGCTGCGCAAGATCGGGAAGTGGACGGTCGAGATCATCAAGCGATCCGACCATGCCAAGGGCTTCGAGGTCCTGCCCAGACGCTGGGTGGTCGAGCGGACCTTTGCGTGGCTCGGTCGCAACCGCCGCCTCGCCAAAGACTTCGAGCAGACCATCGCATCGGCAACCGCGTGGCTGTTCATCGCCTCAATTCAGCTCTTCGTCCGCCGTATCGCAAGAGCATGAAATCTATCGCGATAATTTTGAATCAGACTCTTAGATCGACATATCTAGTTTCCAGTATTCTGCGGGGGTACGAGATTTGTCTCTGGAGGTTTTTTCCAAAGAAGGCACAATCACGATAAACGGAGACCTCCGGCTCGGGGAACTCCCACGGCTAATGAGCTGCATTCACCAAGCGACAAAGGTTTCAAGATACAAGGATATAATTCTGGATTTCTCGTCCTTGAAGTCCATCGGTTATAACGTAATGCCGCCGTTCGCTTCATATGTTAGAAGCCTCCTAAGAAGCGACAACGTCGATTTCGAGTATATAGAGCCAAAGTCATTTACTGCACGTAGCAGGATAGAGAACTGTGGCCTCGCCCATTTTATTAGTCACAGAAAATATCCTAAAGTCCAGCTAAATTCATCCGATCCAATACTACAGCAGTTTAAAAGTACTGATGAAGCAAGCGCGGCAAATGATCGGATTCTGAATGCCGTTCTTCGAACAGCAAAAATAAGCCGGAAAAACCTATCTGCTTTAGGCCGCGTTGACAAAAGACTTCAGCCATAGCCGCGTGGCGGCGAGGTTTAGGAAGCTCTCGAACGAGAGAAGGGTTTTGTCATATCGAGTGGCGATGCGTCGTTGCTGTTTGAGCTTTCCGAACATGCGCTCGACGCGGTTGCGGTCCTTGTAACGGCGATAGTCGGGATGCTCTGGCACCTTGCGGTTCGAGCGGGGCGGGATGATCGGCAGGATGCCCCGGGTCAGCAGGCTTTCCCGGAAGCGATCACCATCATAGCCCTTGTCCGCGAGCAGCGCCTTGGGTGTGGCGACGGGGATCGCCATCAGCGGTTCGGCAGCGGTGTAATCAGAAGCCTCGCCGCCGGTCAGGATGAAGCCGACAGGCAGTCCTTGATTGTCGCAGCGGGCGTGGATTTTGCTCGTAAAGCCGCCGCGTGATCGACCAAGAGCGTTCGCACAAGCCCCCCTTTTCCGCCCGCTGCCGAAACATGGCCGCGAACGCTGGTGCTGTCGATCATATGTTGCCAGTCGTCGGTCAGACCCAGATCGACCAGCGTTTGCAGCAGGGCATCCCAGACACCCTGTTCGGCCCAGCGCCGGAAGCGGACATAGACCGAGTTCCACTTGCCGTAGCGCTCGTGCATGTCGCGCCAAGGGCAGCCGACCCGCAGCACGTGAAGCATGCCGTTGAGAAAGCGACGATTATCGCCCGACGGCCGCGCCCAGCGACCACGTTCAGGCGGCAGCAGCGGCCCAATCAGGTCCCACTCCGCATCCGACAAATCCCCGCGACCCATGACTGATCCTCAAAAAGCAGTCTTGAATCAGAAGGAGGAGGATTTGGGAATCCCTTTTGTCAACACGGCCTAGAATGGGCACTAGACGAAATAACAGATAATGTTCTAAATCATTCGCAATCCAAAGTTGGTGGATTCATAATACATTCAAAACTGCCGTACTATAATATTATTGAATTTGTAGTTGCTGACTCTGGAATAGGTATAGGAAGGAGCCTTGGCGTTCAGGACGAGGTAGAGGCAGTTGAAAAGGCAATTCAAGAAGGTGTAACAAGAAATAACGTTAGCAATCAAGGCAACGGTTTATATGGAACTTATAGAATAGCTCTTGAATCAAATGCGCTATTTTCTCTTAAATCCTATCATGGTAACTTATATGTTAATTCCGAAGGCGAAACGCATGCACGTCGAGATCACATAACCTACCCTGGAACTCATATCCTTTGCCAGATCGATTGCGATCGGCCGGACCTGATCGAACGGGCATTTGTTTTTCGAGGAAAGCAGCATGTTCCAGGATTTGACTATGTTGAGAGAAAACTTGAAACGAAAGAAGAGGATATAAAGATACCCGCTCGCAGCATATGTAAGACTTTCGGAAGTAGAAAATCTGGCCTTGAAGCAAGAAATTACATCTTAAATATGGTTTCTGCCTTGTCAGGAAATAAAGTTGTAATTGATTTTGAAGATGTATATGTGATTAGTAGTAGTTTTGCTGATGAAGCGTTTGGAAAACTTTTTATTATACTTGGTCCAATGCTATTTATGAATACGATTGAGCTTGCCAATGCAGATTCAGCAGTTGAAGCTCTCATAAATCGCGCGATTATGCTACGAATGCAGACAGGATTAGGGGAGTCATAGCAACACATCGACCGCGTGGATCGCGACGCCGACCAGCCCGCCGACCAGCGTGCCGTTGATGCGGATATATTGCAGATCGTCGCCCACCGCATTTTCCAGCCGGTCGGTGATCGTCTTGGCATCCCAGCCGCGGATGGTGTCGGACACCAGCTTCAGCGCCGCCTCGCCATAGCTGTCGACCATGCCGACCACCGCGCGCCGCGCATAGCGGTTGAGCGTGCGCTTGATGTGCGCATCCTCGCCCAGCATCGTGCCGAACTGCGTCACCAGCTCGCCGATCCGCCCCGCGAGCATCGTGTCGGGGTTGCGCGCGGCCTTGAGCAGCGCGGCGCGGCCCTGTTCCCACAATCCGTCGAGCCAGCGCTTGACCGCCTTGTTTTCGAGCAGCTCGTCGCGCACGCGCGCGACCTTCGCCTTCACTTCAGGGTCGTGCTGCAGGTCGAGCGCCATCTTGGCGAGCCCTTCCTCGACGCGGAGGCGCAGCGGGTGCGTTTCATCGACCGCCATCTCGCTCAAGAGCTTCGACAGCCCGGCGACGATGCGGTTCGCAATACTCTCATCGAGCCCGGTGAAGCGCACGATCGCATTGCTGTTGTCGTGGACCATCTGGTGGATCAGATGCTCGTTGAGTTCCAGCGTCTTCGATCCCCATTTGACCATCGCGTCGAGGAGCGGTTGATGCCGCCCCTCGGCGAGCGCGGCCTGAAGCGCCTGCCCCAGCAGCGGGGCGACGTCGAGTTCGCGCAGCCGGTCGGCGATCGCCGATTTGACCATGCCGCCGAGCCGCTGCTGGTCGAGTGCGCCCAGCCCGTCGGCGATGATCCGTGACGCACCGAGCCGCAGCCGCCCGCCGCCCTCTGCGGGTTCGGACAGGAACCTGCCGACCGCGCCCGCGACATCGACCGCCTGCATCTTGCGCGCGATCAGCCGCGGCAGCAGGAAATTGGTGAGCAGGAAACGCGCCAGCGTGTCGCCGATGCGGTTCTTGTTGCGCGGGATGATCGCGGTGTGCGGGATCGGCAGCCCCATCGGGTGCCGGAACAGCGCGGTCACCGCGAACCAGTCGGCGAGCCCGCCGACCATCGCCGCCTCGGCAAAGGCGCGGACGAAACCGATCGCCGGATGCACATCCTGATACGTCTTGGCGCCGACAAAGACGATCGCCATGACGACGAGCATCCCCGTGGCAAGGATGCGGATGTTGGAGGGTTTCGCCGCGACGGCGACGCCGATCGGCCGGCGGGAAGCGAGGTCGGTCATGCGAACCAAATGGCGAACCGGCGCAAAGGTTGCAACCGGCGCGACCCGACGCCGCGCCGGTGGACCATCATGTCACTCTGCCGGTTCCGGGCTCGCCGCGCCGTGCGGCCGCCTGTCGTCGCCGGGCTTGTAGGTCAGCAGGTTGCGCGAGAAGAACCGGCCGAGCCGCTTTTCGATGCTGTCGGCCAGGCTGAAGCCCGCGGGCACGATCAGCAACGTCAGCACCGTCGACAGGATCAGGCCGCCGATCACGACAACGCCCATCGGTGCGCGCCAGGCGCCATCGCCCGACAGCGAGATGGCGGTCGGGATCATGCCCGCGACCATTGCCACGGTGGTCATCACGATCGGCTGCGCGCGCTTGCGCCCCGCGTCCATCAGCGCCGCGGTCTTGCCGATGCCCTTGTCCATTTCCTCGATCGCGAAATCGACGAGCAGGATCGAGTTTTTCGCGACGATGCCGAGCAGCATCAGCAGGCCGATATAGACGGGCATCGATATTTCCATGCCGGTGATCGCCAATCCTAGCAGCCCGCCAAGCGGCGCCAGCAGCAGCGACGACATGTTGACGAGCGGCGACAGGAAGCGGCGATAGAGCAGCACCAGCGTCGCGAACACGAGCAGCAGGCCCGACACCACCGCGACCATGAAATTGGTCAGCATCTCGGCCTGCCATTTGGCGTCGCCCTGGACGACCTTGCGGATGCCCTGCGGCATGTTCTTGATCGACGGCAGCGCGTCGATCTTTTTCTGCGCGTCGCCCGTCACCAGCCCCGGCGCGAGGTCGGCGCCGATCACGATGCGCCGCGTCTGGTTGTACCGACGCAATTCGGTCGGTCCCGCGCCAAAGCCGATCGTCGCGACCGATTTCAGCGGCACCGTCGTCCCGCGCGAGGTCGGCACCGGCAGATTCTCGATCGTGGCAAGCGTCCGGCGCGAATCTTCCGACAAAAGCACCCGGATCGGGATCTGACGATCGGAAAGCGAGAATTTCGCGGCGTTCTGGTCGATGTCGCCGATCGTCGCGATGCGGATCGTCTGGCTGAGCGCGGCGGTTGTCACGCCCAGCTCGGCGGCGAGGTCGAGCCGCGGCGTGACGATGATTTCGGGCCGCGGAATGTCGCCTTCGATCCGCGGCGCGCGCAGTTCCTTCAGCCCCTCCATCTCCTTGACGATCCTGCGTGCGTGGCGTTCGAGCGCCACCGGATCGTCGCCGCCAATGATGAAGGTGATGTCGCGGCCCGAAAAGCCGCCCGACTGGCTCTGGAACGACACGCGGGCGTCGGGGATCGCCGCCATCTGGGGTTGCAGGCTGCGCTCCCACTCGACGCTCGAGATGGGCCGGTCCTTCTTCAGCGTCAGAAAGGCGTTGCCGCCGCCCACTTCGACGTCATAAAAGGCGTTCTCGACCACCGGATCGTCGCGCAGGATCGCGTTGATCTGGTCGGCGATCGTTTCGCTCTGCGCCAGCGTCGATCCCGGCGGCAGCTCGTAACGGATCTGGCTGTAGTCGCTGTTCGTCGTCGGCTGGAACTGCTGCGGCAGGACGCCGAACAGCACGAGGCTCGAGATGAAAGCCGCGACGCCGATGCCGACGATCCACACGCGATGGTCGAACAGCCGCGCATAGGCGCGCTGGAGCATGAACTTCGCCCAGTTGGTAAAGGCAAAGTCGCGCATCCCCAAAGCATAGGCGAGCGCGCCGCCCAGGATCATCAACAGGCTGGTCACAAGGAAGGCGACGATCGCCGACAGCGGCGTCATCAACAGGAAGTGCAGCGCCGGGTTGGGCGCATCCTGCCCCACCGGCACCGGCTGGAAATACTGGAAGGTCAGGCCGATGACAGCCAGCCCCGCGACGATGGCGGGAACAAGGAAATAGATCAGCCGCGTTGAAAACACTTCGTAACGCGCCTTCACCACCTTTTGCTTTGAACTGTCGAGCGTGAAGGCGAGCAGCCGTTCATAGCGGTCGATCCACGGCCCATTGGCATGGTCCTGCTCGCCCTGCGCCGACAGGAAATAGGCGGCGATCATCGGCGTGATCATGCGCGCGACGGCCAGGCTCATCAGCACCGCGAACACGACGGTCATGCCGAACTGGATGAAGAATTGCCCCGACACGCCGGGCATCAGCGCGACGGGGAGGAACACCGCGACGATGGACATCGTCGTCGCGACCACCGCGAGGCCGATTTCGTCGGCGGCGTCGATCGACGCCTGATAGGCGGTCTTGCCCATGCGCATGTGCCGGACGATATTCTCGATCTCGACGATCGCATCATCGACGAGCACGCCGGCGACCAGGCTGAGCGCGAGCAGCGACAGGCCGTTCAGCGAAAAGCCCATCATTTCCATGAACCAGAAAGTCGGGATCGCCGACAGCGGGATCGCGAGCGCGCTGATCAGCGTCGCGCGCCAGTCGCGCAGGAACAGGAAGACAACGACCACCGCGAGCACCGCGCCCTCGATCATCGCCAGCATCGAGCTGCGATATTGTTCCTTGGTATATTCGGTGCGCGTGAACAGGATCTTGAAGTCCACCTTGGGGTTCGCCTTCTTGATCTGTTCCAGCTTCTTCATCGTCTCGTCATGCACGGTGACGTCCGAGGCGCCCTTGGCCTTTTCGATCGAGAAGCTGAGCACCTGCCGCCCCTTGATCTTCGCGAGGTTGCGCTGCTCGGCATAGCCGTCGGTCACTTTTGCGACATCCGCCAGACGGATCGTGCGGCCGTTGCCGATCGAAATGCGCGTCTCGCCGAGCTGGAAGGCACTGCCCGCATTGCCGAGCACGCGCACTGCCTGTTCGCTCCCGGCGATTTCGGTGCGCCCGCCCGCGGCGTTGACGTTCACCTGCCGCAATTGCTGGTTCACCTGGCTTGCCGTCAGGCCATAGCTTTGCATCCGCGCGGGATCGAGGATCACGCGAATCTCGCGATCGACGCCGCCCGACCGGCGAACCTGGCTCATGCCGGGAATCGAGAGCAATTCCTTCGCCACCGTATTATCGACGAACCATGACAGTTGCTCCAACGTCATGTCGGTCGCCTCGACCGCGAAATAGGTGATCGGGCCGCCGGCAATGTCGACGCGGACAACCTGCGGTTCAAGGATGCCGTCGGGCAGGTCGCTGCGGATCTGCGAGATCGCCTGGTTGACATCGTTATAGGCGCGGTCGATCGGCGTGCCGATCGCAAACTGCACGTTCGTTACGCTCGTGCCCTCGCTGACATAGGAGGACATTTCGTCGACCCCGCTCACGCCGCGAACCGCCGCCTCGACGCGCTGCGTGACCTGTGTTTCCAGCTCGGTCGGCGCCGCGCCGGGTTGCGATACGACAACACGAACGGCCGGGAACTCGACGTCGGGATTGTCGTTGACGTCCATCCGGTTGAAGCTGACGAGCCCCGCAAGCAACAACAGCACAAAGAGGACGATCGGCGGCACCGGATTACGAATTGACACCGCGGAGATGTTACGTAGCATTGTGCGCCTCCGAAGCGGGGGTGATTTCAACAGGGAGGTGAAACGTGAAGAAAGACTTCGTTACCGGACTAAGAGCCTGATCCGAAATTAAGTTGAGTGGTGCCAGCGGGTTAGCTTGACGCGAGCCCAAGTCGCTGATTCACGGGGTTTTGCAACAAACTTCGGGAGTTCAACGATGTGGACCGACACCACCCGGGCGCAGTATGCCCGTGCCGACCTGGCTTTGCCAAGCGATTTGACCGATGCGGAATGGGCCGTGCTGGAGCCGTTACTTCCGGGCCCTTGCTGTGTAGGGCGACCGCGCAAATGGCCGCTGCGGCGGATCATCGAGGCGATCCTGTATCTGCTGCGCGGTGGGCTGCCCTGGCGGATGTTGCCGCCCTGCTTTCCTCCGGTCTCGACGGTGCGGCGCTGGTTCTATCTGTGGCGCGACAATGGTCTGTGGCTCTCGCTCAATCACGCCCTGCTGCTGATCGGGCGGGAAGCCCTCGGGCGCGAGGCTTCTCCGAGCGCTGGGGTCATCGACAGCCAAAGCGTGAAAACCACGGAAAGCGGCGGGCCTTGCGGCTATGACGCAGGCAAGAAGATCAAGGGCCGCAAGCGACACATCGTGACCGACACCGAGGGCAATCTCGTTCATGCCGTGATCCACACCGCTGACGTGCAGGATCGCGATGGCGCGCCGTTTGTTCTGGCCGAGATCATCCGCCGTCACCCTTGGCTCAGGCACATCTTCGCCGATGGCGGCTATGCTGGCGACAAGCTTCGCCAGGCGCTGCGCAAGATCGGGAAGTGGACGGTCGAGATCATCAAGCGATCCGACCATGCCAAGGGCTTCGAGGTCCTGCCCAGACGCTGGGTGGTCGAGCGGACCTTTGCGTGGCTCGGTCGCAACCGCCGCCTCGCCAAAGACTTCGAGCAGACCATCGCATCGGCAACCGCGTGGCTGTTCATCGCCTCAATTCAGCTCTTCGTCCGCCGTATCGCAAGAGCATGAAATCTATCGCGATAATTTTGAATCAGACTCTAAAAATTGCCGCGGTTTTTGCGCTACTAAGCACGACCGGAGCCTCAGCGCAGGACTCTGGTCCTATAGTTTGTAATCCTGCCGACTTGTGGTGCATGGTTTGCCAATCGGTTCCTTGGATGTGCGGTTGAACTGCATCTGACACGAAACGCGGGCGCCTTCACTTCTTCTGCAGCACCGGCTTCACCGTGTCGCCGACGTTGAGGAAGGCGCCGGCGAGCGTCACCACCCGTTCGTTGCCGGTCAACCCCGACGCGATCGACACGCCCGCGTCGCTGACCGCGCCGACCTTGACCGCCTTGCGTTCGATCTTGTTGTCCTTGCCGACGATCAGCACATAATTGCCCTCGGGCCCGCTCTGAACCGCGCTTTCGGGAAGCAACGGCAGCTCCGCCGTGCCCGACACGAGGCGTGCATCGGCAAAGCCGCCCGGCCGCAGCACCGACGAATAGGGAATCGCGATGCGCACCGTGCCCTGGCGCGTGTCCATGTCGATGACCGGCGACACCTGCCACACCTGGCCCGGAATCTCGACGTCGGTGCCGACCGGCGTCACCGTCGCGCGCGTGCCGACGCGCACGCGGGCAAGGTCGGCTTCGGCCATCTGGGCCAGCATTTCCATCTCGCCGCCGCGCGCCATGCGGAACAGCACCCCGCTGCCCGCGCCGACGATCTGGCCGGGTTCGACCTGCCGCGTCAGCACCAGCCCCGCCGCGGGGGCGACGATGTTGAGCCGCGCGTTGCGCGCCGTGGCCTCGGCATATTGCGCCTGCGCGACGCGGACGCGCGCGTTGGCGGCGTCGCGCGTCGCGCGCTTGCGATCCATGTCGGCCTTGGAAATGAAACCGCGCGACACCAGCGCCTCGGCGCGCTCCAGCTCAGCCTGCGCCAGATTGGCATCGGCCTGCGCCACACGAATCTGCGCCGCGAGGCTCGCCGCCTGCTGCGACTGCACCGACCGGTCGATCACCGCGAGCGTCTGACCCGCGCCGACCCACTGGCCGGGCTCGACAAGCACGCGCTCGACCTGTCCCCCCTCGCCCGCAACGCCGACCGGCATTTCACGCCGCGCCGCGATCGTGCCGTTGGCGGCGATCGCCGCCTCCACCGACACGCGACCGGGAATGACCACCGTAACGCTCGGCACCGCGGCCGCTTCGCCGCCACCGGCATCGGCGGCGCCCTTGCCGCTCGAAAAGGCATAATAGGCCGCCGCCAGGGCCAGCACGATGAGCACGACGGCGACGATCAGCCGGGTGCGCTTGCGCCGGCTGTCGTCGACCTCTTCGTAAAAGCTTTGCGTCCCCGCCAGGCTGTCCATCGAATCCACTTTCCGCTCGTAGTTCACGCCGAAATCCCTCCCTGGCATCACGCGGCGTCGGTTCGGCGCGCATGGGCGCGCCCGCCCCAAAAGTCCGGCATGGCAGGACCAAAACTCTTTCGAGGTGTATTACCTAATTAAATCACCACTTGCAAGAGGCGATGCCTCGCCGTCCCGCCCGCGCCCCGGAGGGCGGTGCAGAAAGCGATCCGGCCGTGATTTCCAGTGGTTGCGCGCACGAAAAAGGGCGGCGCGCCCCATGGGCGGCCACCCTCTTGTCGTCCGGCCGACGATGCTGGAGCGGTCAGCGCACGCGCCCGCGCCGGATCAGGTTGACGACAGCGAGCAAAATGACCGCGCCGATAAACGCGGTGAGCAACGTCATCGGGTCGAAGGCGTCGCCGCGCAGATGACCGCCGCCAAGGAAGCTGCCGAACAGGAAGCGGCCGAGGATCGAACCGACGCAGCCGACGACGATATTGAGGAAGATGCCCTGCTGGGCGTCGGTGCGCATCACGATGCTGGCCAGCCAGCCGATGATGCCGCCCATGACGATTGCGATAATCCAGGTAAGCATGAATAACCCCCTACGATCTGTGATCGCCCGACTGTGCAGGCGTCCCGTTGGTAACCCAAATATCTGAAATCGCCTAGCGGAATGGCGAGCGTGCGGAGCGGCGCACGCTCGCCGTTCCGGTTCAGCGCACGCTGCCGCGGCGAATCAGGTTGATGATGCCGAGGAGCACGATCGCGCCGATAAAGGCCCAGAGCAGCCCGATCGGGCTGAAGCTGTCGAGGCTGGCCCCCATGCCGAAAAAGCTGCCGAGGAAATTGCCGAGAAATGCGCCGACAACGCCGACGACGATGTTGAGGATGATGCCCTGCTGCGCATCGGTGCGCATGACGATGCTCGCCAGCCAGCCGATGATGCCGCCCACGATCAAAGTGACGATCAAACCAACCATAATATATCCCTTCCCTGAACCGGCCGGACTGCCGATCGGCGCCGGCCCTTGCTGGAACGTTCCGCCGCAGCGGAGTCTCGCCTGGGCGATGTTCAAACAATGCCGAATGGATCGGAAAGGTTCCCGGCCGCCCCATCGGGGGCGACCGGGAAAGGGGGATCGGTTCCTGAACGGGAACGTCTCCGGGTCGCGGCACCACATAAGACAGCTGGATTTGACCGCGGTGTGACGCAGGTCACCTGTGCGCAAATAAAGCGCTCTACCAGATGGGGTGCGCCGATCGGCGGCACCGGCGGCGCGTGGACCGACAACGGCGCGGACGGCGCGCATACGAAATGGGGGCCGACATCGCTGCCAACCCCCACTATCCGGTCCTGTCCCGTGCGCCTCGCCCCGCTTCATCCCGGTCCGCCTCTCTTTCGATCGGCAGCCCGCAAAACGACCGTTGCGACGCGCGCCGGAACGATCCGGCGATGGTTTGGTCGGCCCCCTTTCGGGGGCCGGCCTCACCTGAAAAGCCCTTCATCATCTCGTCCCGCGCTTCTGCCGAAACAGCTGCGCTTCAAAAGCGATGGACTGCCTTTCAATTGCCCGATCGGGTTCGCATCAACTCGTGGGAATCGCTGCGTTCCGTGATCGAACTATCGGTCGATTTTCCTCGTCAAACCAATCCGTTCTCTTCCGGCTAGTCTTGCAACCACCCTTTATGTCCCGGCGGTCCGACGTCTCTGTCGTCCGATGATTTGAAGCTGTCACGAACGCTTTTCGACGCCAACAAAAAAACGCCGCGAAGCCCGCTTCGACCATCCGCAATTGTGGATAAGTCCGGCATTAGCAACAAGCGGATTCGGTGCCGCATTTTTGTAACAGCGTTGCCGCATTTTTGGACTCGATTATCCCGACGTCGCAGCGCGACTCGCTTAACGACTCGCTTGCCGCAACTGTGTGAATCACATATATACGACTCGTGGAGTTTGAGTTCGACCCGTCAAAGGACCAGGCCAACCGCTTCAAGCATGGACTGCACCTGACTTTCGGCGAACGGATTTTCCGCGACCCCTTCATGGCGCTGATTCCGACGCTCCGCATCGGCGATGAAGAGGAACGGTGGAAGGCTGTCGGAATGGTCGATGGCAAACTCTACACAGCGGTTCACGTCTGGCGGGGAGAGGCGGTGCGACTGATCTCCGTCCGAAGGAGCAATGCAGGTGAGCAAAGAATCTATGATCGCCATTCCGGCTGATCCGAGCGACCCGGAGGATCGCGATGTTTCCGTCGCCGGGCTGGAGCGCGCGCATATGGGCCGACGGTTTCGCATTCTGCGCCACCGACTCGGCATGACGCAGGAGCAGTTCGCCAGCACCTATGGCATTCCGCTCGCCAGCCTGCGACAATATGAAATGGCGCGCTATATGCCGCCACCGGCGGTGCGCGCCTATCTCAAGGTCATCGAAGCGGAACCGGAGGTGGTGAAGCGGGCGATGGCTGGATAGCGCGTCGAAGGTGACATTTTCAACGCCACCCCAAATCCGTTCGCCCTGAACTTGTCGAAAGGCCGCTCTTTCTCTGGCCACTGAAAGACGAAGGATGGCGCTTCGACAGGCCCAACACGAACGGGTCCAGATATAGCGGTCACGCCCGCCCCAGATCGCCCTTGCCCACGGTTCCCGACGCCATCTCCAGCATCCGGTCCAGACTCTTCCGCGCCGCGAGACGCAGTTCCTCGTCGAGTTCGATCCGCGGCTGAAGGTCGCGCAGCGCGATGTAGAGCTTTTCCATCGTGTTGAGCGCCATATAGGGGCAGATGTTGCAGTTGCAGTTGCCGTCGGCCCCCGGCGCGCCGATGAAAGTCTTTTCGGGCAGCGCCAGTTCCATCTGGTGAATGATGTGCGGCTCGGTCGCGACGATCAGCGTGTCGCCGTCGAAGCTCTTGGCGAATTGCAGGATGCCGCTGGTCGATCCGACATAATCGGCGTGTTCGACGATGTGCGGCGGGCATTCGGGGTGCGCCGCGACCGGCGCGCCCGGATGCTGCGCCTTCAGCTTCAGAAGCTCGGTCTCGCTGAACGCTTCGTGGACGATGCACACGCCCGGCCACAGCAGCATGTCGCGCCCGAACTTGCGGTTCATATAACCGCCCAGGTGACGGTCGGGGCCAAAGATGATCTTCTGATCCTCGGGGATCTGGCTGATGATCGTCTCGGCGCTCGACGAGGTGACGATGATGTCGCTCAAGGCCTTCACCGCCGCCGAACAGTTGATGTAGGTCAGCGCGATATGGTCGGGATGCTGCTCGCGAAAGCGCTTGAACTGTTCGGGCGGGCAGCTGTCCTCCAGACTGCATCCCGCGTCCATGTCGGGCAGGATGACGATCTTTTCGGGGCTCAGTATCTTTGCCGTCTCGGCCATGAACTTGACGCCGCAAAAGGCGATGACGTCGGCATCGGTTTCGGCCGCCTTGCGCGACAGCTCGAGCGAATCGCCGACGAAATCGGCGAGATCCTGAATCTCGGGCTTCTGGTAATAATGCGCGAGGATGACGGCGTTGCGATCCTTGCGGAGGCGGTCGATCTCGGCACGCAGGTCGAGGCCCGAGAGGCTGTCGCGGATGGGAGCAGTCATGGCGTAATCCTTATCTGGCCTGGCCGTGCCGCCGCCCCTACACGCTGCCCCGCCACAGGGCAATTCGCCGCGTCGGGCGGCAGGGCGCGCGGCGAGCGCGATGACGGGCGGCGTCATCGACCATGTATAGATGGTGAGGCGGATGGCGATGACAATCGCCGCGACCGTCTTTGTTCGCGGATCGTCCACGCACCCGTCGGCCGACCCGGCTTGCGTCACGCGACGCGGCGCGCGCGTCCTCGCGGCGGCACGGCACGCACGCCGATCAGTTCGTCGATATCGACCGTGGCGGCGAACTGCACTCCGGTTCGATTCTCGGCCGACCATCGCGCTTCGGCGTCGATATGGAGTCCGGCCGCGAACTCCAGCGTGAGCTGCGTTCCCGGCGGCACGTTCCACAACCCCTCGATCAGCGCGCCACGCGGCGCGATGTTGCGCACGATCGCTTCATAACGATGGCCGCCGCTGTCGACGTGGATCGTTCGGAAAACGGTGAGTCGCGGCGCGCGCGCACTCTTGTATCCCTGGGCCTCGACGCGCCCGCCCCCGGCGCGCAGCAGCGCAAGCACTTCGGCCAGCTGCATGGGCTGGCCATAGATATATCCCTGGACGTGGCTGCATCCGAGGCTGCGGACCAGCGCGAGGTCGTCGTGCGTCTCGACTCCCTCGGCGGTTGTTTCCATGTCGAGCGCGCTGGCCAGCCCCACGATCGAGGCGATGATCGCCGCGTTCATGCTGCTCTTGTCGGCCGCGCCGAGCACGAAACTCTGGTCGATCTTGATCTTGTCGAACGGCGCCTTCTTCAAATAGCCGAGCGCCGAATAGCCGGTGCCGAAATCGTCGAGCGCCAGCCGGACGCCGGTGCGTTTCAGCTTCTGGAACATCGCCAGATTTTCAGCGCTTTCGTCGAGGAAGACTCCCTCTGTGATCTCCAGTTCCAGCTGATCGGGGCGGATGCCCGCGCCCGACACCGCGTTCAAGATCGTCGCGGGCAGCGCCTCATTCGCAAACTGGCGGGGCGAGACGTTGACCGCGACGCGATAGCCGGGCCCAAGCGTCGCGATCGCGGCGCAGGCGGTGCGGATGATCCATTCGCCGATCGGGATGATCAGGTTCGATTCCTCGGCGATGGGAATGAACTTTTCGGGGCTGATCGTTCCCGCCGTCGCATGGCGCCAGCGGATCAGCGCCTCGAACCCCGAAATCCGTTCGTTTCCGACATCGACGATCGGCTGATAGAGCAGTTGCAACTCGTCCTTCGCCAGCGCGTCGCGCAGCGCATCCTCGATCGCCTTGCGTTCGCTCGCCTGGTTGTGCATCGCGTCGGCATAAAAACGATAAACGCCGCGCCCCGCATCCTTGGCGGCGTAGAGCGCGAGGTCGGCGTTGCGCACGAGCGCCGACGCGCTCAAGCCCTCGCCATCCGAAACAGCGATGCCGATTGACGAACCGATCCGCACCTGTTCGCCCTCGATCGCGAACGGCTTGGCCAGGCTCAGGATAATCGCATTGGCGATGGAGGCGATCTTGTCGGGGTGATTGATCTGCGGCAGCACGATCTGGAACTCGTCGCCGCCGAGCCGCCCGACCTGCCCCTTGTCGCCGACGATCTGGGTCAGCCGCCCGGCGACCTGCTGCAACAACTGGTCCCCGACGGGGTGCCCCAGCGTGTCGTTCACCGCCTTGAACCGGTCAAGGTCCATGAGCAGCAGCGCGCATGGCTGCGGCTGGCCGATATGCGTCCGCAGCGCACGTTCGAGCAGGTCGGTGATGTGCCGCCGGTTGGCGAGGCCGGTGAGCGTATCATAGCGTGCGAGCTGGTTGATCTCGCGCTCCGACCGTTTCTGGTCGGTCAGGTCGGTGCCGCTGCCGCGAAATCCCTGGAAATGGCCGAGTGCATTGCTGATAGGTTGGCCCGAAATCGACCACCAGCGCTCCTCGCCGGGCACGGCCGCCTGGACCGTCAGTTCCTTGAACGGCGTACGCGACGACAGGCTGAACCCCAGGGTGCGCTCTTCGCTTTCGTCGTTACCGATGCGTTTGCGGATGATGTCGGTAAAGGGTCGGCCGATCAGCTCGCCGAGCGGTCGGCCGAGCCGCGCCGCGATCGTCGGCGAGATGTAGACGAGCTGACCATCGCGATCGGTTTCCCAGAACCAGCCGCGCCCGGCGCGCTCGAAATCCCGCATCAGATTGAGCGCGCGCTGCTGCTCGCTCACCGCGCGGCGCGCCGCCGCCGTCGCGCGCCGCTGGTGGCGGACATCCTCGCGCATCATCACGATCAGCAGCGCGAGAAAGACCGCGCCCGCCAGCGCAAAGGGCCAGGACGCCGCACCGACCGCGCCGCCGAACGCCACCGCCCCGGCAAAGCTGAAGAACAGCGGCCGGACAATCGAGGCAGCCGAAGCAGCAACGAGCAACGACCCGATCTGGATTGCGACGAGGCCGTCGAAATGGCGCCCGCCGTCGGGCACCGCGATCGCGGCGAACATCGCTGCCGCATTGAACAGGGTGCCAAGCGCGACGAGCGCCGCCGAGAGCGTCGCGACCTGGCGCGCGCGCGCGGCAAGCGCGGGGGCGGGCGTGCGCATCGCCTGCCCGGTCACCGTCAGCACGGTGTCGCACATCAGCCCCACGGCCATCGTCAGCCATAGCGAAGGCCGGTCGAGAAAAGCTGCAACACCCGGCAGAATGGCAAAGGCCAAAAAGGCCAGCACGCGCCCGACCAGCACATAATGCCACAAGGTCGCGACGCGCAGCAATTGGGCGATGAATTCGGGTGAATCGAACAGCGATTCGCGCATCGCAAACTCGTCGCGTGACGGCCGGATGATGTTGCGCCGAACCCCCAATGCCTTGATCTTCCCCGCTCATTCGCCCACGCCGATCCACTGCGCGAAAGGGGGTTTCCAAAATCTTACCGGCGGCGCGTCGTTCGCGCCATTGCTGTGCCAAAACGGAAAGGCTTGGGTTTCGCTTCGCAACTTGTTATCATGGCGACGATCCGATGCCTGCCGTTCGCCTCTTTCCGCCCGACCGCTTTTTCGACCGCGCCCGATGGTCGCAAATCACGCGCCCGTCGTCGTGGCGCGGAATCTGGCTCGTCGCGCATGCCTGGATCGTCAGCATCGCGCTCGTCGGTCTCGCCGCCTGGTCGCAGAACCCGCTGGCCTGGGCATTTGCCGTGATCTTCGTCGGCGGGCGCCAGCTCGGCCTCGCCATATTGATGCACGATGCCGCGCACGGGGCGCTGCATCCCGACCGCAAGATCAACAATTTCCTCGGCCAGTGGCTGACGGGTGCTGCGGTCGGATCGGACCTCATCGCCTATCGCACCTATCACCTCCAGCATCACAAATATACGCAGCAGCCCGAAGACCCCGACCTCGCGCTGTCGAAACCCTTTCCCACCACGCGCGCAAGCCTGTGGCGCAAGGTCGTGCGCGACCTCACCGGACAGACGTTTTTCAAACAGCGCATGGCGCAGTTCGGATTCGCGCTCGTCGGCCTGAAAGCGATGCTGCGCGGCGAGGCGGGCGCAACAGCCGGTGCGAGTACCAGGGCGGGAACGCCGTTCAACAAGCAGTCCGACGACGGCATGACGTCACCGACGATCGACGTCGCGGGCGCGATGGCGGTGACGCGCGCGGTCGGACGCTTCCTTTTCGTGCAGGCGGTGCTGCTTGGGTTGTCCCTCGCGCTGTATGGCTGGACGCCCTACCTGCTCTGGCTGGCCGGATTGGCAACGACCTTCCAGCTTTATCTTCGCATCCGCAACATCGCCGAACATGCCTGCACGACCACCGGCAGCGACGATCCCTTCACCCACGCGCGCACCACCCGCGCGGGCTGGCTCGCGCGCGCGACGGTTGCTCCATATTGGGTGAATTATCACGCCGAACATCATCTGTTCATGGGCGTGCCCTGCTATCGGCTGCCGGAAGTTCACGCCGCGCTCGGCCGCGCCGGAAAACATCACGCAATGACGATCGCGCCCAGCTACGCCGCGGTGCTGCGACAGGTCACCACCGCGGCCTGAGGCTCTACACCATCATCATGGCGAGCGTGAGCAAGTCGGACCAGACGCCGCTGCCCATATTCGTTATCCGGCGAAGACCGGGCTGACGAGACGCTGACGAACAGGGAGGCGGTGTTTCGGTCAAACCCCGATCGCGCCTGGGGCCGATCGACATTCAGAAGCTGGCGAGTCGGAAATGGTGGTTTTCCGTGATCCGGAGCGCAGCGGGCTTTTGCACGCGAGCAGCGGAAGCGCACAAGGCCGCCATTTGCAGACCGCCAGAGCTGAATGGCGATTGTCCAAGAGCAGATTGCGCGAAATCTGAATCATCCGCTTCCCCGGGCGAAGACGAGGGCAGGCGGTGCAGATTTATGGCACGATGCTTTAGCGCTCGCGATATTCGGGCGCGCGTTTCTCCAGAAAGGCGGACAGCGCTTCCTTGTGATCCTCGGTCGCCGACAGGATCACCTGCTGCCGGTCCTCGATCGCCATCGCGGCGTCCAGGCTGGGCGCATCGAGGTTGAGGTTCAGCGCCTGCTTCGACAGGCGCAGCCCGTGCGGACTCGTCGCCAGCATCTCGTCGGCGAGCGCCAGCCCGCGATCCAGCAGCGCCTCCTCCGCCACGATCTCGCTCACCAGCCCGGCGCGCAGCGCGCGCTCGGCGTCGATGAAGCGCCCGGTCAGGATCATCTCGGCGGCCAAGCTCGCGCCGACCAGCCGCGGCAGGAAATAGCTCGACGCCATGTCGCACCCGCCCAGCCCGATGCGGATATAGGCGGCGTTGCAGCGCAGCGACGGCGCGGCATAGCGCACGTCCGACGCAAGCAGCAGCGACAGCCCGCCGCCGCACGCGGCGCCGTGCCCCAGCGCGATGACCGGCTGCGGACAGGCGCGCATCTTGCGATAGATATTGCCGATCCGCGTCTGCGTGCGCAGTGTGCGGAGCACCGGCGTTTCGTCGCCCGACCGATCCTCGTGAATATCCAGCCCCGCGCAGAAACCGGCCCCCGCGCCGCGCAGGATCACGACGCGCACCTCCGGCCGCTCCGCGAGCCCGCCGAAATAGGCGTTGAGTTCGTCGACCAGCGCCTCGTTCAGCGCGTTCAGCCGCGCGGGGCGGTTGAGCGTCGCGATCTCGACCGCGTCGCGCGCCTCGATCAGCAGCGCGCTCACAAGCTCTGCCCGTCGTCGATCGTGAACACGCTCCCCGTGATGCCCGCCGCGGCGTCGGAGCACAGCAGCAGCAGCGGCGCGTGCAGGTCACTCGCGGGGCGCATCCGCTGGCGCGGAAAGCTTTTCACCATCGCCGCGCCCGCGTCGCTCTCCAACAGTTCGGCGGTCATTTCGGATGCGAAATAGCCCGGCTGGATGACATTGACGCAGATCCCGCGCCGCGCCCATTCCCGCGCCAGCGCCTTGCCCAAATGGCGCACGGCCGCCTTGGTCGCGCCATAGACCGAGGTGGCCGGAAACACCTTCTCGGCGGTGATCGATCCGATCAGCACGATGCGCCCATGCTGCTTTTCGCGGCTTCCCGCCCGGTCGAGCCGTTTCGCGCCCTCGTTCGCGGTCAGGAACACGCCGCGGACATTGGCGGCGAGCAGGAAATCGACGTCTTGGGCCCACAGGCCCATCGCCATCTTCTCGGTCGCGACCCCGGCGTTGGCGACAATCGTGTCGACGGTGCCAAAGGCGACCTCGGCGGCGTCATAGGCGGCCCTGGTCGACGCTTCGTCGGTGACGTCCATGCCGACCGCGATCGCCTGTCCGCCCGCCGCCTCGATCGCCGCCACCTGCTCGGCCAGCTTGTCGGCGCGCCGCGCAGCGAGCACGACCCTGGCGCCCGCCGCCGCCAGCGCCCTGGCAAAACCTGCGCCCAGCCCCGACGACGCCCCCGTCACCAGCGCCACGCGCCCCGTCAGATCGAACTTCGGTTGCTCGGCCATGCGTCTCCCTTTCCCTGGCTTGCCCGGCCTTGGCGCCGACTGACGTTTACGTCAACCGCCCGAACCGATCGACGAAAAAGCGCCCCAAGGGGTTGACGAACGCATTTTGTTCCCTTAATGTTCTTCTCGTGCACAACGAACCTCATCCCCCGTCGCGGCTGCCAAGCGCGGCGGACGGGGGATAAAGGCTCCCTTCCCTCCCCTTCGGATCAATCCGCAACGGATCGGATAATGAAGCGGCAGCGCCGCATCTCGACCATAATGTCGGCGATCGCCCAGCTCGGGATACGCCGCCGCGCCCCTTGATCACTATGATCATATAGGATAGGGGGGTATATTATGACGCATCTCACTTCCCGCCCTGACCTCATCGCGCGCGTGCGCCGCATCGCGGGACAGGTTGCCGCCGTCGAAAAGGCACTCGCCGCCGATGCGCCGTGCGCGACGGTGCTGCACCGCGTCGCCGCGGTGCGCGGCGCGGTCAACGGCCTGCTCGCCGAGGTGATCGCCGAACATCTGAAGGACCATGTCGCGCTGCCGGGGCTCAGCGATGCCGAGCGCGCGACGGGGGCGGAAGATTTGCTCGCGGTGATCCGCCGCTACGCGAAATAGGGCGCCGCCATGTCCGACACCGCTCCCGCCCGCCATCGCCATGATTTTCTCGGCGCGTCGCACGACGACAATGCGCGGCGCACGCTGTGGGTCGTCGCGATCACCGCCGCGATGATGGTGGGAGAGATCGCCGCGGGTTACTGGACGGGGTCGATGGCGCTGCTCGCCGACGGTTTTCACATGGCGACCCATGCGGGCGCGCTCGGGCTGGCGGCGCTCGCCTATCGCTACGCCAAAAAGCATCGGCACGACCCGCGCTTCAGCTTCGGCACCGGCAAGGTCGGCGACCTCACCGGCTTCGCCTCGGCGCTGATCCTTGGCGTCTTTGCGATCGGCATCGCGGTCGAATCGACCTCGCGGCTGATCGACCCGGTGCGCGTCGATTTTGCGAGCGCAACGCTCGTCGCGGTGCTGGGGCTCGCGGTCAATATCGTCAGCGCGCTGCTCCTGATGGGCGGGCACCATCATCATCACGACCATGAGCATGGCCACGGGCACGATCACGCCCACGGCCATGACAATAATCTCCGCTCGGCCTATTTCCACGTCCTCGCCGACGCGCTGACCTCGCTGCTCGCGATCGCCGCGCTGCTCGCGGGGCGCTATCTGGGGCTCGGCTGGATGGACCCCGCGATGGGCATCGTCGGCGCGATCGTCATCGCGCGCTGGTCGTGGGGCCTGATGCGCGACACCGCCGCGATTCTGCTCGACGCCCACGACGAACGCGCCGCCGCCGCGATCCGCGCGCGCGTCGAGGCGGCGGGCGCCGAGGTCACCGACCTTCACGTCTGGCGCGTCGGCCCCGACGCGCGCGCCGCGATCGTCGAGGTCGCGGGCGCCGCCTCGGCCGCCGCGCTGCGCGAGCAGCTCGCGGGCGCCCCCGCCATCGCGCATCTGACGATCGCGGTGCGCTGATCCCGGACGCCTTATTGGCGATTCGATACAATCCGAATAGGCAGGACGGCGCTAAGAGCGCGTCGGCGTAAAGGGGGGGGGGCAAGGACGATGGCGGCACCGTTCAGTTCCGGGCAGCTCAGATTTCTGAAAGCCTTGACCGAGGCCTTGTTCGACGGCGCGGCCATGGCCATCACCCCCGATCAGGTCGTGGCCAATATCGCCGAACTGTTCGGCAAGGTCGGCGGCACCAAGCTCGACGAGATGCGCGTCTCGCTCATCGCCACCGAGATCGCGCTCGGCCCGCTGTTTGTCGAGGTCGATGTCCGGACGCGCGCCGAACGCATCGCCGACCGGCTGCGCGACAGCCGCATTGATCTGTTTCAGGACATGGGACGGCTGCGCGGCATCGTCTATGCCTGCTATTATGGCCACTGGCTGCCCGGCGATCAGGACGACAATGTCGCGAACCCCGTCCACCGCCAGATCGGTTTCGCGCTCCCCAGGTTCCGCGCACGCGGCCCGGACGACGTCCCGATCGCGCCCGTTCAGGGCCGCGAGATCGACCCCGCGCACATCCTGACCGCCGACGGTGTCGGCGACGAATATGACGTGATCGTCGTCGGTTCGGGCGCGGGCGGCGCGGTCGCCGCCTATAACATCGCGGCGCAGGGCTATAAGGTGCTGATCGTCGAAGCCGGCCCATTCTATCCCAGCCATGCGATCACCCACCACGAACTCGACATGATCGCGAATCTTTACAAGCATGGCGCGGTGCAGACGACGACCAACCGTGATTTCGTCGTCTTCCAGGGGCGCTGCGTCGGCGGATCGTCGACGATCAACAATGGTATCTGTTTGCGCGTGAACGAGCCCGGCCGCACACATCCCGACGCGCCGGACGTGCTCGCCAAATGGGCGAGCATCGGCGCACCCATCGACCGTGCCGCCTTTCATGCCAGCTATGACGCGGTGCAGGCGATGCTCGGCATTGCCCGCATCGAACCGCGCAGCGGGCGTCACAACGGCCCGCACCTGATGAACGGCTGGCGCGCCTATGCCGAAGCCTCGATCGACCCCAGGGACAAGCGCGCGGTCGCCGACTGGTTCGACAAGAACTTTGGGCCGCCGAACACGCCCAATGCCTGCGCTTATTGCGGCTATTGCAATGCGGGCTGCGCCTATGGCCGCCGCATGGGCGTCGCGCAAACCTATCTGCCGCAGGCGTGCCGCGACCATGGCGCGCGCATCCTGCCCGGCACCAAGGTCCAGCAGATATTGTGGCAGACCGCGATCGACGGGCGGCGCGAAGCCGAGGCGGTGCGACTCGTCCTGCCGGGTGGATCGTCCCGCCTCGTCCGCGCGCGCGTCGGCGTCGTCGTCGCCGCGGGCACGATCGCCTCGTCGAAACTGCTCGACCGCAGCGATATCGATCATACCGGCTATCAGGTCTCGCTCAACGTCGCCTCGCCCGTCGTCGCGCTGATGCCGCCGGGCGTCGGCGGCGATGCGTGGGACGAGGATCAGATGTCGAGCTATGTCGATTGCGGCGACTTCCTGCTCGAAAGCCATTTCCAGCCGCCGATGTCGATGGCCTCGCTGATGCCGGGCTGGTTCGCCGAACACGCCGCGCGCATGAAAAATTACGGCCGCGTCCATTCGGCGGGCATCCTCTTTCCTGCCGACCGGCGCGGCCGGATCGTCGATGGCAAGCTCAGGTTCCGTCTCGATACGGGCGACGAGCTGCCGCTGCTCCGTCGCGCGATGGCGACGCTGACCAAAGTGCATTTCGCCGCCGGGGCGCTCGAATGCTATCCCGCGCTGGCAAGGGGTCAGACGGTGACGCCCGACATGGATGTCGACGCTTTTTTCGACGCCGCGATCCGCGAACAGGATGATGTCACCCTGTCGAGCAGCCACCCGCACGGCGGCAATGCGATGAATGAAGACCCGCAGCACGGCATTGTCGACCTGAACTGCCGCGTCCACGGCACCACCAACGTCCTCGTCACCGACGCCAGCGTCTTCCCCAGCTGCATCCGCGTCAATGCGCAATGGACGACGATGGCGATGGCGCATTATGCGACGGCGCGCGGCGACCCGTTTCGGTAGCGCCGACGCCGCCACAGAGGCAAGCCATCCGCGTCCTTTGCGACTTTACGAGAAAAGGCGGACAGCGACGAATTCAAAGAACCGGTCCGCAGGCCGGCACAGCGGAACAGGGCAGGAAAGCGACAGTTTTCCGCTTGTCCTCAACCTCGTCGCCCCGGCCGAGTCCGCAATGGCGATGAAGGAAAGCGGGGGTTCAACACTCCACGACGCTGACCGCGAGCCCCCCCTTCGACGTTTCCTTATATTTGTCGCGCATGTCGCGGCCGGTTTGCAGCATCGTCGCGATCACCGTGTCCAAACTCACCACATGCGTGCCGTCGCCGATCATCGCGATGCGGCTGGCGTCGATCGCCTTGATCGCGCCCATCGCGTTGCGTTCGATGCACGGGATCTGGACGAGACCGCCAATCGGATCACAGGTGAGGCCGAGATTATGCTCCATGCCGATCTCGGCGGCATTTTCGACCTGCGCGTTGGTGCCGCCCAGCGCCGCGGTCAGCCCCGCCGCCGCCATCGAGCAGGCGACGCCGACCTCGCCCTGGCAGCCGACCTCGGCGCCCGAGATGCTGGCATTGCGCTTGTAGAGCGCGCCGACCGCGCCCGCGGCGAGCAGGAAGGTGCGCACCCCCTTCGCGTCGCCGCGGTAGCTGCGCCTGTAATAGCGGATCACCGCCGGAATGATCCCCGCCGCGCCGTTGGTGGGCGCAGTGACGACCTTGCCGCCCGCGGCATTCTCCTCGTTCACCGCCATCGCCCACAGGTTGATCCAGTCCATCATCGCCATCGGATCGGACAGATTCGCCTCATGCCGTTCGCGAATGTCGGCGGCGATCTGCGGCGCGCGGCGCTTGACCTTGAGCCCGCCGGGGAGCGTGCCGGTGCTTGAGCAGCCCGCGTCGATCGACGCGTCCATCGCGGCGGCGATTTCGTCGAGCCCCGCCTCAACCTCCTCAATGCTGCGATGAACCAGCTCATTCTCGAGCATCATTTCGGCGAAACTCTTGCCCGACGCCGCACCCATGGCGAGCAGATCGGCGCCCGAGGTAAAGGCGAACGGAAGCTCGACCTCATCCTCCGCCCCGCGGCTGTTGCGCCCCGCTTCGTCCTCGTCGACGACGAAGCCGCCGCCGATCGAGAAATACATGCGTTTGGCGAGGATTTCTCCCTCGCCATCGCGCGCGGTGAAGCTGAGCGCATTGCTGTGAAACGGCTGGCGCTGGCGCATCTGGAAATGCAGATCACGCACGGGCTGAAAGCGGACGCGCTGGCGGCCGAGCAGATAGAGGAAACCTTCGCTTGTCGCGCGGTCCCAATGCGCCTTGATCGCGGCAAGGCTGGTCGAGGCGGGGATTTCGCCGGCAAGGCCCGCGACGACCGCGGTGTCGGCGGCGTGGCCCTTGCCCGTCAGCGCGAGCGAGCCATAAAGGTCCGCCTCGACATGCACGGTTTTGCCGAGCAGCATCTGCTCGTCGAGCCAGACGGTGAAGCGCCGCGCCGCAACCATCGGCCCGACGGTATGCGAGCTGGAGGGACCGACACCGATTTTGAAGAGTTCAAACAGGCTGATCGTCATGGCGGCGCGTATAGAGGCGGCGGCGTCATGGCGATAGATAGCAGTTCAGTTTTCGTTACGGCTTCGGGGAAATCCTCCCTGTCGCGAAGCGACGGGGGAGTCGCAGACGGCGCGCAGCGCCAGCGGGACCGCCGAAGGCCGTGGAGGGGCGGCGACGTCGCGCCATAGCCCCTCCGTCAGCGCTTCGCGCTGCCGCGTCCCCATGGCTTCGCCACAGGGAGGAGCATTTTTTTACGCCGGATAGGTCCAGCTGCCGTCGCGCGCGAGATTCTCCGCCGCGAAATCCCAGTTGAGCAATTCGTCGACCACCGCGTCGACATAGGCCGGACGCAGATTCTTGCGGTCGATATAGTAGGCATGTTCCCACAAGTCGATGACGAGCAGCGGCTTGATGCCGGCGACGAGTTCGGTGCCCGCGTCGTGCGTGTCGGTTACCGACAGCGTTCCGTCGCGCGAGACGAGCCACGCCCAGCCGGAGGCGAAGTGATTGACGGCGGTTTCCTTGAGCTTTTTCTTGAGCGCGTCCAGCGACCCGAAATCGCGGTCGATCGCGGCGAGGAGATCGCCCTTGGGTTCGGTCTTCGTCGGGCTCAGACTTTCCCAGTAAAAGGCGTGATTCCACGACTGCGCCGCATTGTTGAACAGAGCCTTGTTGCCCGACCCTTCGGCGTGATGGACGATTTCTTCGAGCGGCTTGTCCGCCAGCTCGGTGCCCTCGATCGCGGCGTTGACCTTGTCGACATAGGCCTTGTGATGCTTGCCATGGTGCGTCGCCAGCGTGTCGGCCGAAATATGGGGCGCGAGCGCGTCCTGAGCGTAAGGGAGGGGAGGATGGGCGATCGTCATGGCAGTCTCCATATTGTTTTGAGATGTTTGCGGGCTTTAACTCGGTATCGCGTGCGAGGGTTGCAACCCCGTGACGGGGAAATTTTCGTATGTCCCGTCATTGCGAGGAGCGAAGCGACGAAGCAATCTCCAGCCATCGACGCCACGCCACGCCGATGGCTGGAGATTGCTTCACTCCGCTCGCAATGACGAACGCGGCTAGGTCACCATCGCCCGCAGCGTCGCGATCCGGTCGGCCTCCTCGGCGGGCTTGTCGCGGCGGATGCGCGAAATGCGCGGGAAGCGCATCGCGAGGCCCGACTTGTGCCGCTTGCTGCTGTGGATCGAGTCGAACGCGACTTCGAGCACGAGCGACTTTTCGACCTCGCGCACCGGGCCGAAGCGGTTCAGCGTGTTGTCGCGCACGAATCTGTCGAGCCATTTCAGCTCCTCGTCGGTGAAACCCGAATAGGCCTTTCCCACGGGCAGCAACTCACCCGCGTCGGACCAGCAGCCGAAGGTGTAATCCGAATAGAAGCTCGCGCGCCGCCCGTTGCCGCGCTGCGCATACATCATCACGCAATCGGCGGTGAGCGGGTCGCGTTTCCATTTATACCAGAGCCCGGCGCGGCGCCCCGCCACATAAGGTGCATCGCGGCGTTTGAGCATCACCCCCTCGATCGCCGCGTCGCGCGCGCCGGCGCGGCGCTCGGCGAGGTCGTCGAAATCGCGTGCCTCGATAATCTGCGACAGGTCGAAATGGCTGGCGGCGAGGCGCGGGACGAAGCCCTCCAGCTGCCGCCGCCGCTCGGTCCATGGCAGGGGGCGCAGGTCACTGCCGTCGACCGCGAGAAGATCGTAGACGCGCACGAACGCCGGATAGTCGGCGAGCATCTTTTTGGGCACCGTCTTGCGGCCGAGGCGTTGTTGCAAAGCATTGAAGCTCGCGGCTTGCCCACCCTGCGCATCGCCGCGCACGAGCAGTTCGCCGTCGATCACCGCCTCCTGGTCGAACGCCGCGACCAGTTCGGGAAAGGCCGCGCTGATCTCCTCGCCGCCGCGGCTGTAGATGCGCGTCGCGCCGCCGCCGCGGACGATCTGGACGCGGATGCCGTCCCATTTCCATTCGGCGGCATAGTCGGCGAGGTCGACGCGCTCCTCCTCCAGCGGATGCGCGAGCATGAAGGGGCGAAAAAAGGCGACGTCGGCCAGGTCGGGGCGCGCCGCCCTCCCCTCGCCCCACGCAAAGAGCGGCGCATAGGGCGGCGGGATCGCGTGCCACAGCTCCTCGACATCGTCGATCGCCAGGTCGAACGCCTGGGCAAACGCCTGTTTCGCGAGCCGCGCCGACACGCCGACGCGCATCCCGCCGAGCGCGAGCTTGAGCAGCGCGTAGCGGCCGTCGGCGTCGAGCCGGTCGAGCAAGGACGCGAGGATCGCCGGAGCGTCGGAGCGCGTGGCAGCGGAAAGCGCATCGACGGCCTGGGACACGCTTAATTCGCCCTCCCCTTCGGGGGAGGGCAGCGAGACTTGGGAGCTTTGCTCCCTAGTTGCAGCGGGTGGGGTCCATCGGCCTTGCGCAAGGCCGATGGACCCCACCCCAACCCCTCCCCTGAAGGGGAGGGGCTTTCCAGACTCCGGCCACAGCAACGCCGCGGTCTCGGCCGTATCGCCGACGAAATGCCGCGACAGGCGGAACAACTCCTCGTCCACGCGCGTCGCGAGCAAGGCGCGCACCATCCCTGCCTTCACCGCCGGAAAGTCGAGGCTTTCGGTCAGCGCCGCGATCGCCCAGCCGCGATCGGGATCGGGCGTGTGGCGCAGATAATCGACGATCAGCGCGAGCTTCGTATTGCGCGACCGCGTGTAGATCAGCCGGTCGATCAGCGCGGCAAAGGCCTTCACGCCTCTTCCTCCAGATCGCGGCCGACGAGGTGCAGCGCGCGCGCCTTGCGCTGGGTGAGTTCGCACCAGCGCAAAAGGCCGTCCTCGCTGCCATGGGTGATCCACGTCTCGCCGGGGTTCACCTCGGCGATCGTCGCGGTCAGCTCGTCCCAGTCGGCATGGTCCGAAATGACGAGCGGCAGTTCGACCATCCGCTGCCGCGCGCGCTGGCGGACGCGCATCCACCCCGATGCCATCGCGGTCACCGGGTCGGGCAGCCGCCGCGACCAGCGGTCGTTCAATGCCGAGGGCGGCGCGACAACGATCTGCCCCGCCATTTCCGCCTTGTCGGTTTCGCCGACCGGCCGCAGCTCGCCAAGATCGACACCGTGCCCGGCATAGAGCGCACACATTTTTTCCAGCGCGCCGTGGATATAGATCGGCGCATCCCACCCCGCGCCGCGCAGTTCGGCGATCACCCGCTGCGCCTTGCCCAGCGCATAGGCGCCCACGAGGACGCAGCGGTCGGGTTCGGCGCGCACCGCGCCGACCAGCTTGGCGATCTCGCCCTCCGTCGGCGGATGGCGGAACACCGGCAGGCCGAAGGTCGCCTCGGTGACGAAGATGTCGCACGGCACCACCTCGAACGCCGCGCAGGTCGGGTCGGCGCGGCGTTTGTAATCGCCTGTGACGACGATCCGCTCGCCCGCATATTCCATCAATATCTGCGCGCTGCCGAGCACATGCCCGGCGGGATGAAAGCTGAACCGCACGCCGCCGCGCTCGAATCCGTCGCCATATTTGACCGCCAGATTCTGGCTTGCTTCGGCATCGACGCCATAGCGCAGCGCCATGATCGCGAGCGTTTCGGGGGTCGCGAACACCGCGCCATGGCCGCTGCGCGCATGATCGGCGTGACCATGCGTCACCGCAGCGCGTTCAACCGGGCGCGACGGGTCGATCCACAGATCAGCGGGCCTCACATAGATGCCGCCCGGATGCGGCTCGATCCAGGTCGTCGCCCTTGGCATCGGCCGCTGCGGTCAGGCCTCGCGCCACCGGGCGGGGAGCGTGATGTCGACGATCAGCCCGCCGGGTTCCCAGCGCCGCGCGATCGTCCCGCCCAGATTGTTTCTGACGCTGCGTTCCATCAGCAAGGTACCGAAACTCGTCCGCTCGGGGGGTGTGATTTCGCGGTCGGCGCCGCTTTCGGCCCAGGTCAGGCGAAAGCGGCGGTCGTCGGCGCCTTCTTCGTCCTGCGACCAGCTGACCTTCACCTCGCCGCGTTCGCCCGACAATGCGCCATGCTTGGCGGCATTGGTCGCCAGTTCGTTGAACAGCAGCGCCATCGCCACCAGCGCATTTTCGGGGAGCAACAGGTCTGGCCCCGACCAGCGGATACGCGGAAAGCTCGCCTCCACCTCGCGCAGCAGCGCGTGCATCGACCCGGTCATGAAATTGGCGCCGAGCAGCACATTCTGCGCGCGGTTGAGCGCGTCGAGCCGGCTGCTGATCCGTTCGACATAATCGTCGACGTCGCGCGCCGCGTGGCGGGTGAGCGAGATGATCGCGCCGACCGTCGCGAACAGGTTGCGCATCCGGTGATGCAGTTCGCGCATCAACAGATTGGCGTTTTCCTGGCGGCTTTTCTGTTCGGTGATGTCGATGCTGACCCCGGTCAGGATCGCATCGTCGGTTCTGACGTCCCAGTCGGCGTGCACCGCGATCCAGCGCACCCCGCGTTCGGGATGCAGGATGCGATATTCGGTCGCATAATGGCCGCCATTTGCAACCGACTCGCCCAGCACGCCGCGCACGGCTTCGCGGTCGTCGGGGTGGAGACGGTCGAAGAAGCCGTCGACATGCGCCAGCGCGGTCGCATAGTCGGCGCCCCAAAGTTCGGCCACCGCCCCGCTCCAGAGGATCGTGCCGGTGCGCGCATCGTAGCGCCATGTCGCGATGCCAGAAAAATCGAGCGCGCGTTCCAGCGTCCGCCGCGCTTCGTCGCGTTCGCCGACGATCCGGCGCAGGTCGGCCTCGGCCATCACCAGCGCGGCGAAATCCTGAAGCCGCTCGACCTCGCGCGGGCTGGGCGCCGCACGCGGTTTGCGGTCGATGATGCAGAGCGTGCCGAGGATCGCACCATTATAGGCGAAGAGCGGCACCCCGGCATAAAAACGGACGTGGGGCTCGCCCGTCACGAGCGGATTGTCGCGAAAGCGCGGATCGCTGACCGCGTCGCCGACGATGAGCGGCTGTTCGTCCTCCACGACATGTTCGCAGAAGCTGATATCGCGCGGCGTCTCCCGAACGTCGAGGCCGTGCGCCGACTTGAACCACTGGCGGCAGTCGTCGACGAGCGAGATGAGCGCTATCGGGGCGTCGAACAGGTCCGCGACCAGCTTGGTCACCCGGTCGAACGCCGGTTCGGCGCCGGTATCGAGCAGATGATATTCGCGCAGCGTTTCGACCCGTCGCCGCTCGCTCTCGAAGCGTTCGTCGTTGGTTTGCAGCAAATCCCGTCCCCCACGCGCCACCGATGTGGCCCGCGCCGCATCGCTCATGTCCCCAGGCGGCCGCTCTGCCATGAACTTGGTCCTAAAAAAACAATGTTGCCGCCCGGAGTGCGAAACGGCACGATTTCACCAACTTGCCCCTACCGCCACGGCGCGACCCGGCTGACTCTACGCATCAGCACGCGACGGGTTGCACCCGCCGCCAAGGAACCGAAAGGCGGCGAGGGCGTATCCAGTCGCAAAGGGAGGCGATTTGATGAGTTTGGGCGACGAAATCCGTGGGCATCTTCCCTATTTGCGCCGCTACGCGCGCGCGCTGACCGGCAGCCAGCAGCATGGCGACAATTTTGTCCATGCGCTGCTGGAAGTGATCGTTGCGGCGCCGGACGAGTTCCGCAGCGGCGCCAGCACCCGCATCGACCTGTACCGGAGTTTCCACCGCATCTGGGAAAGCGCCTATATCGACGATGGCGAGGGCAGCGACGACGCCGAAAACGTCCTCGTCCGCGCCGCGCACCAGCGGCTTCAGCAGATGACGCCGCTTGGGCGGCAGATCCTGTTGCTCACCGCGCTGGAGGGCTTTTCGGTCGAGGAAGCGGGACAGATCACGGGAACCGACACGGCGACGGTCGAATCGCTGCTTGCCGACGCGGTGGCTGACCTCGACCGCGAATCGCGCACCTCGGTGCTCATCATCGAGGACGAGCCGCTGATCGCGATGGAACTCGAACAGATCGTCCGCGGACTCGGCCACGATGTCGCCGCGATCGCAACGACGCACGAAGATGCGGTCGCGGCGTTCGAGAACACCGACGCCGGGCTGGTGCTTGCCGACATCCAGCTCGCTGACGGATCGTCGGGGATCGACGCGGTGCAGGATATTTTGGCACACGCGCCAGTGCCCGCCATCTTCATCACCGCCTTTCCCGAGCGGCTGCTCACCGGCGGACGGGTCGAACCGACCTTTCTCATCTCCAAGCCGTTCCGCGAAAATACGGTGCGCGCCGCGATCAGCCAGAGCCTGCTCTTCACGCCCCAGCTCGCGGCATAGCATCGACACGATTTGCGGCATCGGTCGGCGAAAGCCCGAAAAAAAACTCAGTCCGGCGTCGGCGCACCACCCGTCAGCTCGTCGACATGGTCCATGATCGCGCGGAAGGCTTCGTTCGACGGCAATTCGTCGCTGCTCCGCCGCGGCATTTCGCCGCTTTCCAGGATCGCCTGGAGCGCCGCGCGTCCGCGCGACACGCGGCTTTTCATCGTGCCGATCGCGCAGCCGCAGATCGCTGCGCCTTCCTCATAGCTCAGCTGTCCCGCGCCGATCAGGATCAACGCTTCGCGCTGGTCGACGGGCAGCATCAACAGCGCGCGTTGAACGTCGGCGAGGTGGAGGCTGTCGTCCTGGTCGTCGGGCGCCACGAGCAGACGTTCGGCGGCGAGCTCGTCATATTCGGCGGTGAACTTCCTGCGCCGCATCTGCGACAGAAAACAGTTGCGCAGAATGACGAAAGCCCAGCTTTTCATGCTCGCAGGGCCGGGCACATATTGCGCGCGCCTTCCACGCCTTCAGCATCGTTTCCTGCACCAGATCGTCGGCCAGATCCGCATTGCCCGTCAGGCTGCGCCCGAAGGCGCGCAGGTGCGGCAGCATCGCCGCCAGCTCCTGCTTGAAGCTGGCGTCGTCGAGCGGTTGGGGCGTTATGGTGCTGATAAGAATCCCTTTGCCTGACGGTCGATTTTTCGCTGGCGTATGACGGGCTTAGCGCGCTCGCCGGTCATTGCAAGGGCGCCTGCCCGCCGGACGGCGGCGGGCGGCGGCCGAGCGCGACGAAATTGCCGAGCATCCGCTCGAACTCGGGATCGAGCCGGCCGTTCGCCGCCAGTCGGGCGAACTCCGCCTCGTGGCCGTGAAAGGCGGGTTCGTACAGCATGGCCCAGTCGGCGAAATCGCGTCGCTCGATCGCGCGGCGCCGGATTTCGATCATCCCGCTGTGCCGCGAATCGTCCCGAATCACCGCCAGGCAAGCATCGACGCGATCGGCAGGCCCTTCGAGCAATTGCATGAAATTATGCCCGTTATAGATGAGCGCGCCGGTCAGCGCGTCGCGGGCATTGTTGCGGCGCGAACTCGTCAATATGGCGTTGATGTCGGCGGGTGAAAGCAGCGGGTCGGCGACGCTGACATAGATTACGGAAAGCAAGTGGTCACGCTCCAGTCGTTCGGCGCAATGGCCCTACCGTGTGACCCCTCACAGGCGCCTGATTAGGACGAGTGTGGCTTCCTGGCAACGCATTCGTCGCAAAAATCGGGTGGCGGGGGAACCCTGGGCGTATTTCCTCGTTGCTCTCGCATGGCAACGCAAGGCAACAAAGGAATGGATGACAAGGGGTCACCGCGACCCCTGGGCGCCGATGCGCCGCGCCGCGCGCAGGGAAGCTTTCCCGGGACGCATGGCGACGAATGGCATCGCACGCTGACCGGGCGGCAGGCGCCCGAACCGGTGAGCGCGAAACTGCGCATGATCTATGGCAATATCGTCGCCGAGCCATTGCCCGACCATATGCTCGACCTGCTTGCGCAGATCGAGCAAACAAGCCCCAAATCATAATGACCGCCCCCACCGCCGCCGCCTCGCGGCCGCAGGCCGACGCGCTTTCGGACAGCGAATTCAAGGCCCTGCTCGCGGACGTCATTCCCCATCTGCGCGCCTATGGCCGCAGCCTCTCGGGCAACCCCGACCTCGCCGACGACCTGACACAGGACACGATGGTCAAGGCGTGGGCGTCGCGCGACCGGTTCGAGCGCGGCACGTCGATCAAGGCGTGGACCTTCGTGATCCTGCGCAACACCTTTCTGTCGCAGATGCGCCGCAACAAGTTTGTCGGCGAATATGACGAAACCGCCGTCGAACGCTCCATGTCGACCCCCGCAAGCCAGGAGGAAAGCGGCGAAATGGCCGACCTGCAACGCGGGCTGATGGAATTGCCGCAGGATCAGCGCGAGGCGCTGATCCTGGTCGGCGCGGGCGGCATGTCGTACGAGGAAGCGGCGAGCATCTGCGGCTGCGCGCTTGGCACGATGAAAAGCCGCGTGTCGCGCGCGCGCGCCGCGCTCGAGGACATCATGGCGCGCGGCCAGTTCGCGCAGAAGCGCGCCGACACGCCGCCCGCAAGCGAAGCAGTCGATGCGATCATGGACAGCGTCGAGGAAATCGCCGCGCGCCGCGAGGCGGCGAACCGGTAATGGCCCGTCGTCCCCGCGAAGGCGGGGGCCGTCGGCGGTTTACGCCACGCCGCCGGGCAAGGCTTCCAGCGGCCCCGCCTCCACGGGGGCGACGGATGGTTTCACGTCCCTCGACAACGGCGCGCCGCTGCGTCAAAACAACAGCTCTTCCCCAGCCAAGCGAGATTTTCCGATGAGAAATCTTCCTCCCCTTGCTTTGATCGCCGCGCTTGCGGTGGCCGCCTGCTCGGCGCCGGCGAGCACGAAAGCCGCGTCCGCCGACGCCGCCGCGCTCGACGCATCGGGCGACCATCCCGCCGCCCCGCTCGCCGATGCCCCCTTCACGGTGCAGGAGGTCGCGCGCTTCGACGAGCCCTGGGCGATGACCTTCCTGCCCGGCACCCGCGCCGCGCTGGTCACCGAAAAAGCAGGCAAGCTGAAACTGTGGCAGGAAAGCGGCCCGACGCTCGACGTCGCGGGGACTCCCGCGGTTGCCTATGGCGGCCAGGGCGGCTTCGGCGACGTCATCGTCGCGCCCGATTTTGCGACCACCGGCACGATTTACCTGAGCTGGGTCGAAGCGGGCCGCGACGGCACCTATGGCGCGGTCGCGGGCCGCGCAAAGCTGGTCCAGGGCGCCGCACCGCGCATCGAGGGGCTGGAGATCATCTGGAAACAGGCGCCGAAGGTCACGGGCCGCGGTCATTATTCGCACCGCCTCGCCTTCTCGCCCGACGGCAAATATCTGTTCATCGCCTCGGGCGAACGGCAAAAGTTCGACCCGGCGCAGGACATGACGGGCAATCTCGGCAAGATCGTCCGCCTCAACCCCGACGGCAGCGTCCCCGCCGACAATCCCTTTGCCGGCGAAGACGGCGTTACGGCCCAAATCTGGTCGCTGGGCCACCGCAACATCCTGGGCCTCGCCTTCGACGGTGCCGGGCGGCTGTGGAATCAGGAAATGGGGCCGCGCCACGGCGACGAGGTCAATCTGGTCGAGGCAAAGGCCAATTATGGCTATCCGATCGTGTCGAACGGCGACCATTATGACGGCCGTGACATCCCGGACCATCCGACGCGCCCGGAGTTTGCGGCGCCAAAGCTGTGGTGGAACCCCGCGGTCTCGCCAGCCGGGCTCGCCTTTTATGGCGGCGACCTTTATCCGGGCTGGAAAAACAGCCTGTTGATGGGCGCGCTGTCGGGCGAGGGACTGGTGCAGATGCGGATCGACGGCGAAGCGCTCCACAAGGCGGGGCGCTGGGACTTCGGCACGCGCATCCGCGAAGTGGAGGTGCGCGATGACGGCACCGTCTGGCTGCTCACCGACGGCGACGACGGCAAGCTGGTGAAGCTGGTGCCGAAAGGATAAGAGCCGCCGCATGTTCCGCGGTTTCCTCACCCGGCGCGCCGAATGGCCCGCGCATATCCCCGATCCCGACGCGCCGCCGCCGCTGAAGCTCTTGTGGCGCGAAGTCGGGGCGCTGGCGCGCGCGGTGGCCGCCCGCATCCGCCCGCTGCCGCCCGAGCCCAATCCCGACAGCGACCATCCGCCCGTCATGGTGCTTCCGGGGTTCCTGTCGGGCGACTGGGCGACCAAGGGGCTGCGCGCCGACCTCCGCCGCGCGGGCTTTCGCTGCTATGCCTGGGGCCTCGGCTTCAACCGCGGCGCGACCCCCGACATCATCGAACGGATCGACACCCGCGTGCAATGGATCATCGACCGCACCGGCTATGCGCCCGCGCTGGTGGGGTGGAGCCTTGGCGGCATTTATGCGCGCGAATATGCGAAGCGCCACCCCGACAAGGTCGCGCGCGTCGTCACGCTGGGCTCGCCCTTTTCGGGCAGCCGCCGTGCCAATCGCGCCTGGCGGCTCTATCACCTGATCGCGCGCCACCCGGTCGACAATCCGCCGATCGACTTTCACCCCGCGCCGCGCCCCGAAATGCCGACCTTCGCGCTCTGGTCAAAGCATGACGGCGTCGTCGCGGTGAACAGCGCGCGCGGCCAGCCGCACGAAAGCGACCGCGCGGTCGAGGTCGATTGCAGCCATATGGGCTTTGCCTATGCCCCCACCTCGGTCGCGGCGATCGTCAAGGCGCTAACCGAAGAGGTAACGCCGTCAGCGTGATCCGCTCGGCGCCATGGGCGCATGGCGAGGACCGCGCGTTCGCGAGCCAGGCTCGCCCCGCCGCAAGTCGACCGCAGGGATAATGGTCAGTCGACCGCCTTGACGATCAAACTCGCGTTGGTGCCGCCGAAACCGAAGCTGTTGTTGAGCGCGGCGCGCACCTTGCGCTTCCTGGCGACCTTGGGAACCAGGTCGGCGCCTTCGGTGCCCTCGTCGGGATTGTCGAGGTTGAGCGTCGGGGGCACGATCTGGTCGCGGATCGCGAGGATGCAGAAGATCGTCTCGACCGCCCCCGCGCCGCCGAGCAGGTGGCCGATCGCCGACTTGGTCGAGCTCATCGACACATTGGCCATCGCGTCGCCGAACAGCCGCTTCACCGCACCCAGCTCGATCGTGTCGGCCATCGTCGAGGTGCCGTGGGCGTTGATATAGTCGATGTCGGCGGGGGTCATGCCCGCCTTTTTCAGCGCCGCGCTCATCGAGCGGAAGGCGCCGTCCATTTCCGGGTCCGGTGCGGTGACGTGATAGGCGTCGCCCGACAGGCCGTAACCGACGACTTCGGCGTAGATTTTCGCGCCGCGCGCCCTGGCGTGCTCATATTCCTCAAGCACGACGACGCCCGCGCCCTCGCCCATCACAAAGCCGTCGCGGTCCTTGTCATAGGGGCGGCTCGCCTGTTCGGGACGATCATTATAGCTCATGTTGAGCGCGCGCGCCTGCGCGAAGCCGGCGATGCCGATCGGGCAGATCGTCGCCTCGGCGCCGCCCGCCAGCATGATGTCGGCATCGTCGTCACGGATCATCCGCGCCGCGTCGCCGATCGAATGCGCGCCGGTCGAACAGGCGGTGACGACCGCGTGGTTGGGGCCTTTCAGGCCATATTTGATGCTGACCTGCCCCGAAATGAGGTTGATGAGGCGGCCGTGGACGAAATGCGGCGACACGCGGCCCGGCCCCTTTTCGGCGAGCAAGAGGCTTTCGCTTTCGATCCCCGGCAGGCCGCCGATGCCCGATCCGATCGAGCAGCCCGCGCGGACCTTCTGTTCCTCGGTCAGCTCGGTGAGCCCCGCATCCTCGAGCGCCTGGCCCGCGGCGTCGATGCCATAGATGATGAAGGGGTCGACCTGGCGCTGTACCTTGTGATCGACGCGCTTGCCGGGATCGAAGCCATATTCGTGATCGGCGGGCTTCACTTCGCACGCGATCGTGCATTTCTGGTCCGAGGCGTCGAACTTCGTAATCGGGCCCGCGCCCGATTTGCCCGCGATCAGATTTTTCCAGCTGGTTTCAACATCGCCGCCCAGCGGCGTCACCAAACCCAAACCCGTCACCACAACCCGGCGCATAGTCATTCCTTTCGTCGGCCCTGTTCCCTCAGGGTGCCGCTTCATATGATTTGCATCGTCAACCCGACGGAGGCCGGGGTCTCGCCCTCGCGACCTGTGACCGCCGAACCGGCGAGATCCCGGCTTTCGGCCTTTCGGCTGAAGCTTACCCCGAGCGACTGCCAAGGCAGCCGAAGGGCCGGGATGACGGATGTAGCGCTGTGCCAGGCTACATCCATAAAAAAAGCTTCCCGGCCACCGCGCACAAGCGCTCGGGACCGGGAAGCCGGAAACGCGTGGACGGCTCCGGCATGGCCGGACCGCAGAGCCTTAGCCCTTGTTCGCTTCGATATAGTCGATCGCGTCCTTGACGGTGGCGATCTTTTCCGCCGCATCGTCAGGGATTTCGACCCCGAATTCTTCCTCGAACGCCATCACCAGTTCGACGATGTCGAGGCTGTCGGCGCCCAGATCGTCGATGAAGCTCGCTTCTTCGGTGACCTTGTCGGCTTCGACGCCCAGATGTTCGACGACGATCTTTTTAACCTTTTCGGCCGAATCGCTCATGCACAGTTCCTTTTTCTGACCTGTTCGTGAATGTTGGAAATTGCCCTAGTGTCCATGCGCGGGGCTGGCAAGAGGGCTGGCGCGGACCACCCGCCGATGCGGCCTGTCATCCCTGTCGCATTGCCCGAAACGCGGGCGCGCCCCTTTCCGCCCCTCTGGCGCCCGTCGCCGAAATAGGCACCGCGATCCCCGCGCGAAAGACCGGGCGCCGCGAATAATCGGCGCGCGGAGGCTCAGCCCGCCGGGGGGCCGACGACGCCGGATTGGCGCAGAGCCGCCGACGCCCGCGCGATCACCGTCGGCGTGATCATGAAGCGGCCGAGCACCTGTTCGGGCGACGCTTCGGCGGGCTGGCGCGTATGGTCGAGCAGGCGTCGCCACAGCGCGCGTGCCGCCTCAACCTCGCCCTGCCGCGCCAGCACGACCGCGCGCACCATCAGATATTGCGGCTCCAGGTTGGTCGGCGACGGCATCCGGTCGAGGATCGCCTGCGCCTCCGCCTGTTCGCCGCGCTGCGACAGGATGAAGGCCAACGCCACCGCGGGCACGCCGGGGTTGGAAGGGTCGAGCGCGAGCGAACGGCGCAGCAGTTCCTCGCCCTCCTGCGCGCGGTCGCACGCCACCTTGAACAGGCCGAGAAAGCCGGCCATGTCGGCATCAAAGGGATTGAGCGCCCGCGCGCTGTCGCCCATCGCGATTCCCCCGGCGCAGTCGCCGGCATAGAAGTGCGCGCGCGCCATCGCGAACTGTCCGGCCGAGGCATTGGGATTTTCGCGATAGGCGCGCAGCGCGAGCGCGCGCGCCTCGACAAAGGCTTCGCGGCCGGCGGGCGTCCTGCGCTGCGGCTGCCAGTCGCCGAAACGCACGAGCGACAGCGCCGCGAGCGCAACCGGATCGCGCGGGTTGGCCTCGATCGTCGCGCGGAGGCAGCCGTCGACGCGCTTCGCCGTCGCCGGATCGCGCATCTGGCGCAACCGGTTGAACTGGGCGAGGCAGGGATAGCCGGGCGCATAATTGTCGGGCTGGCGCCGGATCTGGTCGCGCACGATCACGCCATAATCGCCCCCGAGCTGGGCGATGACGGGCTCGACGGCGGTGAACTCGGGCGTGTCGAAATGATCGAGCCGCAATTGCTGCGACCAGATCGCACGCTGATCGGCGACGCGATTGAGCACCAACGTCACATCGACAACCCCGTCGACCGTGCGGACGAGCGAGGTGTCGAGCCGATAATCGGCGGTGCGCGGAGCCGCGTCGCCCATGGCATTCGCGGCGAGCAGGTCGATCAGGTCGAACCGGCGCAGCCCATCGCGCAGCCTGCCGTCGAGCGCGCGAGCAAGCGCACGCGATTCGGGCAGATTGCCCGATTCCGGCGCGCTGATTTCGAGCAGGGGTTCCGGCACCGGATCGCGCCCGAGCAGGCGCAGCGCTTCGCCGCGCAGTGCCCAGAGCGCCAGAAAGGCGAGCGCCAGAAGCAGCAGGGCGACGATCCACCGACCGAAGCGGCCGCCGCCCGAGCTGGCGGCGGTCGGCGGCACCGCATCGCCGCCCATCGCCGCGGCTGCGGTCTTGACGTCATCGCCGTCGTCCAGCCCCTCGGTCCCGCGCGCGGCGGGCGGCGACGAGCGATGCTGGACGACCACTTCGTAACTGCCTTGCGGCACGCGCAGCCGGTGGATCCACGGCGTCTCCGCATAATAGCGGTCGAGCAGCGTCCGCAGCCGACCGACCATCACGCGCGGATAGCTGTCGACCGCGGGGTCGAAATCCTCGCTTCGTCCCAGCGCCTCGGTCGCGATCGCATAGGCCTTGGGCGCGCTGCGCCCACCGCGCAGCCGATGCTCGACAAGGAATTGCAGCAGCCGCGACAACACCGGCGAGCGCGTGAACATGGGCGATTCGAGCAGACGCTGAAGCTCCTCGGCGATGATCCGATCGACCTCGTCGGGGTCCATTTCGTTCGTTTTCGCCTGGTCCATGCTACCCTCAAATGCCCGCGGCGGGCGATGCGGTAGATACGCCAATCGTCCGGCGCGCCTACCCTTTGTTACGCCCTCGTAACGGTAACACGCCGGCCGATCCTCATATCAGATGTCCAGAGCCGCTCCAATGCACGACCGAAAAAGGCGAAAACGGGTTAAGAAAGGGTTATCAAAAAGCGACACACCGGCATGTGACCCCTTGTAACTGCCCCGAAACGGGATTTCTGTCATTCTTTTCACCGCTGCATCGTCGTTATATCGATGCGCCGTGAGGCCCAAGGCGAATGGTGCGAGCTGGTCCCTGGCACCCTTCGAATCCCCTCAGGCCTCATTTCAAGACTTCGCCGGGCGGCTCGACAGCCCCACCTGTTCTCCGCCCGGCAAGTCGATCCGCATGTCCGCGATCGAGCGCCGCGCGTGGCGAGGCAACAGGCGCGGCGACGCACCGATGTCGAGGCAGGACAGGCGACAAGGAAGATCGGAAGCGCGGCGCGCGCTGCCAGCCCGCCGCGGTCAGGCCGGCCCGATCCGAAAGGCGCAAAGCTTGTTGCCGTCGGGATCGCGGAAATAGGCGCCGTAAAAGGCGCGCGCGCCCTCATCGCCGCGCACCCCCGGCGGTCCTTCGCAGCGGCCGCCGAGTTCGAGCGCCCTGGCGTGGAGCGCGTCGACCTTCGCGCGCTCGTCGACGACGATCGCCGCCATATGGCCGTTGCCGGGATGCGGCGGCTGGCCGTCATAGGGCCGCGTCACCGCGATTCCCGGCTGCCCCCAGTCGGTCGCATAAAGGGTGAAGCCGTTCGCTTCCTCGTCGGACATCCGCATCAGTTCGCGCGCGCCGACGGTGGCGAGCAACTCCGAATAGAAACGGCGCGCGCGGTCAAGATCGCTGGCGCCCATGGTGACATAACCGAGCATCGTGCCCTTCCCTTTCTGCCGTTGGCATTGGTCGCCAGGCTTGCCGAAGAGAGCCTCCGTTTCCACGGAACCCCTCCGAACTTCGTCATAGAAGGCCCAGGGCCGATCGCCATTCAGAAGCTGGCGAGTCGAAAATGGCGGTTTCCGTGACCCGGAGCGCAGCGTGCTTTTTGCACGGGAGCAGCGGAAGCGCACAAGGCCGCCATTTGCAGACCGCCAGAGCTGAATGGCGATTGGTCCTAGGCGTCAGCTGGTCGCCGGCGCCTTGCACGGACCGGTGTGCGTGCTCGTCATCTGCATCACCATCTCCATGTCGCCGCCGGTCGGTATCTTGCCCTTGGTGGTGATCGTCACGTCGGACTTTTTGGCTTCCATCGTGCCGTTCATCGCCATTTCAACGGTCTGGCCGTTGGCGGTGCAGGTGCCGGCAACGTCGATCTTGCCGCCCGCGACATCCTTTTTCGACCAGGTGCATTCGCCGCCGTTGCCCGGCCCCTTGGCAAGCTCCGCCGCGATATCTTCCTTGTCGACCTGTTCCTGCGTGAAGCACTGGTCCATGCCGCTGGCGCCTTCGACCATCTTGGTCATGCCGTCCCTCATTTCGGGCGGCATTCCCGGAACCTCGAACTTCACCAGCTTGACCTCGGTCTTCCAGTTGCCCGCCTCGCGCTTCACCGTGCCGCCGGCATTCTCCGCCTTGCCGCAGCCCGACAGCGCCAGAAGCGTGCCGAGGGCCGCAATCACCATCATTTTCTTCATCGCCTGTCTCCTCTGGACTCGCAGCTGCTCGTTTCTGTCATTGCGATTGTGGACCCGCTCCATCGATACCATATTGGCAGCGATGGCAATCCAGATTCGCACCTCGCTCGACGAAATCGACACCGCCGAAGGCTATGTCCCGCACCGCCCCGCCCGCCCCGACAAGGTCGAGGGCGGCAAAAGATTTGAACTGGTCAGCGATTATGAACCCGCGGGTGATCAGCCCACCGCGATCAGGGAGCTGGTCGATACCGCGCGCGCGGGCGAGCGCGATCAGGTGCTGCTCGGCGTCACCGGATCGGGCAAGACCTTCACCATGGCGAAGGTGATCGAGGAATTGCAGCGCCCGGCGCTGATCCTTGCGCCCAACAAGATCCTCGCGGCGCAGCTCTATGGCGAGTTCAAGAGCTTTTTCCCCAACAATGCGGTCGAGTATTTCGTCAGCTATTACGACTATTATCAGCCCGAGGCCTATGTGCCGCGCAGCGACACCTATATCGAGAAGGAGTCGAGCGTGAACGAGGCGATCGACCGGATGCGCCACTCGGCGACGCGCGCCTTGCTCGAGCGCGACGACGTGATCATCGTCGCCTCGGTGAGCTGCCTTTACGGCATCGGTTCGGTCGAGACGTACTCCGCGATGATCTTCGATTTGAAGAAGGGACAGGTCGCCGACAGTCGCGAAATCATCCGCAAGCTTGTCGCGCTGCAATACAAGCGCAACGATCAGGCCTTTGCGCGCGGCAATTTCCGCGTCCGCGGTGACAGCCTCGAAATCTTCCCCTCGCACTATGAGGACATGGCGTGGCGTGTCAGCTTCTTCGGCGACGAGATCGAGGAGATCACCGAGTTCGACCCGCTGACCGGCAAGAGGATCGCGAGCCTGAACAGCATCCGCATCTACGCCAACAGCCACTATGTCACGCCGGGTCCGACGCTGAAACAGGCGACCGAGGCGATCCGCCACGAGCTCGCCGAACGGCTGAAGGAGCTGGAGGCCGAAGGCCGCCTGCTCGAAGCGCAGCGGCTCGAACAGCGCACCAATTTCGACCTCGAAATGATCGCCGCCACCGGAAGCTGCGCGGGGATCGAAAATTACAGCCGCTTCCTGACCGGCCGCCTGCCCGGCGAGCCGCCGCCGACGCTGTTCGAATATCTGCCCGACAATGCGCTGCTCTTCGTCGACGAGAGCCACCAGACGATCCCGCAGATCGGCGCGATGTCGAAGGGTGACCATCGCCGCAAGATCACCCTCGCCGAATATGGCTTCCGCCTGCCGAGCTGCATCGACAACCGGCCGCTGCGCTTCGCCGAGTGGGACATGATGCGCCCGCAGACGATCAGCGTATCGGCGACGCCGGGGACGTGGGAGATGGAGCGCACGCAGGGCGTCTTCGCCGAACAGGTGATCCGCCCCACCGGCCTCATCGACCCGCCGGTCGAGATCAAGCCGGTCGAGGAACAGGTCGACGATCTGATCGCCGAGGCGAAAAAGACCGCCGCGGCGGGATACCGCACGCTGGTGACGACGCTGACCAAGCGCATGGCCGAAGACCTCACCGAGTTTCTCCACGAGGCCGGGCTGAAGGTCCGCTACATGCACTCGGACGTCGAGACATTGGAGCGCATCGAGATCATCCGCGACCTGCGTTTGGGGGTGTTCGACGTGCTCGTCGGCATCAACCTGCTGCGCGAGGGGCTCGACATTCCCGAATGCGGGCTCGTTGCGATCCTCGACGCCGACAAGGAAGGCTTCCTGCGCAGCGAAACCAGCCTCGTCCAGACGATCGGCCGCGCCGCGCGCAACGTCGACGGCCGCGTCATCCTCTACGCCGATCGCATCACCGGCAGCATGGAACGCGCGCTGCGCGAAACCGACCGGCGCCGCGCGAAGCAACAGGCGTATAACGAGGCGCACGGCATTACCCCGACGACGATCAAGCGCAACATCGGCGACATCATCGCGCATGTCGCGTCGAAGGACGGCGTCGTCATCGACATCGGCGAGGACAAGCCCGCGCACATGGTCGGGCACAACCTCCGCGCCTATATCCAGGAGCTGGAAAAGAAGATGCGCGACGCGGCGGCGGACCTCGAGTTCGAGGAAGCCGGCCGCCTCCGCGACGAAATCCGCAAGCTGGAAGCCGACGAGCTGGGCCTGCCGCCCGACCAGCAGATCGCGCCGCGCGTGGGCCGCAGCAACGAGGGCAAGCCGGGGACGAGGAAAGGGCGGTTCGGGAAGCAGAGCAAGACGAAGTGGGGGCGGTAGGCCGCTCAGAATAGCAGCTTGTCGCTATGCGACTTGTGATTTGCCAAATGGCGTCCGATGACGGACGTGGGTAACAATCCAATCGAGCGATAATTAGGACGTCACTAACTGGCGACCTACGAATGCAGGATTGGATTGACATGGATGAAAATGTCCTCTATAAAGGACAAGCTTACCAACTGGCGGAAACGACCGAATTCGCCCGTTGGTTCGGTTCGTTGCGGGACGTTCGCGCGGTTGCCAAAATCGCCGATCGCCTGAAACGCGCGTCGAACGGCAATTTCGGAGACCATAAATCCGTCAAGGGCGGCGTCTTCGAAATGCGGGTCGACTATGGACCGGGCTATCGGGTTTATTTCTTCCGGCGCGGTAATGAGCTTGTCATTCTGCTTTTCGGTGGCGACAAGCGCAGTCAGGATGACGATGTCGCCCGCGCCAAGCGGTTGAAGGAAGAGATTGAAGGACGTGACGGAGCTACGACCCTTTGACGCAGCGAACTACCTTACGACCGAGGAGCATATCCTTTATTATCTCGAAGCGGCGATGGAAGGGAATGACCCGAAACATATCGCCAGTGCGCTCGGCGACGTCGCCCGTTCGAAAGGCATGAGCGAAATCGCTCGCAAGACCGGACTCGGCCGGCAAGCGCTTTACAATGCCCTATCGGAAAATGGTAATCCCACACTGGAAACGCTGATGGCCGTGCTCGATGCCCTCGGCCTCGAATTGTCGGTGCAGCCCAAGAAGGCCGCCTGATACCTTCGACGAAACCCCGTCTGTAACCGACAAGTAGCCTTGCCGCCGTCCCTTGGGCTGCATAGGGTCGCCCCGCAATCGGGGAGATATATCCATGAAATCGGGTCTTTCGTTCATGGCCTTGGCGCTTGCCTTCGCCGCGCCCCCCGCGCTTCACGCGCAGGACAAGCCCGACGACAAGGCCAAGGCCGAAAAGCCCGCCGACTATGAACCGCAAATCCGCACCACCAAGCTCAGCGGCACCTTCGGCGGCCAGCGCATCAATTACGCCGCGACGATCGGCGAGACGATCATCAGCAACAAGGAGGGCGTGCCCGAAGTCGCCGTCGTCACCACATCCTATGTCAAGGAACCGCGCGACCCCAGCCGCCCCGTGACCTTCCTGTTCAACGGCGGCCCCGGTTCGGGCACCGTCTGGTTGATGATGGGCGCCTTCGGCCCCAAGCGCGTCGCGATTCCGGGCACCGGCGTCGACGACGGCGCCCCGCCCTATCCTATCGTCGACAATCCCGACGCGCTGCTCGACGTCACCGACATCGTCTTCATCGACCCGCCGGGCACGGGCTTCTCGCACCTGATCGGCAAGGCCGACCCCGAGGATTATTATGGCGTGACGCAGGATGCCAAGCTGGTCGCCGAGGTGATCCGCCGCTGGCTCGCCGACAATGGCCGCTGGAACAGCCCCAAATATCTCGGCGGCGAAAGCTATGGCACGACGCGCACCGCCGCGGTCGCACACCAGTTGATGAACGCGACCTATAACGACGTTGCCTTCAACGGGCTGATCCTGATTTCGGCGGTGCTCGATTTCGCAGCGGGCGCCGACACGCCGGGCAACGAGCTGTCGCCGATCACCAATCTGCCATCGATGGCGGTGACCGCGCTCTATCACGGCAAGGCGCAGGCGGCCTCACCCGAAGCCTTCGCCGAAGAGGCGCGGCAATGGGCGATCGGCCCCTATGCGACCGCGCTGCTCAAAGGACAGAAATTGCAGGGCGAGGAACGCGCCGCGATCCGCCGCGAGCTGGCGCGCTTTACGGGCCTGTCCGAAACCTATCTCGAACAGGCGGATCTGCGCGTCACGCCCGCGCGCTTCTACAAGGAACTGCTGCGCGATCGCGGCCTCACCGTCGGGCGGCTCGACAGCCGCTACACCGGCAAGGATTATGACAGCGCCGGCGAATCGCCCGACAACGACCCCAGCTTTTACGGGATCGACGCCAGCTACACCGCCGCGATCAACAGCTGGCTGCGCGACGGGCTGGGGTTCAAGACGACCCGCGAATATCAGTCGATCAGCGGCATCGGCAGCCAGTGGGACTGGCGCATCGGCGGGCGCGACAGCAACGCCTATCTCAACGTAGCGCCCTGGATCGGGCAAGCAATGCGTGAGAACAGCGGGCTGCGCGTGCTCGTCGCGCAGGGCTGGTATGATTTCGCGACGCCCTTCTTCGCCGCCGAATATGCGCTGTCCCGCACCGGCATTCCGCAGGACCGGATCCGCTACACCTATTATGGCGCGGGCCACATGATGTATATTCGCGACGAGGACCGGCGGAAACTGTCGGAGGATGTGCGCGCCTTCATCCGCGCGCGATAAGGCGTCAGGTCCGACCGGCCCCGGCGCCTGTCGGCTCCCGCATCCCGCTACCCCCGCATCTTGTTCGCCATGCCGAGGATGTCGTCGAGCGGATTGCCGTCGCCGTCCATATCGAGCATCTGGCCGATGCCCCCAAGCCCGCCCGCCGAGGGTGCCGCACCGCCGCCCAATGCGCCGCCGAGGATATTGCCGAGCATTCCGCCCAGGCCCCCGTCTTCCACGCTCCCCTGCCTGCCCTGCTTCGCCATATAGCCCGCGACCATCATCGCGAGAATCGGCAGCATCTTCTTGAGCAGCCCGGTATCGAGCCCGGTCTCGGCCGCCGCCTGCCCCGCGACGGTGCGGCTGACGTCCTTCGACCCGAAGATCTGGCCGAGCACGTCATGACCCGCCTGAACCGGCGTCGGCTGGGGGCCAAGCACCGCGTCGAGCAGCCCGCCGCCGCCGAGCTGGCCGAGCAGCCCGCCGAGACCTTCGACGCCGCCGCCCGCCTGCGCCTGTTTCTTGAACCCGCCGAGGATCGCGGGGAGCAGCGCGTCGGCGCCCTGTTTCGCCATCGCGGGCGGCACGCCCAGTTCCTTCGCCATCGATTCGATGCCGCCCGCCTGCGCCAATATGTCGGTGAGGTTCATCGCGCCTGTCTCCCGCCGGGGCGCCGATCGGTCCGCGCCCATGACCCGACTATAGCAGCACCGCAGCGCACGGCGAGACGTTCATTTGGCTGTCATTATCAACACCATAGTCCTAGCCTGCGGTTCCCCGACTCGGCCTTTTGGCCGGACCGCGCGATAGTGGGAGTGAAATCATGGGCATTTTCAGCAGCATCAAGGATGCGATCTTCGGCAAGAAGGCCGAAGCCGCCGAACCCTTGGCCCCCGCGGCCCCCAGCCCCGTCGGCTCCGCGCTCGACGCCGCGACGCAGGCGATGGCGACCGCCGCCGCCCAGCCGGTCGATGTCGAGGCGATTTTGACCGCCGAGGCGGCCAAGACCGATCAGGATCTCAACTGGCGCACTTCGATCGTCGACCTGATGAAATTGCTCGGCCTCGATTCGAGCCTCGCCAACCGCAAGGAACTCGCGACCGAACTCGGCTATACCGGCGCGCTCGACGGCAGCGCCGAGATGAACATCTGGCTGCACAAGGCGGTGATGCGCGAGCTTGCGGCGAACGGCGGCAAGGTGCCCGCCGACCTGATGGATTGACGAATCAAATCCTCCCTGTGCCGCAGGCATGGGGAGGTGGCAGCGGCGCAGCCGCTGACGGAGGGGCCATGACGCACCGTCGCGGCCCCTCCACCATCCTTCAGATGGCCCCCCTCCCCACCGCTTTCGCGGCAGGGAGGATCGGCAATGACATTGACCGTCGCGGCCCGCCCCCTAAACAGGTTTCAACCGAAACAAGTCGCGCAAGGGAGCCGCCAGTGCATCATCCGCTTTCCGTCCCCGTCAGCCGCCGCCACACGCTTGCCGCGCTCGGCGCGGGCACCGCCGGCATCGCCCTCGCCGGTCCCGCCGCGGCATTGCAGGGCGCCCCCAAAAGCGGCACGCAGCAGTTGCTCGATTCGATCGCCGACAATCTCCTTGCCCATTCGCCCGAGGGAGCAACGTCGCTTGGCATCGACACCGGCGCCCGCGCGGCGATGCGCGGCGAGCTGGGCGACCGGTCGCCGGCGGGGGTACAGGCGCTCGCCGACACGCTGAAGGCCGATGTCGCGCGCGTCCGCGCCGTCGACAAGGCGGGCCTCGACCATGCGACGCGCACCAGCCTGGCGGTCGTCGAAAGCGCCTATGACGTCGCGCTCGCGGGCTTTGCCCTTCCCTATGGCGACGTCGCGGTCGGCGGGTGGCGCAACACGCCCTATGTCGTGATCCAGAATGTCGGCGCCTATCTCGACATTCCGAAGTTTCTCGACAGCGACCATCCGGTCAAATCGTCGGCCGACGCCGAAGCCTATCTCGCGCGCCTCAACGCCTTCCCGGGCGTCCTCGACGGCGAAACCGAACGGCTGAAGGCCGCGGGCGCGCAGGGGCTGATCGCCCCCGCCTTCCTGATCGACAAGGCGGTCAAGCAGATGGAGGCGAGCCTTGCCGACGCGAGATCGGGCGGATCGATGGTCGAAAGCCTGGCGCGCCGCGCGGCCGCGGCCAAGCTGGGTGGCGACTGGGGCGCGCGCGCCGCAAAGGTCGTGCAGGGCCCGGTCGCCGCCGCGCTCGAACGCCAACTTGCCGAGCTGACGGCGCAGCGGCCCAGGGCGACGATGGACCCTGGCCTGTGGGCGCGCCCCGGCGGCGACGAATGGTATGCGTGGGGGCTGCGCGCCTCGACCACCACGCGCATGACCCCCGACGCGATTCACGAAATGGGGCGCCAGGAACTCGCCGAACTCCACGGCCGGATGGACCCGATTCTGAAGAAGCTGGGCTATACGAAGGGCAGCGTCGGCGACCGGATGAACGCGCTCGCCAAAGACCCGCGCTATCAATTCCCCGACAATGACGCGGGCCGCGCCGAGATCGTCGCCTATATCCAGACCTGGCTGGGCAAGATCCGCGCCGAACTGCCGCGCGCCTTCCGCACCCTGGTCAAGGGCAATGTCGAGGTGAAGCGGCTCCCTCTGGCCGAGGAACCCGGCGCGCCCGCGGCCTATGGCGGCGCGGGGTCGATCGACGGCAGCATTCCGGGGCGCTTCTGGATCAACCTGCGCACGACCGAATTGCACAGCAAATACTCGCTCCCCGATCTGACGATGCACGAGGCGATCCCCGGCCATGCGTGGCAGGGCGAATATGCGCATTCGATGCCGCTGATCCGCACGATGCTGGCGTTCAATGCCTATTCGGAGGGCTGGGCGCTCTATGCCGAACAGCTTGCCGACGAACTGGGACTTTACGACGATTTCGAGGTCGGACGGCTCGGTTACCTCCAGTCGCTCGCCTTCCGCGCCTGTCGTCTCGTCGTCGATACCGGCCTCCACGCGAAACGCTGGACGCGCGAGCAGGCGGTGCGCTTTTTCGTCGAGGAAAACGGCTCGAACCCGCTCGAGGTCGCGAGCGAGGTCGATCGCTATTGCAGCTGGGCCGGGCAGGCGTGCGGGTACAAGGTCGGGCACAGCGAGATCGTCCGCCAGCGCGGGCTGGCGCAGGCTGCGCTGGGACCGAAATATGACCTGCGCGATTTCAACGACGTCGTGGTGAAGGGCGGCAACGTCCCGCTTGACGTGCTGGCGCAGAATGTCGCGGAGTATGTGCGGGAGGCGAGGGGGTAACATATTTGTGTGTCCCCGCGAAGGCGGGGATCCATCTCCTGCGGGTTCAAGATGGCACCCGCCGAAGATGGGCTCCCGCCTTCGCGGGAGCACACAGCTTTACGCAATTCCCACAGGCAGCGGCGCCAGATCGGGCTCCACGAACCCGCGTCGCGCCGCGACCGAAAACAACCGCTCGCGGCTGTAAAAGCGCAGCGGCCAGTCGCGTCGGCCGACGTCGGACAACAGCAGCGCGTTGACGCGCGCGGTCAGGCCGCTCGCGGTCGTCTGCGACAGAAAGAGCCGCACTCCCGCCACATAGGCGCGGGTGATGCTGTCGTGATAGCCATTATGGTCGTCGTTCACCCCGCCGACGCTTTCGTTGAAACGGCGGATGAGCCCCGCGATCTCGGCATCGACGTCAATGTCTGCGCGCTCGGTGAGCAGCCACAGACATGCGGCGAGATGCGCCTCGTGCGTCCACGCCTCACGCGGGAGGGCACAGGCGAGCAGCCCTTCGCCCAGCGCGCGAATGTCGGAATCGCGCTCGAACAGGCGCGGCGAAAAATCGGTGGTCATTGGCGCGGTCCTTCCAGGTGAGTGAGCACCTGTAAGAAGTCGGCGTTTATCCCTTACCTTATGTAGATCCTACTTGGTCATTGCGAGGAGCGTAGCGACGAAGCAATCTCCAGCTATCGGCCATGGCGCGACGAGCGCTGGAGATTGCTTCGCTGCGCTCGCAATGACGCTTATGGATGCGCGCGGGGTAAGCGCCGAAGAGGTTATGCGGCGACGGCGGCCTGCGGAGCTGCCTGACGGACGCCTTCGTCGACATGGTCCGCGAATTGCGCGAAATTGTCGATGAATTGCTGGACCAGCACCTGCGCGGTGCGGTCATAGGCTGCCTTGTCGGCCCAGGCTTCGCGCGGGTCGAGCAGGCTCGCATCGACCCCCGGCACCGCGACGGGGACCATGAAGCCGAAATAGGGATCGCGGCGGAAGGCGGCGTCGTTAAGGCTGCCATCGAGCGCGGCGTTGAGCAGCGCGCGCGTCGCCTTGATCGGCATCCGCTTGATCCCTTCCATCGTCGCCATGCCGCCGGTCCAGCCGGTGTTGACCAGCCAGCACTGGACGCCGCCTCTGGCGATGCGCTCTTTCAGGAGATTGCCGTACACCGACGGATGACGTGGCATGAAGGGCGCGCCGAAACAGGTCGAGAAGGTCGCCTCGGGCTCGGTCACGCCGATCTCGGTCCCCGCGACGCGCGCGGTATAGCCCGACAGGAAATGATACATCGCCTGATCGGGGGTCAGCTTCGCGATCGGGGGCAGCACGCCATAGGCGTCGGCGGTGAGCATGATGATGTTCTGCGGCACCGGCCCCATATTATTCTCCGAGGTGTTCGGAATGAAATCAATGGGATAGCTGCCACGGCTGTTCTCGGCGAGGCTCGCGTCGTCGAAATCGAGCTCGCGCGTCACCGGGTCCATCACGACATTTTCGAGCACCGTGCCGAAACGCTTGGTGGTCGCGAAAATCTCGGGCTCGGCCTCGGGCGACAGGCGGATCATCTTGGCATAGCAGCCGCCCTCGAAATTGAAGACCGCAGTGTCCGACCAGCCATGCTCGTCATCGCCGATCAGCGTGCGGCTGGCATCGGCCGACAGCGTCGTCTTGCCGGTCCCCGACAGGCCGAAAAAGACCGCGGTGTCGCCCTTCGGCCCGATGTTCGCCGAACAGTGCATCGGCATCACGCCCCTTGCCGGGAGCAGGTAGTTGAGGATGCCGAACACCGACTTCTTCATTTCGCCGGCATATTGCGTGCCGCCGATCAGGATCAGCTTTTCGGTGAAATTGACCGCGATCACCGTTTCGCTGCGCGTGCCATGCTTTGCCGGGTCGGCGCGAAAGCTCGGCAGGTCGACGATCGTATATTCGGCCGCAAAGCCCGTCAGCTCCTCGGCCGTCGGGCGGCAGAGCAGGGTGCGGATGAACTGGCTGTGCCAGGCGAATTCGGTGATGACCTGCACCGCGACGCGGTGTTCCGCCTGCGATCCGCCGAACAGCTGCTGGCGATAGAGGCGCGGACGCGCGGCGAGGTGCGCGAAGAAATCAGCCTTCAGCGCCGCGAAATGATCGGGCGCCATCGGCACATTGGTCTTGCCCCACCAGATCGTATCGCGCGTTTCGTCGTCCTGAACGATGAACTTGTCCTTCGCGCTGCGTCCCGTGTGTTTGCCGGTCGCGACAACGAGCGGACCGTCCTTGGCAAGCCGGCCTTCGCCGTGCCGAACCGCATCCTCGACCAGCGGCGCGGTGCCCCAGTTTTCGGCGACATCCGCCTGCGTTTCGATGGTGTCGCCGCCGATCACAACCTTGGTCATTTCACTCGCCTTTCCTTGGCCCGCGGCGCCTTTGCATAGGTATGCAGGACATGCCGTGCGAAAGCGATGGGCCCGCACGAACATGGGGTGCCGACGAAACGCCGATTCCGAAATCCCGGCCGCGTTAGCGAGGATGCGCGCCGAGGTCAAAAGATTAAAGGGTGAATCGAGACTGGGGACCGACGCGGTTGTCCTATGCTCCTTCCCCTTGATGGGGAAGGATACGCAGCCCTGGCCGCGAAGCGGCTTGGGCGAAGTTGGATGGGGGTGATGGTGCGTCCGAGCACGGTTACTGATGGCCGGGACCGCTCCCCTGCCGCTGCAACTAATCACCTGAATCTGAAGTTCGCCACATTGATGTCGTCACCCCGGGCCTGACCCGGGGTCCCGCTTCCTTTCGCGCACGGACGGAAGAAAAAGCGGGATCCCGGGTCAGGCCCGGGATGACGATGATGAAACGAACGTCGATTCCACCATGCTGGCAAATCCACCATGCTAGCGAACAAGTTCGCAAGTTTCGCTGCCCCCCTCGAGGGGAGGAGAGCAAGGCATGTGGTTGTGGCTAAGGGGCTTATCCGCTAATTCCCTTCCAACCCGCCAACGGAAAGAGCATGACGGCAACCATCGCGCTGGTCGACGACGACCGCAACATCCTGCAATCGCTGTCGATCGCGCTTCAGGCCGAGGGGTTCGCCACGCGCGTCTATTCGGACGGCGAGGCGGCGCTGAAGCCGCTCATCGACAATCCGCCCGACCTCGCCGTCTTCGACATCAAGATGCCGCGGATGGACGGGCTCGAGCTGCTCCGCCGCCTGCGCGAAAAAAGCCAGCTTCCGGTCATCTTCCTGACCAGCAAGGACGACGAGATCGACGAGGCGCTGGGCCTTGCAATGGGCGCCGACGATTATATCGCCAAGCCTTTCTCGCAGCGGCTCGTCATCGCGCGCATTCGCGCGATCCTGCGCCGCGTCGAATTGAACCGTGCGACGCCGAGCGAGGATGACGAACCCGTCGCCGAGCCGATCACGCGCGGGCGGCTGCAAATGGACCCCGCGCGCCACAAGGTCAGCTGGGACGGCAAGGACGTGACGCTGACCGTCACCGAGTTTCTGATCCTCGAAACGCTGGCCAGTCGCCCCGGCATCGTGCGCAGCCGCAACCAGCTGATGGACGCCGCCTATCAGGACGATGTCTATATCGACGACCGCACGATCGACAGCCACATCAAGCGGCTGCGTCGCAAGTTCCGTGAGGTCGATCCCGATTTCGACGCAATCGCCACCCTCTATGGCGCCGGTTACCGCTTTGCCGACGAGGGCTGATCCCCTGCCCCCCGACGCGAGCGCGGCCGAACAGGAGGAATCGCCGCTCGTCTGGTCGGCGCGCTGGTCGCTGACGACGCGCATCCTGGCGGTCAACATCCTCGCGGTCGCGCTGCTCGCGGGCGGCTTCTATTATCTCGACACCTATCGCACCCGGCTGGTCGATACGCGCATCGCGGTGATGGAAGATCAGCTCGCGATGCTCGACGCCGCGCTGGAAGCGGCGCGTCCCGAAGAACGCGACCGATTGATCGGCGAATTCGCCGAAGCGACCGAATCGCGCCTGCGCTTCTACGCCGCCGACGGCCGCCTGATTTCGGACAGTTTCCAGACCGGCGCGCCGACCTATACGTTGCGCGATCCCAATTTGCAGGCGTGGCAGCGCGACGCCGCGCGGGCGATGGATCGCGGGATCGACTGGATCGTCGGCGCACCGACCTATCCCGACTTTCGCGAGCCTGCGGTCGATAATGCCGCGGCGTGGCCCGAAGTGATCGAGGCGCAGCGCGGCGGGTTGCCGACGAGCCGCTTTCGCTATGCCCCCGAACGCACGCCGCTGCTCAGCGCGGCGCGGGTCGTCGATCTCGACACGCCGCAGACGGTGCTGATGACGCTCAACGCGCGCGATATCACGCGCACGGTGCGCGCCGAGCGCTTCCGCCTCGCCGTCGTCGTCGCGATGGTGCTGATCGCCTCGATCCTTTTGTCGCTGTTCCTTGCGCGCACGATCGTCCGCCCGCTGCGGCGGCTTGCGCGCGCCGCGGTGCGCGTTCGCCTTGGCCGGGCGCGCGAAGTCGTCGTCCCGCGCCTGCCGAGCCGCCGCGACGAGATCGGCACGCTCGCGCGTGCCCTCAGCGACATGACGCAGGCGCTGCGCGAGCGCATCGACGCGGGCGAGCATTTCGCCGCCGACGTGACGCACGAGCTCAAGAATCCGATCGCGTCGGTGCGCTCGGCGATCGAGGGGCTGGGGCGCGTCCAGTCCGACGAACAGCGCGCGCAGCTGCTCGCCATCGCCGACGAGGATGTGCGGCGGCTCGATCGGCTGGTGAGCGACATCAGCGAGGCGAGCCGCGTCGACGCGCAATTGTCGCGCACCTTGTTCGAGCCGATCGACGTCGGGATGATGATCGAATCGATGCTCGCGGCGCGCAAGGCGCGGATCGACCCCGACACGCCGCACCCCCGCCTCGCCTTCGCGCGCCCACGCAAGGGCACCACCATCGTGATGGGCGACGGCCACCGCCTCGAACGCGCCATCGACAATGTCATCGACAACGCCATCAGCTTCTCCCCCGAAACCGGCCTCGTCTGCATCGCCGCGACGCGGCTGGGCGATGAGGTGCATGTCCGCGTCGACGACGACGGTCCCGGCATCGACCCCGCGCAGCGCGAAGCGATTTTCCGACGTTTTCACAGCGAGCGCCCACCCGGCGAAGCCTTTGGCCGCCACAGCGGTCTCGGCCTTGCGATCGCGCGCACGATCGTCGAGGGGCATGGCGGGACGATCAGCGCGCGCGACCGCGACGACGGCAAGCCGGGTGCGAGCCTGCTCATCACCCTGCCCGCCGCCGAAAGCGGGACAGCCGCCAACTGACCGCAACAGCCTATCGCCTTGCGGCCCCGCTTCGCCGCCGGTAAGCCTTCGCCATGCTTCCGAGCCGGACCAGACCCGAAATCGTCAACATCCATGCGAGCTGCGTCGCCGCGGGCAATGGCGGGGTGCTGATCCTCGGCAATTCGGGGCAGGGCAAGTCCGACCTCGCGCTCCGTCTCATCGACCGCGGCGCCAGGCTCGTCGCTGACGATCGCTGCGACATATGGTTCGACCGTGGCCGGCTGTGGTGCCGCCCCCCCGAGACGCTGGCGGGCAAGCTGGAGGTGCGCGGGATCGGTATCGTCGAACGGCCATGGACCGCGCCGGTGCCGCTGGCGCTCGCGGTGCGGCTGACCGACCGCTACGACCGGATGCCCGCGGTCGGTCAGGTCGAGACGGTCGCGGGCCATCCGCTTCCCGCGCTGCTCTTGTCGGCGTTCGAGGTGTCGGCGCCGATCAAGATCATGCTTGCGCTCGAACGGCTGGCGCCCGCGGCATGAGCGGACAGGTAAGCCCGAGCGCCGAGTCGCGGCTGCTCCTCGTCACCGGCCTTTCGGGTGCAGGCAAATCGACGGTGCTGAAGGTGCTCGAGGATCTGGGCTGGGAGGTCGTCGACAATCTGCCGCTCGCGCTGCTCGAAGCGCTGATCGACGCGCCGGTGAAGCGCGGCGAGACGGAACGCCCGCTCGCGATCGGCATCGACAGCCGCAGCCGGGGGTTTCGTCCCGCGCTGCTCGTGCGGCGGATCAAGGAATTGCGCGAGGGCGGCGGGCGCGACATCCAGACGCTGTTCCTCGATTGCGCGGGCGCCGAGCTCGAACGCCGCTTTTCCGAAACGCGGCGCCGACATCCCCTCGCCGAGGATCGCCCCGCCGCCGACGGCATCGCACGCGAGCGCGAGATGATGGAGCCGCTGCGCCGCTGGGCCGAGCATGTCGTCGACACGACCAATTACAGCAGCAACGATTTGCAGCAGGAGGTGCGCCAGCGGTTCGGCGACGCCGAGGACGATAACCCGGTGCTCAACATATTGAGCTTCGGCTTCGCGCGCGGGTTGCCGCGCAACGCCGACCTGGTGTTCGATATGCGCTATCTGCGCAACCCGCATTGGGATCCGAAGCTCAAGCCCGGCACCGGCCTCGATCCCGATGTCGCCGCCTATGTCATCGCCGACCCGGCCTATGAAGACAGCGTGTCGCAGATCGAGAAGCTGATCCTGACGCTGTTGCCGCGTTACCGGGCCGAAGGCAAAAGCTATGTCACCATCGCATTCGGCTGCACCGGCGGACGTCATCGTTCGGTCCATGTCGCCAGTCGTGTTGCCCGAACGCTACGCGATAACGGATATGAGCCAGTGCTGACCCACCGCAATCTTGACTCTGCCCCGCAAGATGGGCTTGAGGGCAAGCCCCCGCCCGCTGCCCGCGCGTCGGGCGGCAAACGATAAGGGTCGATCACTGCATGCCGAACGACAAGGCTCTGCCGCTCCTGGGAATGGTGCTCGTCACGCACGGCCGCCTCGCCGAGGAAATGGTCCGCGCGATGGAGCATGTCGTCGGCCCGCAGCGTGCCGTTGCTACCGTGTGCATCGGCCCCAACGACAATATGGAGATGCGGCGCCAGGAGATCGCCGACGCCATCCGCAGCGTCGATGAGGGCCGCGGCGTGGTGATGCTGACCGACCTGTTCGGCGGCACCCCCTCGAACCTGGCGATCAGTCTGCTCGAGGCCGGAAGGACGGAGGTGATCGCGGGCGTCAACCTGCCGATGCTGATCCGCCTCGAAAGCGCGCGCAAGTCGATGGAACTGCGCGCCGCGGTGATCGCGGCCAAGGAAGCGGGTCAGAAATATATTTCGGTCGCATCCGAAATGCTGGGAGTGGGGCCGTGAACGAGGTCTCCGAAACCGTCGAGATCACCAACCAGCGAGGGCTGCACGCGCGCGCGAGCGCCAAGTTCGTAACCTTTGTCAGCCGCCTGCCCGAAACGGTGACGGTCGAGGTCGAACGCAATGGATCGCGCGTCAACGGCACCTCGATCATGGGGCTGATGATGCTGGGCGCCGCCAAGGGCGACACGATCACCATCCACACGCGCGGCGACGGCGCCGACGCCGCGCTGCTCAAACTCGTCGGGCTGGTCAAGGACAGCTTCGGCGAGGATTAGCGGTCGGCCTTTTCTTGTTTGGGTGTCCCCGCGAAGGCGGGGATCCATCTCCCGCCGGTCCAGGACAGCGCCCACGAGAGATGGACCCCCGCCTTCGCGGGGGAGCGGGAAAGTAGAAATATGAGCGGTCGTCGTTCCACCATCGAAAGCCTGTCGAACCCGCTCGTCAAGCGGATGCGCCTGCTGCGCGAAAAGCGCCATCGCCGCGCCGAGGGGCTGTTCCTGGCCGAGGGGCTGCGCATCGCAACCGAGGCACGCGAGGCCGGCGTTCTGCCGAAATGGCTCTTCCTTGGTCCCGAAGGCACGGCGCATCCGCTGGCGCAAGAACTGATTGAAGCAACTCTGGGCGCGGGCGGCGAGGTGGTCGACACGACGCCCGCGATCCTGTCGAAACTGTCGGGCAAGGATAATCCGCAAACCATCGTCGGCATCTATGCCGAACCCCGGGCGACGCTTGCCGACATCGACCGCGATGCGGCGCCGATCTGGCTGGTCGCCGAGCGGCTCCGCGATCCCGGCAATCTCGGCACGATGCTGCGCACCGGCGACGCGGTCGGCGCGGGCGGGCTGATCCTCCTCGACGACAGCACCGACCCCTATGGCGTCGAGGCGGTGCGCGCGAGCATGGGGGCGATCTTCACGCAAAGCCTCGTGCAGGCGCGCTGGGACGAATTCCTGCCCTGGCTGCGCAGCGGGCCCGGCGAGCTGGTGGCAACCTGGCTCGGCGACGACAGCGTCGATTATCAGGCGGTGCGTTACAGCGCGCCGACCTTCATCCTCGTCGGCAATGAATCGCAGGGACTGCCCGCCGATTATGCGTCGGCGGCCGACGTGCGCGTGAAAATGCCGATGCTGGGCAAGGCCGACAGCCTGAACGCCGCGGTTGCGGCGGCGGTGATGGCCTATGAGGTGCTGAACCAGCGGAGGCGCTGATGAGGGAGCGGCATTTTGGTTCAGCCGGGCGCCAGCATCATGCTATTATCCCACGCTCACGTCCCGTTCGCATCGAGCGAAGTCGAAATGCCCCTCGACCATGCTCCATGCCGATGGGTGTCTCGACTTCGCTCGACACGAGCGGAACCAGGGAGTGTCTATGCCCAGATTCCTTTCCGCCTGCACCCTCGCCCTGACGCTCGCCGCCTGCGCTCCGGCCGCCAAGGCCCCACAAGGCCCCGGCGCGACCCCCGCCGCCTATATGGCGCTCGGCACCGAGCCCGGCTGGACGCTCGAGATCACGCCCGCGCGGCTGAACTATGCCGGCGACTATGGGGAGACGATGATCGCGCTGCCCAATCCGGGGGCGCAGGTCACCACGGCGGGCAAACGCTATGCCGCCGGTCGGCTGACGGTCGAGGTGACGCCGGGCCCGTGCAGCGACGGGATGAGCGATCGCCGCTATGCCGACACGGTGACGGTGGTGGCCGATGGCAAGACGGTGACGGGATGCGGCGGCGATATATTGCCGCCCGATGCGCTGGCGGGGACCAGCTGGACCTTCGTGTCGATCGCGGGCGTGCCGGTCGCGCCCGACCGGCCAACCTCGCTGGCGTTCGAGGGCGCGCGGCTGAGCGGCAGCGCGGGCTGCAACCGTTTTTCGGGGAGCTATTCGGTCGCGGACGGCACGCTCACCGCGGGGCCGCTGATGGCGACCAGAATGGCCTGCCCCGGCGCGGGGATGACGCAGGAAAGCGCCTTCTTCGCGCTGATGCGCGGGCCGGTGCGCCTGCACTTCCCGAGCGACGGGACGCTGGAGATCAGCGGAACGGACGGGCAGACGGCGGTGTTGAAACGGGCAATTTGATCCCTGCCCGGATAGACCAGAATAGCGCCAGCCCGGCGAAGGCCGGGATCTCACCGTCCCAGCCTCGCACACCGACGAGACCCCGGCCTTCGCCGGGGTGACGATCAATAAAAAGGATTTCTGCCTGTTCCCGCGAGGCGGGGGCGACGCGATTCATTCGCCCGCGTCGTTCACCGCGCTCGGCGCCGCCGCGAGCTTCGCCAGCGGCCGCGCCGCCTGTTCGGCGACCGGGAGCGTCGGAATCTCCCGTCCCCCGGTTTCGATGTCGAGCGCCTCGAAACGCCTGGCCTGCGTCAAAACCTGTGATTCGAAGCTGCCGACAAAGGCGTTGTAGGCGCCGGTCGCCTGATCGAGATTCTTGCCGACGCGCGCGATGTGCGCGCCCATCACCGACATGCGCGCATAAAGCTCCTTGCCCAGCATCGCGATCTCGCGCGCCTGGTTGGCAAGCTTTTCCTGTCGCCACACCGCCGCGACCGTGCGCGCGATCGCGATGAGGTTGGTCGGCGTCGCGAGCAGCACCTTGCGCTCGAACGCATAGTCCCAAAGCTCGTGATCATGGTCGAGCGCGGCGGCGAGGAAATGTTCGCCGGGGACGAACATCACGACGAAATCGGGCGTGTCGTCGAACTGGTTCCAATAGGCCTTGGCGCCGAGCGCGTTGACATGCGCCTTCATCGCTGCGGCGTGCGCGGCGAGATGCGCCGCCCTTTCGCCCTCGTCGACCGCGCCGAAGGCGTCCTGATAGGCGTTGAGCGAAACCTTGGCGTCGATCACCAGGCTCTGGCCGCCGGGCACTTTCACCACGACGTCGGGACGCAGCCGCGCGGCCTCGCCGCTATCGACGCTCACCTCGGTCTGGAAATCGGCATGTTCGCTAAGCCCGCAGCTTTCGAGCACGTTGCGAAGCTGCTGCTCGCCCCAGCGGCCGCGCGCCTTGGGCGCGTGGCGCAGCGCGTTGACGAGCTTTGCCGCCTCGCTCGACACGCGCTCGCTCTGCGCGCGCATCGATTCGATCTGACCCTGCAATAATCCGAATGCGCTCTGGCGCTCGGTCTCGACCTTCTTCACCTCGGTTTCATATTTCTCCAGCCGTTCATGGACGGGCTGGAGCAGCGCCTTCAGATGCTGGCCCGCGCTTTCCTCGCTCTGCCGGAAGCGCGCCTCGGCACGGTCAAGGAACGCCTTCTGCGCTTCGCTCAGCATCGTCTGCCCGACTTCGCGAAACTGCGCGGTGAGCGCCGCCTGCGCCTGGGTGAGCTGCGCGATCTGCGCGTCGTGCGCCGCATCGCGCGCCTTTTGCTCGGCGAGCAGCGCCGCGAGTTGAATGTCCGCGGCCTTGCGAGCCTCGGCCTCGGCGGCCAAATCGGTCACGGCCGCCTTGAACCGCTCGGCCAGCCCGTCGCGCTCGGCCTTCAGCGCCCCCGCCTCACGACCGGCGAACAGCCAGCCGACCAGGGCGCCGACGACAAGGGCAACAAGGGCGACACCAAGTGATAGTCCATCCATGGACGGAACATAGGACGAACGCTGCGGGCTTGGCTAGGGGCTAATTGGTGGTAGGACGAACCGCCGGCCTTGGGGTCCGAAGCGGTCGGCGCGGCCCCGGCGCAATCGGTCCAAAGGTCAGGAAAGGTCAGCCTTGTGCGGCGGCCGATTGGCTGCTCGCGGCGCGCAGGTCGCGCGATTGACGCCCCTGTTTTCACGCCGGGCGGCGAGCGATTTGTCCACATTTGAAAGAGCCGGGATGAAGGCTGGCACAGCCGGGCCATGTCGGACAGCTTTTGGGTGGCCGGTGTGGGGTGGGGAGCGGACGTTGGGCTCCTCCCCGGAACGGGGAGGAGCGCCGCGTCCGCAATCGGTCGCTTGCGGACATTCAAATCAGTCCGCGCAGCCTGTGATATGGACGCGGGAGCAAGGTTGCTACTCCCTGGGGCCAATCTCCGTCCGCAGCTCCGCGATCAGCGCCTCCACCTTCGGCAGCCGCACCTCCTCTTCATCGAGAATCGCATGGAAAACGCGGCGTTTCATCGTCGCCAGCACCGCTGCGGACAGCGCGCCCTCACCGGTCACGCTCGACGCCACGATGTCGATCAGCCGGTCGGCACCGTGCAAGCGCCCCCAGAGATAGTCATTCTCGCGATAGGCGCGGCTGAAGAAAGCGCCGAAGCTGTTGAACTCGATCCCCTTCAGCATCGCCGCCGCGCCGCCCTGGCGGATCGCGGTCGCGTCGGAGGGCGAGATGCGGTCGATCTTGATCGGGTCATATTCGTCGAATCCTTCGCCCTGGAGCAGCGGCAAGGTCGCGATGTCGTAAAAGGGATAGCCCAGATAGGCGAGCAGCAGCACGCGCCGGTCGTCCTTCGGCATCGCCGCGAGCCCCGCGGCGATCAGCGCGTCGGCCTCGCCATCGACGGCGGCGAGATCGCGGCGCGCGGCGATCGCGTCGATCCAGTCGCCGGGTCCGGCGTCGGCAGGCAGGTCGAGATCGGCGAGCCAGCTGTCGCCTTCGCGGTCCAGATAACGACCGAGCGCCGCAAAGATCGCCTCGCGCATCGCGTCGCACGCAGGATCGCGCGCGTCGCGCCTTGCCTCGACCGCGGTGTCGAGCTCGCGCGCCAGGAAACGCAGACGACGGATGCGAAAGCCGAGGTCGTGGGTGCGGAAAAAGACGATCGCATCGCCGCTTGCCCCGGCTCCCTTCTTCCCCGAAATCCGGTCAAGCCCGCGCGCACGAACCTCGTCCCACAGCGCGAGGCGCCGGTTCGCCCGGTGAATCGCCCCCTCGGCAGGCCGAAGCCGGTCGATCAGGCGCGCGAGATCCTCGATCACCGCCGACAATTTGAGGTGGCCATAAGGCGCAAAGGCAAAGCCCGCGCGCGCCGCGGCCTGTTCCTGCGCCTTCGCGCGCCATTTCTGGAGCCGCGCGGGCGTCGGCGTGTCGAGGAAAAAGGTCGTGCCGAACAGCGCCGCCACCTGTTCCTCGACCTCGACCTTCATCGCGTCGACGATATGCTGCATCCGGCGAATGCGCCGCGACATGCCCTCGATCGCCTCGACATTGTCGCGGATCGGCTGTTCGCGCGGGATTTCGGAAAGCGCGCCGAGAATCGTCGGCACGAAACCCGGCAAGCGCGGCTTGTCGCCATCGGCCGGGTCACCGGGCTTGCCGAAGCTGATCGAGCGAAAGTCGGGCTTGGGGTCGATATAGACGAAGCGGCGGTCAATCTCGCGCCGTGCCGGGCGCTGCTTCAGCGCCGCGATCGCCGGGCGGAAGGGCGCGTTGGCGAGCACCGAACCGTCGATCAGCACGCGGTCGGCGGGGTCGCTCGCCTCGCCCGGCGGCAGTTGCACGCGGATGAAAGCATCGCGGCCGGGCCAGTCCAGCCCGCGCTTTTCGAGCACGCGGTCGATCTCGCGCAAGGTGAAGGGCGGGAAGGCGCCCGGAAAGCTGGCGGTCGCGCGCGCCGCCGCCGCGAGCGCCGGCACGTCGTCGAGCCGCTTGCCGACGCGGCCATCCTCGCGGAAATGCAGGATCAGCCGATGCTCGTCCTCGGTGACGCGCGGTGGGCTGTTGAGCGCGAGGGGGACGCTGTGCCCCGCAAAATCGGTGACCGACACGAACAGGTCGACGGGCTGGCCGTCCGGCACCAGCACCGGGCCGCGCGGCGCCGCGTCCATTGCCGCAAAGGCGTCGAACAGCAGGTGCGAAAAGGTCTCGCCGCCAAAGGGCGGCTCGAACCAGCGCGCGCGCACGAAGCGCGACAGCTTGGCGCGCACCTCGTCCTGCGCGGCTTCGCCGACGGTGCGGTCGATGCTGTTGCCGCGCCGCTTCATCGCCCAGCCGGCGATCGGCACCGCCCAGAACTTCGTCATTTTCGATAGCGGTCGGGCGTCGGGATCGAGCAGATTGTCGACATCGGCGCTCTCCAGCCAGAGGTCGGTGAGCGGATCGAGCGATTCGCCCGTCGCCAGCGCGCGGGCAAGAAAGATACCGTTGATGCCCCCCGCGCTGGCGCCCGCGATAATGTCGGTAAAGACGCGCAGCCGCACATTGCCCTGCGCCTCGATGGCGGCGATCAGGTCATGATACACCGCTCCCGCGCCGTCGATCGCGCCGCCATCGTGAAAGGCGCGCGACGCGACCGCGAGCCGCCACACTTCCTTGGTGACGCCGTGCATATAGACGGCAAGGCTGATGCCGCCGTAACAGATCAGGGCGAAGCGCAGTTCCTTTTCCCGCATGGCCGCGTGATAGCGCGGATCGCCGGGCCGCGTCACCCCCGACGCCGCGAGGTGTCGGCAATGCGGTGGGGAGCGGGCGTTGCGGCCATTTAGGGTCAGGCCCCGCCCTTTCGGGGGAGGGGCTGGACAGCGAAGCGTCCGGAATCGGTCGAAACCAGCCGCTCCCACCCGCCCCTCTCCAACAAATCCTCTTGCATTTGCGAATGTGTCGCACTAGCGGCGACCTCCCAACAGGAGTTGATAATGAATCGCAAATGGCTCGTCGCCGCGTTGCTGTCAGGCGCGCTTCCCTTCCCCGCATTCGCGCAGGACACGCGGCCCGTCGACGAAGCGATTGCGGGAGATGCGGGCGAAACGATCGTCGTCACCGCCGCGCGCACCATCCTGCCGCCCAACGCCCTGCCGCTGACGATCGACGTCATCGACAAGGACACGCTCGACCAGCAGATCGCCATCTCGGGCTCGGTCACCGACGCGGTCGCAACGCTGTCGCCCAGCTTTTCGCCGACGCGGCAGAAACTTTCGGGCGCGGGCGAGACGCTGCGCGGCCGCTCGCCGCTCTATGCCATCAACGGCATTCCGCAATCGACCCCGCTGCGCGATGGCAGCCGCGATGGTTTCACCATCGACGGCTTTTTCGTCGATCGGGTGGAACTGATCTTCGGATCGAACGCCTTGCAGGGAATCGGCGGCACCGGCGGCATCGTCAACCAGGTCACCGTCGGCGCGCCCGCCGACGAGGGTGTGTCGGGCCGCGCGTTGCTCCAGGCGAGTGCCGACAATGACTTTTCCGACGAAGGCATGGGCGGCAAGGTCGCGGGCCTCGTCCAGTATAAGGCCGGGCGCTTCGACGCCTCGGTCGGCGCCGCATGGGAACGCCGGGGCGTCTTTTTCGACGGCGAGGGGCGCCCCGTCGGCATCAACCTGACGCAGGGCGAGACGCAGGATTCCGAAACCCTCTCCTTGTTCGGTCGCTTCGGCTACGCCGTCACCGACACGATGCGGCTCGACCTGATCGCGAGCCGTTTCGAGCTCGAAGGCGACGGCGATTACGCCGCGGTTGCGGGCAACAAACTCGGCGGCGTGCCGACGAGCGCGCGGCCCGGCACACCGCCCGGCGTTCCCGCGACGAATCGTACCGAAAGCCTGGCATTGTCGCTGACCGACAGCGACCTTGGCGGCGGCAATTTCGTCAGCCAGATTTTCTGGAACCGCAGCCGCGACACCTTTGGCGGCGAACCCAATCCGATCGCGACCTTTCAGGATGCGGCGATCGCGCCCGTCGGCACGCTGTTCGACCAGTCGCAGAACCGCAGCCGCAAATATGGCGGCAAGCTTTCCTATGAACGCGCGGTGCCGGGGCTGGAAGCGCTGACGCTGATCGCCGGGTTCGACGCGCTGTGGGACACGACCGAACAAAGGCTGATAGCAACCGACCGCGTCTGGGTGCCACCGACCGATTTCCGCAGTCTGGCGCCCTTCGGCCAGGCGAACCTCAAGCTTGCGGGCGGGCTTGTCCGGCTCGCGGGCGGGGTGCGCTATGAAAATGTGAAGATCACGATCGACGATTATACGACGCTCGCGTCGGCGGGCCGCACGTTCGTTTCGGGCGGCAGCCCGACCTTCGACGATGTGCTGCTGAACGGCGGGGTTATCTTCGAGCCGATCCCCGGCATCCGCGCCTATGCGAGCTATGCCGAGGGCTACACCGTCCCCGACGTCGGCCGCATCACGCGCGCGGTGCGCACGCCCGGAATCGACATCGACAGCTTCCTCGACATCTCGCCGATCGTGTCGAACAATCGCGAACTGGGCGTCGAGGTGAAGCGCGGCCCGCTCGACGCCAGCGCGACCTATTTCTGGTCGTCGAGCAAGAAGGGCCAGTTGCTGATCGCACGCCCCGACGGCATTTTCGATGTCCAGCGCCAGCGCGTCGAGATCGAGGGGCTGGAGATCAATCTGGCGGTCAAGATGCCGATCGACGGGCTGACGCTGTCGGCGGGCTATGCGCATATCGTCGGCCAGTTCGACGACGACGAGGACGGCGTGGTCGAAACCGACCTCGACGGTGCGAACATTTCGCCCGACCGGCTGAACCTCGCGGCGGCCTATGCCAGCGGCCCCTTCTCGGCGCGGGTGCAGACGCAATTCTATCTGGCGCGCACCTTCCGCGGCCCGAACCGCGACGCGCGCAACGATTTCGAGGGCTACAACCTCACCGACGCGATCGTCCGCTATCAGACCAGCCTCGGCGGGGTCAGCCTCGCGGTGCAGAATCTGTTCGACAAGCAATATATCAGCTACGCGAGCGACACCCAGCGGCCGACCGACAATTTCTTCAATTTTGCCGGGCGCGGGCGCAGCTTCACACTGGGGTGGGATTATCGCTTTTAACCGGGCCTGTTCCCCCGCGAAGGCGGGGGTCCATCTCCGGACGGTGTCGTGTCGAACCAACCGGAGATGGGTTCCCGCCTTCGCGGGAACACACGGTTTTTTCAGGATGACCTTTCCAAAATGATGAACCTGCTCGATACGCTGCACCGCTGGACCGGAGGGCTGATCGGCCTCGTGCTGGCGCTGCTCGGCCTGTCTGGCACGATCCTGCTCTATGAGCATCTGTGGATCGGCGTTCCGGGCGCCAGCGACCCGCTGCGCGGCGACCTTGCGAGCGTCGCCGCCGCTACCGAAACGCTGATGGCAGCGCCGGGCGCGCAGGGCATCATCTATGCCGACGACCGCTTTGGGATGCATCAGCTGCGATTGGAGCAGGGGGCGGGCGCCTATGCCAGCCAGTCCGGCGAGATCGCCGCGCGCTGGGCAAGCCAGTGGGAACGGCCCGAATTGTGGATCTTCGATTTCCACCACCATCTCTTCGCGGGCGACAATGGCGAGTGGGTGATCGGCATCGCGGGGCTTGCCGGACTCTTCTTCGTCATCAGCGGGGCGATCCTCTGGTGGCGGACACGGCGGACCTTCCAGCTGCGCCTCTGGCCCAGGCGCCTGTCGCGGCCGTCGATCGTCATGCACCACCGCGACCTCGGCATCATTGTCGCGCCGCTGCTGCTGATCTCGATCGTCACCGGCACGATGATGATTTTTCGTCCGTTCGCCCTGGGGATGGTCGCGCCCTTTGGCCCGGTCGCGGAGACCGCCAGGGCGCTCGAACCGCCGAAATACAAGGGCGGTCCGCTGGCGGCGAAGCCCGATTACGCTGCGATGCTGACCAAAGCGCGCCGCCGCTTCCCCGACGCCGAGTTCCGCATCCTCAGCCTGCCGCGCAAGGATGGCGACCCGATCAGCCTCAGGATGAAACAGCCCGCCGAATGGCTCCCCAACGGCCGGACGACCCTGTGGTTCGACGCCGCAACGGGCGACCTGCTCGGCGCGCGCGACGCGCTCGCGATGCCGCCGGGGGCGCAGGCGTTCAACATGGCTTTCCCGATCCACGCATCCAGGGTCGGCGGTTGGGCCTGGCGCGGCCTGCTGACGGTTTCGGGCCTGTCGCTGACGCTGCTCGGCAGCCTTGCGGTATGGACCTTCTGGTTCCGGCGGCCGAAAGCAGCGAAGCGCAGGGCGCAGGCAGCGCTGGTTTCGATTTAGGGGTGCATGGCGGCTTCGGGGTGGGAAGCGGACATTGAGGGGTTGCGCTGGTCTCCCCTCCCGCAAGCGGGAGGGGCAGCGAGACTTACGAACTTTGTTCGTTAGTCGCAGCGGGGTGGGCCATTGCCACGCTGCTGCCCACCCCCGACCCCTCCCGCAAGCGGGAGGGGAGAGAATGGCAGCTTCCGGCCGAAACCCGTCATCGCCGACCACGCCGCTTTCCTATTCTATCCGCCACCCTATATCCTCCCTCATCCATGATCCGCGCCCGTGTCCTCCTGCTCACCGCTGCTCTCGGCCCGCTCGACTATCGCGTGCCGCAGGGGAGCGAAGCGCCGCTCGGCAGCGTCGTCGTCGCGCCGCTGGGTCCGCGGCGGATGGGCGGGGTGGTGTGGGAGGACGAAAGCTTTGGCGCGCCCGATCCGGTCGGCGACAACCGGCTGCGCAACCTCTATGAAATCGTGCCCGTCCCGCCCGTGCCTGCGCCGCTCCGTCGCCTCGTCGAATGGACCAGCGACTATTATCTCAGTCCCCCCGGCGCAGTGCTGCGCATGGTGCTGCCCGGCGTCGCCTTTGCCGACGCGCGCCGTCCGATCGTCGAATATCGCGCAACCGGCGAAATCCCGAAGCGGATGACGCCGCAGCGGACGCTCGCGCTCGAAAAGATCGGCGACCGGCAGGGCATCGTGCGCGAACTCGCCGCGCTTGCCGAGGTGAGCGAGGCCGTGATCCGCGGGCTTGTCCAGACCGGCGCGCTCGAAGCCGTGACCGTCTCCGCCGACCAGCCTTATCCCGAACCTGACCCCCTCTTCGCGCCGCCCGACCTGTCCGCCGAGCAGGCCGCCGCCGCCGCGCAGCTGCGCGATGCCGTCGCCGCCGCAAAGTTCGACACGCTGCTGCTCGACGGCGTCACCGGGTCGGGCAAGACCGAAGTCTATATGGAGGCGATCGCCGCCGCGATCGAAGCGGGCAAACAGGCGCTGGTGCTGCTCCCCGAAATCGCGCTCACCGAGCCAATGCTCACCCGCTTCGCCGCGCGCTTCGGCTGCGAACCCGTTGCGTGGCACAGCGGACTTCGCTCCACCGAGCGCCGCCGCGCGTGGCACGCGATCGCGAGCGGTGAGGCGAAGATTATCGTCGGCGCGCGCTCGGCGCTCTTCCTCCCCTATGCGAATCTCGGCGCCATCGTCGTCGACGAGGCGCATGAGACGAGCTTCAAGCAGGAGGATGGCGTCCATTATCACGCGCGCGACGTCGCGGTGATGCGCGGGCATTTCGAGGCGTTGCCGGTCATCCTCGCGAGCGCGACCCCGGCGCTCGAAAGCCTCGCGATGGTCGAGGCGGGGCGCTATCGCCACATCCGCCTCCCTGCCCGCTTCGGCGGCGCGACGCTGCCCGGTCTCGCCGCGATCGACATGCGGCGCGATCCGCCCGACCGCGGCCGCTGGCTCGCGCCGCCGCTCGTCGATGCGCTCGCCGACCGGCTCCACAAGGGCGAGCAGAGCCTGCTTTTTTTGAACCGCCGCGGCTTTGCGCCGCTGACCCTCTGCCGCACCTGCGGCCACCGCATCCAGTGCCCCAATTGCACCGCCTGGATGGTCGAGCACCGGCTCGTCCATCGCCTCGCCTGTCACCATTGCGGCCATGTCATGCCGCCGCCGCGGCTTTGCCCCGAATGCGAGGACGAGGACAGCCTTGTCGCCTGCGGCCCCGGCGTCGAGCGTATCGCCGACGAGGTGGCGTTGCGCTTTCCCGAAGCGCGCGCCGCCATCGTCACCTCGGACACGCTCTGGTCGCCCGCGAAAGCCGCCGAGTTCGTCGCCAATGTCGAACGGGGGCTCGTCAACATCATCATCGGCACCCAGCTCGTCACCAAGGGTTATCATTTCCCCAATCTCACCCTCGTCGGAGTGGTCGACGCCGACCTCGGCCTCGACGGCGGCGATTTGCGCGCGTCCGAACGCAGCTTCCAGCAGATCGCGCAGGTCGCGGGGCGGGCCGGGCGCGGGGTCAAGCCCGGCGACGTGCTGATCCAGACGCGCGTGCCCGAGGCCCCGGTGATGGCCGCGCTGGTCGCGGGCGACCGCGACGGTTTCTATGCCGCCGAGGCCGCGGCGCGGCGGCGGGCGGGCGCGCCGCCCTATGGGCGCTTCGCCGCGCTCATCATCTCGTCGGAAGACCTCGACGTCGCGCGTGGCGTCGCCAGGCGGCTGGGCGACAAGGCGCCGGTCGCCGACGGCCTCGCCGTCTATGGCCCCGCCCCCGCGCCGCTGGCGATGCTGCGCGGCCGCCACCGCTTTCGCCTGCTGCTCCACGCCCCGCGCAGTTTCGACCTGCAGGGCACGATCCGCAGCTGGGTGAACAGCATCGACTGGCCCGCAAAAGCGCGGCTCGCCATCGACGTCGATCCCTATAGTTTCGTTTAGAGCGTCGTGCGCTAAATCGGCGACGCTTCAATTCCGTTCGTGTCGAGCCCTTCGACTGCCTTGCAGGCGCTCAGGGTAAACTTCGACCTTTGGTCGAAGTCGAGACACCCCTCGGCATCGCGCAAGGTCGATGGGTGTCTCGACTTCGCTCGACACGAACGGAAAGATGGCTCTGATTAAACGTGCGCTGCTCTAAACGTCGCTGTTTACATCGGTACGGAGCGCCGTCAAAATCCCGGCCGGAATCGTCACGTCCGGGGGGAACCACAGATGCGGAAAGCCACGATCGCCGCCACTGCGCTGATCGCCGCCACGATAACGACGGGCGCGGAGGCAAAGTGGCTGCGCGCCGACACCGACAATTTCATCATCTACAGCGAAAGCAGCGAGCGGTCGCTGCGCAGCTTCGCCGAAAATCTTCAGCGTTTTGACGCCACCCTGCGCGCACGACTCCGGGTTCCGGGCGGCAAGGAACCCAATCGGCTGACCATCTATCTGGTGCCCCGCGCCGCCGACGCGGGGCGACTTGCAACGGGCGAGTCCGGATCGTCGATTGCGGGATTTTACAGCGCCGACCTCGACGGCAGCTATGCCGTTTCAAATCGCGAGGTGATCGAGTTCAAAGGCACGTCCGCGGCGCAGCAAACGCTGTTCCACGAATATACGCATCATTTCATGAAACGCTATTTCGGCGCCGCCTTTCCGGCCTGGTTCATCGAGGGGTTCGCCGAATTCTATTCGACGACCGATTTCACCAGCAAGGGCCAGTATCAGGTCGGTCGTCCCGCCTATTTCCGGGCGCACGGGCTGGTCAACATGCCGCGCATCCCGGTGGCGGATTTGCTGCTGAAGCAACCGCGCGAAATGCGCTCGTCGGGCCAGATGGACGTCTATTACGGCCGGGCATGGCTGCTCACGCACATGCTTTATTACCATCCCGATCGGAGCGGCCAGCTGACCGCCTATATCGACGCCATCAATCGCGGCGCAGATGGAGAGCAAGCGGCGATTGCGGCCTTTGGCGACCTCGCCGCGCTCGATCGCGACCTTCAACGCTATCTCGGACGCCCGCTCACCTATATGACATCGGCCGCCCCCGTTCCGATCCCCGGAACGATCACCATAAAGGCGCTGTCCAATGCGCAGGATGCGCTTTTGCCATGGCAGCTGGAACGGCGGAGCGCGCGTGACAGCGAACGACTGGTCGAGGTGCGCGACGAACTGAAAAAGCTCACCGCCGAATATGGCGACAGCGCCGGTGTCTGGTACGAACTGGCGCGCGCCGAATGGGATCTGGGCGACGAGAAGCGCGACGCCGTGGCGGCGCGCGCGGCAGTGGACAAGGCGCTCGCGATCGAGCCGAAGCATGTTCGCGCCAATATATTGTTGGGCGAAATGATGATCCACGACCTTGGCCAGCGCGATACGGTTTCGGACGCGGACTGGGCGGCGGCGCGAAAGCCGATCATCCTCGCCAACAACACCGACCCCGACGACCCGGTCCCGCTCTATACCTATTATGACAGCTTTCTGCGGCAAGGCGTTACCCCGCCGAAAATTGCGGTCACCGGACTCGAACGCGCCTTTGCGTTGGGCCCCGAAAGCGCCAGCGCGCGCATCGCCTATGCCTTTGCCCTCGCCCGCAATGGCGATTTCGAACGAGCGACCCGCCTTGCAAAGGTGGTGGCGTTCGACCCGCACGACGGCGGGCAAGGTGAACAGATTCTGGCGCAGATCGAAACGATGCGCAAAAGGAGCGGCGACGCCGGAAAGGGCGACGCCAACCTGTCCGCGGCGGCCGACGCCGATCAATAATCGGGCTCGGCGCCGCCAAAAACCTGCGCGGCCTGCGCGCTCAGCCATTCCATCGCCCCCGCCCAGGGCTGGTGCCCGTGGCTGATCCGCGCGACGCCAAGCTCGGCGAGTTGCTTGTGCGTCGGGCCGCCCTTGCCGCGCAATATGTTCACCGGCAGCGGCGAAGCGTCGCAGATCGCGCCGATGCAGCGGGGGTCGAGCAGGAAGGGCACGAACAGCGACCCCGCGCCAGCATCGGCATAGGCGCGCGCGCGTTCGAGCGTCGCGGCAACCAGCGCATCGCCATCCTTCGCGACGTCCTGCCCGCGAAACGCGTCGCAGCGGGCGTTGACGAAAATGCCGGTGTCGGCCGCGGCGCGGAAGCGCGCCACCGCTTCGGCGATGGGCAAGAGGTCGGACTGGCCGGGCAGCCGGTCCTCCATATTGATCCCCACGGCGCCCGCATCCCTGGCGCGGCCGACCGAGACGTCGACCGCCGCCGGATCGGCGCCATAGCCCGATTCCATGTCGATCGTCACCGGCAGGTCGGTGACCGACAGGATGCGCGTCAGGTTCGCGAAGACATCTTCGAGCGGGAAATCCTCGCCATCGGCGCGCCCCTGCGCGCCCGCAACGCCGAAGCTGCCCGTCGCGATCGCTTTCGCGCCCGCCGCGGCGACCGCCTTCGCGCTCCCCGCATCCCAGATATTGACGAGGATCAGCGGGTCGCCGGGGATATGCAGCGCGCGGAAACGGGCAATCTTGTCAGTCATGCAATAAGCTCCTTGGGCATCGATGGCGATGGAGGGGTGGGTCAGACGATCGGGACGGGCGATGCCGAGCCAAAGACCTGGCTATGCCCGCTTCTGGTATCCATATATTCGCGAATACGCCGGACGCGCGCGCCCTGCATCTCGAAAATGAAGACATAGTCGAGCGCGTAATCGCGCCCACCCGCGAGCGTCGCGCTATGACGCTGCTCAAAGACGACGCGGTCGCCCTCGGCGGTCAGCGAGATCGGCTCGATCCGCATCCCGTTGCAAAAGAGCCGCGGATAATCGTCGAGGAGAAAGCGGACGATCGCCTCGGCGCCGATCATATGATGGGTGACGCCCAGCGCGGTCGCGGTCGCATTGCCCGCGGGGGCCAGCCATTCGGCGTCGTCGGTCAGCACGGCGCGAATCCGGTCGGCATCGCGCGTCCCGAAGGCCTGCCAGACGGCGAGCGCGGCTTGTTTGCTATCCATGGCGCGCTCCCTTCAAAATTCGTCGAGGCGGCGCTGGCCCGGCGCGCCTTCGCGGCGGAGCAGTTCGTCCTTGATCGGCAGGCCATAGGCGTAGCCGCCGAGCGAGCCGTCGCCGCGCACGACGCGGTGGCAGGGGATGAGCACGGCGACATTGTTCGCGCCGTTCGCGCTGCCCGCCGCGCGCACCGCCCTGGGCTTGCCGACCGCGGCGGCGATGTCGGCATAGCTGCGCGTTTCGCCCGCCGGAATCTTGCGCAGTTCGCGCCATACCGCCTCCTGAAACGCCGTCCCTTTCACGTCGATCGGGATATGGTCGAAACCCTGCGTCGGCGCCTCGACGGCTTCAATTACCTGCGAGAGAAGCGCGGCAAACTCTTCGCCGCCTTCGACCAGCGTGGCGGCGGGAAAACGCTCCTCGAGCGCCTCGCGTCCCTCGGCAAAGCTCAGGCGGCACACGCCCTTGTCGGTTGCCGCGACGAGCATGTCGCCGAGACTGGTCGGCACGACCGCCCAGTGGATTTCGACACCCTTGCCGCCGTTCACCCATGCTGACGGGGTCATCCCCATACGTCCCTCCATATTTTCGTAAAAGCGCGACGGCCCCGAAAAGCCGGCGTCGTAAATCGCGTCGGTCACCCGCACCCCCTCGCTCAGCGCCGCCCGTGCGCGCTCCTCGCGCAGCGCGCGGGCATAGGCGGCGGGCGACAGGCCGGTGTGGCGGGTGAAGACGCGCTGGAAATGCGTCGGCGAATAGCCGGTGCGCGCGGCGAGATCCGCGAGCGCGAGCGGCTCCTCGCTTCCCTTGATCGCGGCGATCGCCTTGATCACCGCGCTTTCGTCGCGCGCGACATCGTCGGGCAGGCAGCGCTTGCACGGCCGCAGCCCCGTCGCACGCGCCGCCGCGCCATCGGCAAAGAAGCGCACATTTTCGCGCAGCGGATGCCGCGCGGCGCAGCTCGGTCGGCAATAAATGCCGGTGGTGAGCACGCCGGTCACGAAGCGCCCGTCGAACGCCTTGTCGCGCGCCTGCACCGCCTGCCAGCATTCGTCGTCGGTCATCGTGGAGAAGGCCATGATCAATTCCTCTCGATGCGCGCAGCGAAGCAGCCATTGGTGGCATATTGCGCGTGGATATAGGCAATGCGCGGGTCGGCGAACAGCTCGCGGATCGCCGCATCGCCATCTTCCCCCGGCCCCAGACGCGCTGCTGCCAACATACCCTCGGCGTCGAAGCCGCGGAACGCCATCGTCCGCCCCACGAACGCCGGGGGCAGTGCGTCGCAATAAGTCGCCGTTTCGACGCGATCGCGCACATAGATGGCATAGGCGCTGCGGAACGGCGTATCGACGTCGTGGCTGACATGGTGGAGCAGGATCACATCCTCGCCCGCTTTCGCATCGTCGAGGCTGATCCGGCACGGCCAGCCGCGATCGGCGGTCGCGGTGACGCGCCGGGCATTGCGGGCGGCCAGTTCGGTATCGTCCATCGCGAACAATGGAGCAAAGCGGTCGGGGGAGAGCCCCTCGATCTTGTAGGTCATTGGATCATTCCTTCTTCTTCGGTCGCCGCTGTTCTGGCACGCCGCGCCAACCGGTGCGTCCCGATGCTTGCGTTCAAAGCCTGCTCGACTAGTCTGCCGCGCCATGACCCGCTTCCTCGCGCTGCTGCTCGCCCTCCTCACCCTCACCGTCCCCGCGCGCGCCGCCGACGACATCAGCGCCGCGTCGCGCAGCGTCGTGCGCGTCGTCACCGTCGCGATGATGGACGGCGAGGTCGTCGGTTTTGGCCATGGCAGCGGTATCGCCATCTCGCCGACGCGCATCGTCACCAATGCGCATGTCGTCGAATCGGCGGCGCGCTACCCAGGCAATGTGGCATTGGGCGTCGTTCCGTCGGAGGGGCAAAAGAGCTTTGCCGGCAAGCTGATCGCGATCGACACCGCGCGCGACCTCGCGCTCGTCGAGATCACCGAGGGACGCCTGCCCGCCGCCGCCATCTACACCGGCCCGCTCGAATCGGGCGCCGATGTCGTCGCGCTCGGCTATCCCGGCAATGTCGACCTCGCGACCGCGCGCAGCGCCAACGACTATATCACGCCGCGCACGCCGACGCGCAGCGAGGGCAATTTTTCGAACATGCAGGCGGTCGACGGCGTCGCCATGCTGATCCACACCGCGAAAATCTCGCGCGGCAATTCGGGCGGGCCGCTCGTCGACCAGTGCGGGCGCATCGTCGGGATCAACACCGCGATCACCCGTGCCGACGACGGCGATTCGCCCTTTGCCTTTGCGATCGCCGGGCGCGAACTCACGCGCTTCCTCGCCGATGCGGGGCAGCAATATGGCAGCGTGGGCACGACCTGCCTGTCGATGGCCGAGGCCGACGCACGCGAACGCGCGGCGATCGAGGCCGAGGCGCGCGCCGAAGCCGAGGCCAGTGCCGCCAAAAATGCTGCGGCAAAGCTCGACCGCGAACTCAGGCAGGCGCGCGCCGAAGAGGAAGCGCTCGCCGCGCGCGAAAATCGCATCGCGCTCGCCGGCGTATTGTTCGTCATCGGCGCGCTCGCGGCGGGCGCCGGGTTGATGTTCTACAGCCAGAAGAATCTGCGCCATGCCAAGCTGGCGGGCGGCGGCGGCGGCGCGCTGATGCTCGCGGCGGTGGTGCTGTTCGTCACCCGCCCCGATGCCCATGCCGACGTCGTCGACGAGGCGGCCAAGACCCCCGCAAGCGAGGCGCCGCAACTCGCCGAGGGCAGCCTGCTTTGCACGATCCGTCCCGACCGCAGCCGCATCACCGTGTCGGCGACGACCGACGTGCCGATCCGCATCGGCAAGGGCGGCTGCGTCAACGGCCGCACCCAATATACGCGCGGGGCCGACGGCCGCTGGCAGCGCATCCTGGTGCCGAACGAGGAAGCGACCGTCACCGTCGCCTCGATCGACGCCGCGGGGCGCGACTATCGCGTCGAACGCTATCTGCTCGATGCCGAGACGATGGCAAAGGCCCGCGAGACGCGCGCCGCGATCACGCTCAAGAGCTGCACCGCCGACCCCGACGAACTCGCGGGCCTCGCCGCACAGCAGGACGCGATCCGCAGCGCGCTTCCGGCCACCCCCAACGAACGGCTCGTCTATCGCTGCCAGCGGGCGGCGATGGAGGCCGCGCCCTGACGCGAAAAGGGGCCACGGTCTTGATTCGACCGATTGCGGACCTCTCAATTCTCGTCACCCTGAACTTGTTTCAGGGTCCATAGCCCATTCGTTTCCTCCGGCGCAGCGCCGGATCAGAGGTCAGGCCATGGATGCTGAAACAGCGAGGCCATCGCCGCAGCCAGCATGACGGATTTATAGGGCAGCTGCCCACCCGGAACCGGCCGTCAGGCGCCGCATGATTCCGAACGAAACGTAACGGCGAGCCTCTCCGCGGCCCTTGCTTTCACCCCCCGCACGCCTCGAACAGCATCAGCGTGCGCTCGCGCGCCAAGTCCGCGCTCGGTTCGTGATAATCCTTGCGGCGGTCGCTGTTGAAGCCGTGTCCCGCCTCGTAAACGAAGATTTGCGCAGTCGGGTGATCCTGCGCGATCAGCGCTTCGACCCCCTCCATCGGGATGCCGCCGTCGAAGCGGCCGAAATGGGCGATGGTCGCGCAGCGCGGCGCCTCGTCCTTGAACATCGTCGGCACGAGGCTGCCGTAATAGGAGGATGCCGCCGCCAGATCGGGGCTGATCTGCGCCATCCGCCACGCGACCGACCCGCCATAACAATAGCCGGTGATGAAGACTGGCCCCTTCGCTTTCAGCGCGTCGATGCACGTCTGCGCGTCCTTCAAACTCTGTTCGAACGGATGGAGCTTGCGCGCCAGCTCGATAGCGCGCTCGAACTGCGGCCCCGAATAGTCGCTCTCGAACCCCGGATGCTCGCGGTCGAACAGCGCGGGGGCGAGCACTTCATAGCCGTCGGCGGCATATTCGTCGCAAAGCTCGCGGATATGATCGGTGACGCCGAAGATTTCCTGGATGAGCACCAACCCGCCGCGGCGTTCGCCTGTCGCCTCGGCATGATAGACAGCGATCCCGGCGCCATCGTCCATCGTCATCCGAATCATCTCACCCATCGTCATTTCCCATGCTATTCGACAAGCTGTCGTTTATCGGCAGGAGCGATCATGCAAGCAAGAATCCTAGCGCTCACGACGACAGTCCTGATCATGCTGTCAAGTTGCGATGCGCCGACGGGTGCACCGATGCCTGCGGCTCCGGACCCCAAACACAAGGCAATGCAGTTCGAACGAATTGCCAAGATCGCCGAGCAATCTTGTATGTGCGCGATGGCGGGACGCGACACGAAAGCGCTCGGTCGCGAGCTGGAACGGCTGACCACTTCGCTGGAAAAGCAGGAAAGCGCGACATCAAGCGTTCCGCTGCAAGGGCAGATCACCTGTTACCCCGAACTTGGCGAACAGGCCTGCATCGGACGAATAGTAATCACCGGCTCCCCCTCGAAAAGCGATTTTGTCTGCACAGAAGAGCAAGCCGACGAATTGCAAGCTGCTTGGGACACAGCGGTTGAAGATGACGGCGACATCGACAGCCTCAACAAGTCATTGCCAAAGCGCGATCGGGCGTTGCTGAAACGCCTCAAAGCAATGCACGCCCAAGCCGCGGCCATGATTCCGCAAACAGCCTGCAACTAGCCCCCACCCTCACCTTGCATTGCAACAGAATCGTTGCTACGCGCGCCGCGACCTTGCAGCGGGGGTGTCTTCGGACGCCGGTCAAATCCGCGCAACCATCCCCCACGGGATCGCAGAAAAGGACTTTCACGCGTGGAGAATTCCGGCGGCATTCAGGGCAACATAACGGCGGGCCTCGCGGGCCGCTATGCCAGCGCGCTGTTCGATCTGGCGCGCGAATCGAATGCCATCGACAGCGTCCAGCAAAGCCTTTCGGCGCTGCGCGCGGGCCTGATCGAATCGGCTGATCTCAAGGCGCTTGTCGAAAGCCCCGTCGTCAGCCGCGCCGACGCCGCCAGGGCGGTCGCCGCGGTCGCAGAGGCGATGAAGCTCGATTCGCTCACCGGCAAATTCCTCGGCGTGCTCGCCGAGAACCGGCGGCTCGCCGATCTGGGCGGCATGATCGACGCATTCGACGCGATCGTCGCGGCGCATCGCGGCGAAGTGACCGCAAAGGTCACGAGCGCGCACCCGCTCACGGCAGAGCAGCTCGACGCGCTCGCCGCCAATCTCAAGACCCGTGTCGGCCGCGACGTCCAGGTCGCGACGACGGTCGATCCCGCCATCCTCGGCGGCCTCGTCGTCCAGCTGGGCAGCCAGCTGATCGACGGCAGCATCCGTACCCGTCTCAACAGTTTCGCCCAGGCGATGAAGGGCTGAACGCCCGCACGCCAAATGCCCCGATGAAAGGCTAAACAATGGAAATCCGCGCCGCTGAAATCAGCAAGGTCATCAAGGACCAGATCGCCAATTTCGGCACCGACGCCACGGTCAGCGAGATCGGCTCGGTGCTGTCGGTCGGCGACGGCATCGCCCGCGTCCACGGCCTCGACAATGTCCAGGCCGGCGAAATGGTCGAATTCGCCAATGGCGTGAAGGGCATGGCGCTCAACCTCGAAGCCGATAACGTCGGCATCGTGATCTTCGGCTCGGACGCCGAGATCAAGGAAGGCGACCAGGTCAAGCGCACCGGCACGATCGTCGACGTCCCCGTCGGCAAGGGCCTGCTCGGCCGCGTCGTCGACGGCCTTGGCAACCCGATCGACGGCAAGGGGCCGATCAAGGCCGACAAGCGCATGCGCGTCGAGGTCAAGGCGCCGGGCATCATCCCGCGCACCTCGGTCCACGAACCCGTCCAGACCGGCCTCAAGGCATTGGACGCGCTCGTCCCCGTCGGCCGTGGCCAGCGCGAGCTGATCATCGGCGACCGCCAGACCGGCAAGACCGCCGTTGCGATCGACACCTTCATCAACCAGAAGGAAATCAACAAGGGCGACGATGAGTCGAAGAAGCTCTACTGCATCTATGTCGCGGTCGGCCAGAAGCGCTCGACCGTCGCGCAGATCGTCCGCCAGCTCGAAGAAAATGGCGCGATGGAATACTCCATCGTCGTCGCCGCGACCGCGTCGGAGCCCGCGCCGCTCCAGTTCCTCGCGCCCTACACCGGCTGCACGATGGGCGAGTTTTTCCGCGATAACGGGATGCACGCCGTCATCGTCTATGACGATCTGTCGAAGCAGGCCGTCGCCTATCGTCAGATGTCGCTGCTGCTGCGCCGTCCGCCGGGCCGCGAAGCCTATCCCGGCGACGTTTTCTATCTGCACTCGCGTTTGCTGGAGCGCGCGGCAAAGATGAACAGCGACAATGGCGCCGGTTCGCTGACCGCGCTGCCGATCATCGAAACGCAGGCAGGCGACGTGTCGGCGTATATCCCGACCAACGTGATTTCGATCACCGACGGCCAGATCTTCCTCGAAACCAACCTGTTCAACGCGGGTATCCGCCCGGCGATCAACGTCGGCCTGTCGGTGAGCCGCGTCGGCTCGGCCGCGCAGACCAAGGCGATGAAGAAGGTGTCGGGCTCGATCAAGCTGGAACTGGCGCAATATCGCGAAATGGAAGCCTTTGCGCAGTTCGGTTCGGACCTCGACGCCTCGACGCAGAAGCTCTTGAACCGCGGCGCGCGCCTGACGCAGCTTTTGAAGCAGCCGCAGTTCCAGCCGATGCCGTTCGAGGAGCAGACCGCGTCGATCTTTGCCGGCACCAACGGTTATCTCGACAATGTCGCGACGACCGACGTGTCGCGCTACGAAGCGGCGATGCTCGCCTATCTGCGCAGCGACCATGCCGATGTGCTGAAGGCGATCCGCGACACCAAGGATCTGGGCGACGACACGAAGAAGGCGCTGGTCGCCGCGCTCGACGCCTTCGCCAAGATTTTTGCATAACCCCCCCACCTCGTCATCCCGGCGAAGGCCGGGATCTCGACGGTGAGACCCCGGCCTTCGCCGGGGTGACGAAACAAAGGTAAAAGACGGGACTTATGGCCAGTCTGAAGGAACTCAAAGGGCGGATCGTCTCGGTCAAATCGACCCAGAAGATCACCAAGGCCAAGAAGATGGTCGCCGCCGCGAAGCTGCGTAAAGCGCAGGCCGCCGCCGAAGCCGCGCGTCCCTATGCCGAGCGGCTCGAAGGCGTCGTCGCGAGCCTCGCGTCGAAGGTCGGCGCGTCGGATTCGGCGCCGAAGCTGCTGGCCGGCACCGGCAAGAGCGACACGCACCTGCTTGTCGTGCTCAACAGCGACCGCGGGCTGGCGGGCGCGTTCAACTCGAACATCGTCAAGGCCGCGCGCGACAAGGCGCTCGAACTGCAAGCACAGGGCAAGAAGGTTCTCTTCTACCTCGTCGGCCGCAAGGGCCGCCCGGTGATCGCGCGCCTCTTTCCGGGTCAGATCATCGAGCAATATGAGACGACCGGGATCCGCGACATCGGCTTCGAGCAGGCGAGCGAGATTTCGGCGAAGCTGATGGAGCTTTACGAAGCCGGCGCCTTCGACGTCGCGCATCTCTTTTATTCCAAGTTCCGCTCGGCGCTCCTCCAGATCGCGACGGGGCAGCAGATGATCCCGGTCCCGCCGCCGGAAGGCGCCGCCCCCGGATCGGGGTCCGGGGCTTCGGTTGAATATGAACCCGACGAGGAAGCGATCCTCGCCGACCTCTTGCCGCGCAACGTCACCATCCAGATCTTCAAGGGCCTGCTCGAAAACGCAGCGTCCGAACAGGGCGCGTCGATGACCGCGATGGACAATGCGACGCGCAACGCGGGCGAGCTGATCAACAAGCTGACCATCGTTTACAACCGCACGCGCCAGGCGGCGATCACCACCGAACTTATCGAAATCATCGCTGGCGCCGAAGCGCTCTAAGCTATCCAAGCAAGGAAAAAACCCATGGCAACCGCACCCGCCCCTGAAAAGAAGGCTCCCGCCAAAAAGGCCGCCGCGCCCAAGGCTGCTGCGCCGAAGAAGGCCGCCGCACCCAAGGCCACCGGCACCGCAACGGGCCGCGTCGCGCAGGTCATCGGCGCCGTCGTCGACGTCCAGTTCACCGGCGAGCTGCCCGCGATCCTGAACGCGCTCGAAACCGACAACAACGGCAACCGCCTCGTCCTCGAAGTCGCGCAGCACCTCGGCGAGAACACCGTCCGCACCATCGCGATGGACGCGACCGACGGCCTGACCCGCGGCCAGCCGGTTCGCGACACCGGCGCGCAGATTTCGGTCCCCGTCGGCCCGCAGACGCTCGGACGCATCCTCAACGTCATCGGCGACCCGATCGACGAACGCGGCCCGGTGAACAGCGACATGAGCGCGCCGATCCACGCCAAGGCCCCCGAGTTCGTTGACCAGTCGACCGAAGCGTCGATCCTCGTCACCGGCATCAAGGTCATCGACCTGATCGCGCCCTATGCCAAGGGCGGCAAGATCGGTCTGTTCGGCGGCGCGGGCGTCGGCAAGACGGTGCTCATCCAGGAACTGATCAACAACATCGCCAAGGGCCATGGCGGCGTCAGCGTGTTCGCGGGCGTCGGTGAACGCACCCGCGAAGGCAACGACCTCTATCACGAGTTCCTCGACGCCGGGGTTATCGCCAAGGACGCCGACGGCAACCCGACCCCCGACGGGTCGAAGGTCGCGCTGGTGTTCGGCCAGATGAACGAACCCCCGGGCGCCCGCGCGCGCGTTGCGCTGTCGGGCCTGACCATGGCCGAATATTTCCGCGACCAGGAAGGCCAGGACGTGCTCTTCTTCGTCGACAACATCTTCCGCTTCACGCAGGCGGGTTCGGAAGTGTCGGCGCTGCTCGGCCGTATTCCTTCGGCGGTGGGTTATCAGCCGACGCTGTCGACCGACATGGGCGCGCTGCAGGAACGCATCACCTCGACCACCAAGGGTTCGATCACCTCGGTGCAGGCCATTTACGTCCCCGCGGACGACTTGACCGACCCCGCGCCCGCGACTTCGTTCGCCCACTTGGACGCGACGACGACGCTGAGCCGCGCGATTTCGGAACTCGGCATCTATCCCGCGGTCGATCCGCTCGATTCGACCTCGCGCGTGCTGACGCCCGCCGTCGTCGGTCAGGAGCATTATGAAACCGCCCGCCGCGTTCAGGAAACGCTGCAGAAGTACAAGTCGCTGCAGGACATCATCGCGATCCTCGGCATGGACGAGCTTTCAGAAGAGGATAAGCTCGTCGTCGCCCGCGCGCGCAAGATCCAGCGCTTCCTGTCGCAGCCCTTCCACGTCGCCGAAGTCTTCACCGGCATCCCCGGCAAGTTCGTGCCGATCGAGGAAACGGTGAAGTCGTTCAAGGCGGTCGTCGACGGCGAATATGACCATCTGCCCGAAGCGGCCTTCTACATGGTCGGCGGCATCGACGAAGCGGTCGCCAAGGCCGCGAAGCTCGCCGAAGACGCGTAACAATAGCCCTCTCCGCTTCAGGGGAGAGGGCTTTAGGAATGAAGACATGGCTCTGAAGTTCGAACTCGTCACTCCCGCCCGCCTCGAGCGGTCCGCCGACGTCCATATGGTCACCGTTCCGGGGACCGAGGGCGATTTTTCGGTGCTCGAAGGCCATGCGCCCTTCATGGCGACGCTGCGCAATGGCCCGCTGACCATCTATGCGTCGCAGGGCGCCGCGCCCGAAGTGATCGAGGTCGAAGGCGGCTTTGCCGAAGTCAATGAAGCGGGCCTCACCGTGCTGGCAGAGCATATCGCCGGCTGATTTTTTCGCCCGTCCACGGCGATCGAAAGCCCGCATCCCGACCGGATGCGGGCTTTTTCGTTGGGGGGCAGCGCATTCAGCCCTCGTGCGAATAGCGGCTTGCGACCGGTAGTTGCCCTCAACTTTATCGTCATCCCGGCGAAGGCCGGGATCTCACCCTATCGGTTTACCGCACCGGCGAGATCCCGGCCTTCGCCGGGATGACGGATAAGGGAAAGGCAGGAATCCACCCCAAAGCGGACACCGGCACGGCGCAAAAACCGCCGCCTCTGCATCTCCAGTCCGATCGCATTAGGACAATGTCAAAGTTTCCGATTTATTCACCCTGTCCGATGAGGGTGCGTCCGCGGCTGCGGATCATGCCCGAAGGAATTTGGAAAGCAGGATAAAGCGAATGAGTGCATTCGGACGCCGACCCGGAGCCGCTGGCCGCCCCGCCTTTGGCGTGGCGAAGCCGATGCAGACTGGCGCCGCCGTACCCGGTGGAACCCAGTTCCCCGCGATTGACACGCCCGCCGAAACCCCGCTGCCGATGCCGTCGTCGCTGTCGCCCGAAGACGATGCGATGGAACGACTCAACCAGCGCTCGACCGCCGAGATGGCCGAACCCGAAAAAGCGCAGGGGTTCGAGGCGAGCGTCCACAAGATCAAGGAACAGGTGCTGCCGCGCCTGCTCGAGCGTGTCGATCCCGAGGCCGCGGCGACGCTGTCGAAGGACGAGCTGACCGAAGAGTTTCGCCCGATCATCCTCGAAGTGCTCGCCGAGCTTCGCATCACGCTCAATCGGCGCGAACAATTCGCGCTCGAGAAGGTGCTCGTCGACGAACTGCTCGGCTTTGGCCCGCTGGAGGAATTGCTCGCCGATCCCGACGTTTCCGACATCATGGTCAACGGTCCCTATCAAACCTATGTCGAGCGCAAGGGTCAGCTGATGCTCGCGCCGATCCAGTTTCGCGACGAACAGCATCTGTTCCAGATCGCGCAGCGCATCTGCAACCTCGTCGGCCGCCGCGTCGACCAGACGACGCCGCTCGCCGACGCGCGTTTGAAGGACGGCAGCCGCGTCAATGTGATCGTCCCGCCGCTGTCCTTGCGCGGCACCGCCATCTCGATTCGCAAATTCTCGGCCAAGCCGATCACGCTCGACATGCTGTGCCAATGGGGCGCGATGAGCCAGAAGATGTGCACCGCGCTGAAAATCGCGGGCGCCAGCCGCTTCAACATCGTCATTTCGGGCGGCACGGGTTCGGGTAAAACCACCATGCTCAACGCCCTTTCCAAGATGATCGACCCCGGCGAACGCGTGCTGACGATCGAGGACGCCGCCGAACTTCGCCTGCAACAGCCGCACTGGCTGCCGCTCGAAACGCGCCCCGCGAACCTTGAAGGGAACGGCGCGATCCACATGGGCGATCTCGTCAAGAACGCGCTCAGAATGCGCCCCGACCGCATCATCATGGGCGAGGTTCGCGGCGCCGAATGTTTCGACCTGCTCGCCGCGATGAATACCGGTCACGACGGGTCGATGTGTACGCTGCACAGCAACAGCCCGCGCGAATGCCTCGGCCGTATGGAAAATATGGTGCTGATGGGCGACATCAAGATCCCGAAGGAAGCGATCTCGAAACAGATCGCCGACTCGGTCGACCTGATCGTCCAGATCAAGCGCCTGCGCGACGGTTCGCGCCGCGTCACCAACATCACCGAAGTGATCGGCATGGAAGGCGACGTCATCGTCACCCAGGAATTGTTCAAGTTCGAATATCTGGACGAGGACAAGGACGGCAAGATCGTCGGCGAATATCGCTCGATGGGCTTGCGTCCCTACACGCTGGAAAAAGCGCGGCAATATGGGTTCGACCAGCCGTATCTGGAGGCGTGTCTGTAAAGACAGGCGATTGCCCGAAGGCGTAGGTCAGCTTTGGGGTGGGAAGCGGATGTTGACTTTCTCCCCTCCCGCTTGCGGGAGGGGCAGCGAGACTTGCGAGCTTGCTCGTTAGTCGCAGCGGGGTGGGCTACCGCACCGTCGCTGCCCACCCCCGACCCCTCCCGCAAGCGGGAGGGGAGAGGAACCGTCCGCAACCGGTCGCAATCCGCCGTCGCGCACCCCATAAGACCGCCGGGAATCACGGCCTCAACGCCAGTGCTGCGGCCAAAAACGCCACCCCCGCCGACGCCAGCGCGATCCCGCGCCACGGCATGAAACCGACGGCATCGACGTCGCGCCGGTTGTTGCGGCGCCAGTTCGCGATCTCGGCAACGCCGAACAACGCCCCCGCCGCAATCGCCACCGACAGCATCGACACTTGCATTGACGCGCGCACCTTCGCAAACAGGGGACAGTCCCCCAAAAGAGAGGTTGCCCATATGCGTTCGCTGATCCTCGTTGCAAGTAGTGCCCTCGCCCTCGCCACCCCCGCGGCGGTCCTTGCCGACCATCATGGCGACGGCCACGCCGCGCACCAGGCGCATCACGCAATCGCCGCCGCGGTGGCCGCGCCGACGCGCACCCCCGCGAACGTCGAGCGCGACAAATACCGCCACCCCGCCGAAACCCTCGCCTTTTTCGGCGTGAAGCCCGGCGACACGGTGGTCGAGCTGTGGCCCGGCGGCGGCTGGTACACCGAAATCCTCGCCCCGCTGGCGAAGGCCGGCGGCGGCACGCTCTATGTCGCGGCGCCGTGGGAACGCGGGCTCAATCGCATCAAGGAAAAACAGGCCGCCGACGCCGCCACCTATGGCGCGCTGAAACTGGCCGAGTTTCCCGCCACAGGCGCCGGGCCGAAGGTGCCCGACGGCAGCGCCGACGTCGTGCTCACCTTCCGCAACGTCCACAACTGGCGCTTCGGCGGCGCCGACAAGACCGCCGACGCTTTCAAGCAGATTTTCGCGATGCTGAAACCCGGCGGCACATTGGGTGTCGTCGAGCATCGGCTGAACGAGGACGACGACGCCGCAAAGGAAGAAAAATCGGGCTATATGAAGGAAAGCTCGATCATCGCCTTTGCCGAAGCCGCGGGCTTCAAGCTGGCGGGCAAGAGCGAGATCAACGCCAATCCCCAGGACACCAAGGATTATGAAAAGGGCGTCTGGACGCTGCCGCCGAACCTGCGCGAAGGCGAGGTCGACCGCGCCAAATATGTCGCGATCGGCGAATCGGACCGGATGACGCTGAAGTTCGTGAAGCCTGCAAGCTGAAGCCGATTGAGTCCATCGACCCTGCGCTGCTGCTGAGCGCTTATGCGCAGGGGATTTTCCCGATGGCCGACGGGGCGGACGACCCGTCGGTCCATTGGGTCGAGCCGCGGCTGCGCGCGATCCTGCCACTCGACGGCTTTCACCTCTCGCGCAGCCTGAAAAAAATCATCGTGTCGGACCGCTTCCGCGTCACCACCGACACCGCCTTTGCCGACATGGTCGCGCTCTGCGCCGAGCCCGCCGACGACCGGCCGACGACGTGGATCAACCCCGTCATCCGGGCGAGCTATGACCGGCTGTTCCGGCTCGGCCATGCGCACAGCGTCGAATGCTGGCAGGACGATGTGCTCGTCGGCGGGCTTTACGGCGTCACGCTCGGCCGCGCCTTTTTCGGCGAATCGATGGTCAGCCGCGTGCGCGACGCGTCGAAGGTCGCGCTGGCGCATCTCGTCGCGCGGCTCATTGCGGGCGGCTGGAAACTGCTCGACTGCCAGTTCATCACCCCGCACCTCGCCAGCCTCGGCGCGATCGAAATCCGCCAGGCCGACTATCTGGCGCGGCTCTATTCGGTGTTGGCAGGGGGCGACGGCGCAGGGGCCGGGGCCGGAGCGGGAGCAGGCGCGGCGGGGGTTTCCGTGCCCTCGCCGCCGTTCGTCGCGGGCGACTGGGGCGCGCTCGATGCCTTGGGCGCGGAGGCCTTGGGGGCCGAGCGTTCGACCGGCTCGCCGCCCGGATATGTCATCGCACAGCTTTTGACGAAGACGTCATAGATCGGATGCTCGATCACATTGCGGTCGGGCCGCTCGCGGAAAAGCCAGCCCGAAAAGACGCGGCGCCACTTGTCGTCGCGCTGGTCCTGCACGGAAAGCTGGACGAAGGCGCCGGTTTCGGGCGGGTCTTCCCATGGCGCCGTCTGTTCGCACGCGCGCAGCCGGACGATCGCGCGGCCGACGCGCAGCGAGTCGCCGGGCTTCATCTCCAGTTCGCGGACCAGCCCGTTGCGCTTGTTGAGCAGGCCCAGCACCGCGACGCGCTCGGCCATCGGGGTTGCGCCCTCGATGCCGCCGATTTCGGCCGGAACGCGCTCCGACTTCAGCGCCGTCGGGACGGTCTTGCTGCCGTTCGAGGGGGGGCGGTCACATCCGGCCAGCGCCGTCGCGGCGGCTAGCGCGATCAGTGCGGTCGAAAGCGGCCGCGGCATTAATCGGCGCCGGGCCGCCAGGCCTCGTAATCGCCGGTCGCGGCGGCGCGGCGGCCGCCGCGTTCGAGCGCGCCCGCGGGGCGATAGGCGCCCGCGCTGCCGGTCAGATTGGGGGTCGGTTCGCCTTCCCAGGCGCGCGGCGCGGGCAGCACGTCGGCGGGGAGTTCGTCGAAGGTGCCGTGCAGCCAGCCGTGCCATTCGGGCGGCACGCGGCTCGCGTCGTTCGATCCCTTATAGATCACCCAGCGGCGGGGCCCCTTTTTGGCGCGATAATAGACATTGCCCAGGCTGTCCTCGCCGACCCTTTCGCCGCGCGCCCAGCTGTTCAGCAATGTGCCGACGGTCGCGCCGTCCCACCAGGTGAAAATCTTGCCCAGGATGCTCATGGCTGCGGCGTTTACAGCCAAGGGTGCGGGCTTCGCAAGCGAATTGCTCGCCGATTGGCCGCCTATTCCTTCCACGTCACCTTTGCCGTCTCGTCGATCCCCAGCTTCGCCGCGGTGCCGCCCGCGAGTTCGAGCACCGCCGCCACTTCGCCGCCGCTCGCGACGGGTTCGAGCGATCCGGGGATGGTGTTTTCGGCGATGCGGTCGATGCTGCCATCGGCGCGGATGAAGATCATGTCCAGCGGGATCAGCGTGTCCTGCATCCAGAAACTTGCGATCCGCGGTTTCTCGAACGGAAAGAGCATCCCGCCGTTCGCGGGCAGGCTGGTGCGGAACTTGAGGCCCCGCTTCTGCTCCGCATCGGTGCGCGCCACCTCGACGTCGAAGCGGTGCGCCGTGCCCGCCATGCTGATCGTCACCGCCGCCGTCGCCGCACGCTCCGCCTCGCCTGCATCGCGGCTGCACCCCGCCATCGGCAACGCAAACGACAGAGCCAGGGCCGTCAGAAAGATACGCATCGGAAACTCAGCCTCTTGATCGTCATCCCGGCGAAGGCCGGGATCTCGCCGTCAACTTCGTTCCGCACGGGCGAGATCCCGGCCTTCGCCGGGATGACCGCCCGATGCGGAGTATAGGGGCTAATCCAGCGCTGCTTCATCGTCCAGCGCCGCCAGCGCATCCTCGTCCCCCGGCGCGAGCGCCAGGATACGCCGCGCGAGCGCGAGCGAATGCCCCGCGCGCGCAAAGGCCGCGACGTGTCGCTCGCGCAGCCGGGGGTCGTCGTCGGCGCGCACGGCAAAAGGCCCCAAACGTCGCCGCCGTGCAAAGCCGATCGCCGCCGCGACCGCCGCGCGCTCCGCCGCGGCGATCGCTTCGCCGCTGTCCGCCGCGGCGATTCCATCGACGTAAAGCTGCGCCTTGACGCGCCGCACCCCCAGCCCGCGCCGCGTCATCGCCTGGCCACGCATCGCCGCATATTGGCGGTCGTCGAGATAGCGGAGCGCCTCCATCCGGTCGGCGATGGCCTCGCACGCCGCCATGGCGTCACTTTCGTCCTTCCATTCGGATTCGCGCACTTTTCTTGCGAGATAGCGCAGCAGTTTCGCCCGGCTCGTCGCGAATCGCGCGACATAGGCAAGCGCCAGCTCGTCGAGCTTCGCTGCGTCGAGCGGCTTTCTGGAACGGTCGAACGGAGCACAAGGCTTGGGCATGTGCCATGTTTGTGCCACAGTCGGGCCCGATTGAGAACGATCAACACCGCCATATCGGGCGTCAAGGCCCGGAAATGGGCGATTTGTTCAAACAACGCAGGGTTCGCGCACGCTTCATGGCACAGAAAGATGACATGCTTGTTGCTGCGCCCCCCGAATCGAGGGACGTCGCACCCCTTATGACCGAAAATCATGCCGCGTCGGCCGACACGCTCGTGCCGACCCCTACCCTGTGCGCGCAACCGCGCCGCTTTTCGGATTTCGCCACCGTGGGCGAAGCGCTCGACTATGCCGCCGCGGGCACCCGCGGGCTCAATTTCCACGATCCGCGTGGGCGTCTGGTGCGCCCCTACCCCTATAGCGAGCTCCGCGCCGACGCGCTCGCGGCCGCCTATCGCCTGATCGCCGCGGGGGTGAAGCCCAACGACCGAATCGCACTGATCGCCGAAACCGGCCCCGAGTTCGCCGCACTCTTTTTCGGCACCATCTATGCCGGCGCCTGGCCGGTGCCGCTGCCGCTGCCGACGAGCTTTGGCGGGCGCGACTCCTATGTCGGCCAGCTCGTCGTCCAGCTGACGAGCTGCGATCCCAAGATGCTGTTCTTCCCGCCCGAAATCGCCGCGATGGCGGCCGAGGCGGCCGAGCAGCGCGGGGTCGAACCGATCGACTGGACCAGCTTTGCCGGGCGCGCGGCCCCCGTCGCCGAGCTGCCCGAGCAGAAAACGGGCGAAACCTGCTATCTTCAGTACAGCAGCGGCTCGACCCGCTTCCCGCACGGCGTCGCGGTGACGCACGGCGCATTGCTCAACAATCTGTCGGCGCATTCGCACGGCATGAAGCTGCAGGACAGCGACCGGTGCGTGTCGTGGCTGCCCTGGTATCACGACATGGGACTCGTCGGCTGCCTGCTCTCGCCCGTCGCGAACCAGGTTTCGGTCGATTATTTGAAGACCGAGGATTTCGCCCGCCGCCCGCTCGCCTGGCTCGACCTCATCAGCCGCAACGAAGGAACGACGCTCAGCTATTCGCCGACCTTCGGCTATGACATTTGCGCGCGCCGCATTTCCAGCCAGAGCCATGTCGCCGACCGGTTCGACCTGTCGCGCTGGCGTGTCGCGGGCAATGGCGCCGACATGATCCGTCCCGACGTGATGCAGGCCTTTGTCGACGCCTTCGCCGATGCGGGATTCAAGGCGAGCGCCTTCCTGCCGAGCTACGGCCTCGCCGAAGCGACGCTGGCGGTCAGCATCATGCCGCCGGGCGAAGGCATCGTCGTCGAACTGGTCGAGGAAACCGAGCTGTCGGGCGCCGCGAACGATTCGGGCCGCCCGACGCGCTATCGCGCGATCGTCAACTGCGGCAAGGCGGTCAAGGACATGACCATCGAGGTCCGCGACGAGGCAGGCAATCCGCTCCCCGACCAGACGGTCGGCAAGGTGTGGTGCAGCGGTCCGTCGCTGATGACCGGATATTACCGCGACCCCGAAGCGACCGCGGCCTGCATGAAGGACGGCTGGCTCGACACGGGCGATATGGGTTATATGTCAAACGGTTACATCTATATCGTCGGCCGCGCCAAGGACATGATCATCATCAACGGCAAGAATCACTGGCCGCAGGACATCGAATGGGCGGTCGAGCAATTGCCCGGCTTCAAGTCGGGCGACATCGCCGCCTTTGCGATCACCACGCCGGGCGGCGAAGAGACCCCCGCGGTGCTCGTCCAGTGCCGCACCAGCGACGATGCCGAACGCGCCGCGCTGCGCGAGACGATCCGCGAGCGCGTCCGCGCGATCACCGGCATGAACTGCCTCGTCGAACTGATCCCGCCGCGCACGCTGCCGCGCACCAGTTCGGGCAAACTCAGCCGGTCGAAGGCGCGCGCGCAATATCTGGCGGGGGAAATCCAGCCTTTTGCGATTGCGGCGTAAGGGCGGGAAACGCTGTTGACGCCCGAATGCTGACCTCAATGCCATCGTCATCCCGGCGAAGGCCGGGATGACGAATAAGCGAAAGTCGGGAATCCACCTCCAAAACCCGTCATTTCCACGCAATCCTCCATCCAGTCCCCGCGCGGCACAGAAATTCGCCACGCCGCAGCGCGATGGTTACCTTCGGGTAACCCGCACCCGTTAAACCGGCCGGGTGAAAAGCCTGCCGACCGATCCGACTGCCGCCGACGTCATACCCGCGCGCACCCTGCTGGGGCTGGGGCCGCGGGGTCAGGATCTCGGCAACCTCCGTCAGCTCCAACTCGCGCCGCTTCGTGGCCGCGGCGCGCTGCGGCTCAGCATGGGGCTCGGCATGGCGCTCGTCGCCTTTGTGACGATGCTTCACCATGTCGCGCTGCCGGTCGCCGGCGGCTGGCTCGGTGCATCGCTTTTCTTCAGCCTCTGGTCGTGGCGCCGGTTTCGCGGTCTGCCGCTCGGCGATCCCAAGCTGCCGGGGAGCGTCGAATACCGGCTGTGCAATCGCCACGCGCTTTATTCGGCGCTGCTCTGGGGGGCGCCCTTCTGGCTTCAGGGGCTCACCCCCGGCATCGACCATATCCTGTCGATGTGGACGATCGCGGTGCTGATGATGCTCACGCTGGCGATCGTCGCGCACAGCGTTCCGCTGGCCTGCACCCTGTTCATCATGCCCGTTTCGCTGTCCGCGGCGGCGGCGCTCGGATTGGCCGGGGCGCCGGAAATCGGCGCGGTCACGCTTGTCGCAGGCATTCTGCTTTCGGGCTTCTGCGTCCGTTTTGCGCAAATCCACATCCGTTCGCGCCGCGCCGAGGAGACGCTGCACGAAAAGAGCGAAACGGTCAGCCTGCTGCTGCGCGAGTTCGAGGAAACCTCGGCCGACTGGCTGTGGCAGACCGACAGCAACCGCCGCCTCGTCCATGTTTCGCCGCGCCTCGCCTATGCGCTCGGCAGCAGCGCCGACCGGCTCGAAGGCGTGCCGCTGCTCCAGGCGCTGTCGGGCGATGCGTGGGACACCGGACTGTTCCCCAAGAGCCTGCACGACATGGCCGAACGGATGAAGCGGCGCGAAAGCTTCTCGAACCTGATCGTGCCGGTGTCGATCGGTGGCCGCCCGCGCTGGTGGGAATTGTCGGCGTCGCCGCGCCTCGACGAATCGGGCAAGTTCCTCGGCTTTCGCGGGGTCGGGTCCGACGTCACCGAACAGCGCGCAACCGCCGAACAGATTGCAAGAATGGCGCGCTTCGACAATCTTACGGGCCTGCCCAACCGGCTCAGCCTCAACGAGGATCTGGCCCGCGCGCTCGCCCGCGCCGTCGAGGCCAAATCGCGCTGCGCCCTGCTGATGATCGACCTCGATCGCTTCAAGGCGGTCAACGATACGCTGGGCCACCCCGTCGGCGACAAATTGCTGGCGCAGGTCGCGGCGCGGCTGAAGGCCTTGATGGAGCGCGGCATGACCTGCGGCCGCCTCGGCGGCGACGAATTTGCCGTTGTGCTCCACAATGTCGCCTCCGGCGCGGCCGCCGAAGACCTCGCGCAGCGGATCATCGCGACGATCAGCCGGCCCTATGTCGTCGACAATCACCAGCTGTTCGTCGGCGCCAGCGTCGGTTATGCGATCGGCCCGACCGACGGCGCGACGGTCGAGACGCTGACGCGCAACGCCGACCTTGCGCTTTATAAATCAAAGGATCGCGGCGGGAATGTCGTCGCCGCCTATGTCGCCTCGCTCCACGCCCAGGCCGAGGAACGGCGCGTCATGGAACAGGAATTGCGCGGCGCGCTCGAACGCGGCGAGTTCGAGCTTTATTACCAGCCCGTCGTCACCGCCGCCGACGGTACGCTCAATGGATTCGAGGCGCTGCTCCGCTGGACCAACCAGAAGCTCGGCAATGTCTCGCCGGGCCGTTTCATCCCGCTCGCCGAGGATGCGCGCCTCATCTCGCCGATCGGTGAATGGGTGCTGCGCACCGCATGCCGCGAGGCGATGAAATGGCCGTCGAACCTGAAGGTCGCGATCAACGTGTCGGCCGACCAGCTCACCGACCCCAGCTTCGCGTCGGTCGTCGTCTCGGCACTCGCGCAGAGCGGACTCCCGCCGCAAAGGCTGGAGATCGAGGTTACCGAAAGCGTCTTCCTGCGCGACGGCGGGGGCGCCGCGCAATTGCTCGACCAGCTCATCGCGCTCGGCATCCGCCTGTCGCTCGACGATTTCGGCACCGGCTATTCGTCGCTCGGCTATTTGCGCAAGACGCAATTCTCGACGATCAAGGTCGACCGCAGCTTCGTCGTCGGCGCCGCCAAGGGCAGCATCGAATCGATCGCGATCATCCGCGCCGTCGTCGCGCTCGCCGACAGCCTCGGCATGTCGACCACCGCCGAGGGCGCCGAAACCGAACTGGAGGTCGAAACGCTGCGCAGCTTCGGCTGCTCGAACATCCAGGGCTATTATTACGGGCGCCCGATGCCCGCGAGCGACGTGCTGACGCTGTTCCGCCGCCCCGACGATGTGGCGACGGCTGCGGCGTAACGACCGTCGCCCCCGGCGAAGGCGGGGGCGAAAGAAGAGCGGCGCGGCCAGCCGAATAGCGCGCACGACGAATCGAGTGCCTGAACAAGAGGTTCCGCCGTCCGCCGCATCGGTGGCGCGGCTCGTCGCTGGACGGGTGGTGAATGCCGCCCGGCGTGGCAAAGACGCTCCCACGCTTGAAAACAAGCCGGGGGTCGCATTCCATGTTCCAACGCCGCTTTCTGCCTGCCGCGCTTGCGTCGCTGCTGACGCTTGCCGGGCTGCTCGCCAGCGTCCCCGCCGCGGCCAGATCCTATTTGCAATGCGTCCCCTTCGCACGCGCCGAATCGGGCGTCGACATTCGCGGCAATGCCAAGACCTGGTGGGCGCAGGCGGCGGGCAGCTATGCGCGCGGCAACGAACCGCGGCTGGGCGCCGTCATGGCCTTTGCGGGCACGCGCGGGATGCCGATGGGCCATGTCGCGGTGGTCAAAAAAATCGTCAGCGACCGCGAAATCCTGATCGACCATGCGAACTGGTCGCCGATCAACGGCCGCCGCGGCCAGATCGAACGCGGCGTGCGCGTCGTCGACGTCAGCGATGCCGGCGACTGGAGCCTGGTGCGCGTCTGGTACGCCCCGATCGGCGACCTCGGCCTGCGCGCCAATCCGGTGCAGGGTTTCATCTACGCCGACGGCGAACCGGGCGGCGCAAATCCGGCGCCGAGCTTCGAGGCGCCGGTCTGGGCACAACAGGACTGGAAACCCGGCAACGGCCTCGAGGTCGTTGCCGCCTCGCTCGGCAACTGAGCCTACCCCCCACCTCCAAGGGCTCGACGAGCGACAAAGCCACTCGGGGCGGCCCGCCGCTCCGGGTGGTTTCTGTTTTGGGGCGCCGAAAGGGCACGAAACGGCTCAGTCGGCGCTTATCTGCTTACCATGTTGAGCCCCTCGTCATTGCGAGGAGCGTAGCGACGAAGCAATCTCCAGCCACCGATCGTGCGTGACGATAGCTGGAGATTGCTTCGCTGCGCTCGCAATGACGACTTCGGATGCGAGCGGAGGATGCGTCGCTGATCAGTCGGCGACCGGCGCGTCGCCCTCGCCCGCCACATCCTCGAACCACGCCTCGACCTCGCCCGACAGCTTGATCGTCATCGGCTGGCCGAAGCGATCCTTCGATTTCCCCGCGGCAACGCGGATCCAGCCTTCGGAGATGCAATACTCCTCGACGTCGGTGCGTTCCTTGCCCTTGAAGCGGATACCGATGCCACGTTGCAGCACCTCCAGGTCGAAATGGGGCGAGCGCGGATTGGTCGACATGCGGTCGGGCGGCGTATCGGTCATGGACAATTTTCCCATAAAATGATGCGCGGCCCTAGCGGGCGCACCCCCGCTTCGTCAATCGAAAGGCCGGTCGGGACGGATAGCGCCGCGCCACCTTTCGCTCCGGTCGATTCGCTGGGTCGATTCGCAGCCCCGAAGCGTGTGAACGACCAAAGAAAGCAAGTAAGTTTATAGTTAATGTCGCAAGATATTTTATCCGGTTTTGCACGATGATCTGGCAATTTACTTGTTTACCATCCTCGACATGTTCAAGAATTATCAAGATTTTATGGAACCTTTTCATTCAAGCGTGAATATCGCGGTCAGGGACCAGATCATGTACGAAGGGGAAGTGTCATGCCTTTGTCCTGTCTCAAAATCCGCTCGGCTCATCTTGTTCTTTTGCCCGCCTGCCTCGTGTTGGCGGCATGCGAATCCTCGGGCAGTTACCGCGTCGGCAGTGTCGGCCCTGCCGGGCCTGCGGGGCCCGTCGGCGCCACCGGACCGGCCGGTCCCGCCGGACCAGCCGGTCCCGCCGGTCCCGCCGGTCCCGCAGGCCCGGCTGGCGGAGCGCTCGGTCTCGGCGATGCCGGCGCCCTGGCGGTGGGGGGGCTCGTCGGGCCATCGGGAATCGCCGGCACCGGCCTTCTCGCCAACACCGGCGATCCAGCGAACGTCAATCCCGTGATCGGCGGCGTGCTCGTCAAGTCGGGCAGTCTCGTTAATGTCGTTGCCGACAAGGGCCTGCTGCTCGCGAGCGCAGTCGACAGCCGGCTTCCCGGCGACGCCAATCTCGTCGGCACGGTCGTCGGCGTCGTCAAAAGCACCGGCGTTGCGCTTGTCCAGACCGGAAACGGACAGCAATATCTGGTTGACGGCCTTACCGCCGCGCCGGGCGAGCTGATCACCGCGACGATTGGCAAGGCCACCGCACTCGGCAGCCCCGACGCCTCGCCGCTGATCGGCGCGAGCATCCTGTCCCCGGGCCAACAGAACGGCAGCCTGCTGACCGTCGGCGTCGGCTCGGGCGGGCAGCTCGTCACCGTGCAGCCCGGCACGGGGGGCAATCTGCTCGGCGGCGTCACCGCTGGGCTGACCGGCGGCGCAAACGGGTCGCCTGCCGCCACGCCCGTTGCGCTGGTCGGCAATGTCGTCTCGACCGCGACCGGCGCGCTGGCGCAGGTCGGCGGTGGCACCACGGGCGGCGACGGCAAGGGCGGCAATGCCGTAACCGGCGTGGTCCAGGGTGTTACCGGCACCGTCGGTGGAGTTCTTGGTGGGCTGAAACCCAAGGGTGGCGACTGAGAAGCTCCGCGATGCGTCGCTTGCGCACCGCCGGCGTCGCGACGGTGATGGGGGCCTGGCTCCTGCCCGTCGCGGCGCTCGCCGCCCAGCCCGCCGCGGCGCCGCTCGATGGGCGCCCCCCGCTAGCTCCTGATCGCAGCCGCGATCCGCTGCCCGATCCCGCGCCGCGCGACGTCGCGCTCGGCACGGTCGAACTCGGCGCTCGCCCCGATGTCACGATCCGCGAAATCCGTTTCGTGGGCGCCGGCGTGCCCGCCAACGTGGCCCGCGCGGCGCAGCGCTTCGTCGGGCGCCGCGCATCGGCCGACAATCTGGCAAAGCTCGCGGCGGCGATGACCCGCGCCTACAACCGGTCGAGCGTCGCGCTCTTCACACTGGTCATCCCCGAACAGGATCTGTCGGACGGGATCGTCACCGTCGCCTCGGCCGAAGGCTATATCGGCTCGGTCACGCTGAGCGGCGAAAGCGAAAGCGGCCCCGCGCCGCTCATCGCGCGCATGGCCGCGCCACTGACCGCCGAACGTCCGCTGCCGCGCGCGCAATTCGAGCGCGCGCTTGGCAACATCGCCGATATCCCCGGCGTCGCCGTCACGCCCAGGCTGGCGCTCGGCGGCGAGCAGGGCGCGGTGGCGCTCGACCTCGCCGTCGATGCAAAAAGACCCACGCTCGGCCTCGGTTTCACCACGCGCACCAGTCGTTTCGCCAACGACGGCATCGTGGATGCCAATGCGCGCGGCACCAGCCTGTTGCGCAGCGGCGACGAAACGCGGCTCAGCGGCGCGGCGGCCGTCAACTTCCGTTCACTTCTCTACCTTGCCGCCCGCCATTCGACCCCGCTGGGCGCGGGCGGCACGCGCGCCGAGCTGTCGGGCGCGGCGCTACGCACCCGGCCCGAAGGGCTGGCGGTCGACGGTGAAGCCTGGAGCGCGGGCTTTGCCCTCACCCATCCGGTCGTTCGCGCCGCGCGGCGCAATCTCGTCGCGGTCATCCGCGTCGATTATCTCGATTCCAAAAATGCTCTGTTCGGGTCGACAATCGCGGCCGAAAAAAGCTGGATCGCGGGCGGCAGCCTGGCCTTTCGCCTGTCCGAGGACCGCACCGCGGTTGGCGCGCGTATCGGTGTGGCCAAGGGGCTCGACATCGCTGGCGCGCGCGTCGATCCGGCGATCGGAGAGGTCGGTTTCGCCTATGCCGACGTCGGCGTCGAGGCGAACCAGTCGTTCGGGAAAGCGGTTATCGCACGCATCGCCGCGACAGGACGCTGGTCGCGCGACCGTCTGCCCGCCGCGCAACGCTTCAGCGTCGGCGGCGCCACATTTGGCCGTGCGTTCGACGACGGGCTGGTCAGCGGCGATCGCGGCTATGCGGCATTTGGCGAACTCGCGTTGCGCCCAATTCAAAACGGCCGAATGGCGAAGAGCGAAATCTATGCCTTTGCCGATTATGCGGACGTCCGGCTCGCCGCGCGCGCGTCGACGTCGGCAGCAGCCTTCCGGCTCGGCAGCTGGGGCGGCGGCCTTCGGCTCTCCTACGCCGACAATGCCACCATCGGGCTTGAGCTGGCTGACGCCTGGAAACAGCCGGTGCCGGGTTTCGGACAGGACTTGCGCGTCGCGCTCAGCTGGAAATTGTCGATCCGCCCCTGACCGGCGCGACCACCGGCGCCGCTGCCGAATAGAGTTTGTCGGCGAGCGGATAAAGCTCGCGCTCCTCGCGCTCGACGCGGCGCCCCAGCAGGTCGAAGACGATCCGCGTCTCGCGGCAGAAGCCCGCCCGGTCGGCCGCAACGCGCGCAGCGGTCCATTTGTCGTCATAAGCGGCGAAATTGTCGGCGAGGTCGCCCATTTCGAGTTCAAACGCGCGGGTGAGGCGAACAAGTTCGGCCTCGCCGCTCGCACGCAGGCGCGGATACAGCGCCCAATCCTCGCACTTCAGATGGCGGACCAGCGTGGTGCGCAACGCCGAGCGCGCCGATGCCAGATCGGCGGGACGCAGCGGCGCGGGGTCGTCGATCATCGCCAGGATGATGCGCGCCAGCGCCATCAGCGCCGCATGTTCGGCGCGCAGTCGATCCATTTCCCGGCTCGTGGCCATAATGGTTCCCGCGGCGCGAGCAGTCCCTCGTCCGCGATCATAGATGGGGAGCGTGAACGGACCGTAAACTCTCTTCCCGCCCGGCGGCGACCGGAACGCCGCCCGCGCCGGCGTCCGGCCAGGTCGCGCGCCGCCAGCTCGACGGCGGTGCGCCGAAGCGGCGGGCGAAGGCGGTCGCGAAATGGCTGGGCGTCGCAAAGCCCGTGGCGAGCGCGATTTCGGTCACCGGATCGTCGCCCGCGCGCAGCATCCGCGCCGCCGCGTCGAGCCGCGCGCGCAGCACATATTGCCAGGGCGTGACGCCGAACGCCTCACGGAACGCGCCGGTGAAGCGCCGCACGTCCATGCCGACGAGCGCCGCGAGCGTATCGAGGCTGTGCCGCGCGTCGGGCTCGTCGCGGATCGCCGCGACCAGCGCCGCGCGCTGCGATGCCGACAGCGTGCGCCGCGCCCCATGCCGGAACCCCGGTCGATAACGCGCGCGCAGATGCAGGTGCAGCGCATCGCCGACCGCGTGCGCCGCCATGTCGGCCAGGCCGCCGCCCGGCCCGCGCAGCAATTCGGCCAGCCGCGCCGCCGATCCGAAGAGAAAATCGTCGCGGTGCCGCACCCGCGCCGCAAGCGGCACGTCGCCGACGAGCGCGGTGGGCACGCGCAGCTCGACAAACTCGGCCCGCCCGCCCTCGGCGAGCGCGGCATAGCGGCACGCCGCGGGGATGATCCAGATGTCGCCGCGTTCCGGCTGCACCGGCCCCGACGGCCCGACGGCAAACTCGCACATGAGCCGGTCGATCCGCCCGCCCAGATGCACGACGATCGTGTGATGCGCCTCCTCGAACGTCCAGTCGGTCGGGCGGTCGAGCCGTTCGGTCGCGGCGACGACGCCGATCGGGCCGATCGCCGTCTCGCGGCGCGCGATGAGCGCCCGCGGTCGCAGCGGCCGGATGCCGTCCCACACGCCCCACGCCTGCCCGCTCAATCGCCCTCCTCTCCGGCCACCCGACTCATGCGCCGGAGGGGAAAGCTGCGCCGGAATTGGAAAGCGGGCAAGCCGGAACGCGCCTATCGTCGGCAGGACAGCGCCGTGGCGACTGCCCTGGCGTCCCTCCCACCGTCACCAAGGAGACCAGCAATGACGGATCACAGCATCAAGGGCAAAGTCGCGCTCATCGCGGGCGGCGGCAAGAATCTGGGCGGCCTCGTCGCCCGCGACCTTGCCGCGCACGGCGCCAGGGCCGTCGCGGTGCATTACAACAGTCCCGCCTCCGCCGCCGAGACCGAGGCAACGCTCGCCGCCATCCGCGCCGCGGGCGCCGAGGCCGTCGCCTTCCAGGCCGACCTCACGTCGGCGTCGGCGATGGAAAAGCTGTTCGCCGACACCATCGCGGCGGTCGGGCGCCCCGACATCGCGATCAACACCGTCGGCAAGGTGCTCAAAAAGCCCTTCACCGAGATCAGCGAGGCCGAATATGACGAAATGACCGCGGTGAACAGCAAGACCGCCTTTTTCTTTCTGAAAGAGGCGGGCAAGCACCTCAATGACAATGGCAAGATCTGCACGCTCGTCACCTCGCTGCTCGGCGCCTACACGCCCTTCTACGCCGCCTATGCGGGGACCAAGGCGCCGGTCGAGCATTTCACCCGCGCCGCATCGAAGGAGTTTGGCCAGCGCGGCATTTCGGTGACCGCGATCGGGCCGGGGCCGATGGACACCCCCTTCTTCTACCCCGCCGAGGGCGCGGAGGCGGTCGCCTATCACAAGACGGCCGCCGCGCTGTCGCCTTTCACCCCCACCGGCCTGACGCATATCGAGGATATCGTGCCGTGGATTCGGATGCTGGTGTCGGAAGGCTGGTGGATGACCGGCCAGACAATCCTCGTCAACGGCGGCTATACGACCAAGTGACCCCGGCTGGCGGGCGGCTGTCAGACCGTCCGCCATTCCCCCACCGCCAAATCCCCGATCTCCCACCCCCCGATCCGCCACCGCACCAGCCGCAGCGTCGGAAACCCCACCGCCGCCGTCATCCGCCGCACCTGGCGGTTGCGGCCTTCAGTGATGGTGAGTTCGATCCAGGCGTCGGGGACGCTCTTGCGGTATCGCACCGGCGGGTCGCGATCCCACAGCTTTGGCGGCTCGATGCGGCGGACGGTGGCGGGGCGGGTCGGGCCGTCGTTCAGCGTGACGCCACGGCGCAGCGCCGCCAGCGCGGCGGCGTCAGGTTCGCCCTCGACCTGCGCCAGATAGGTTTTGGGCATCTTGTGCTTCGGCGACGAAATCCGCGCCTGCAACGCGCCATCGTCCGTCAGGATGAGCAGGCCTTCGCTGTCGCGGTCCAGCCGCCCGGCGGGATAGACGCCCGGCACGTCGATATAGTCGGACAAGGTCGCGCGCGGGCCGTCCACGGGTGCGGTCGTTCCCTTGTCGGTGAATTGCGACAGCACGCCATAAGGCTTGTTGAACAGGATCAGGCGGGGCATGATGTGTTTGCTGCCATACGCCCCGCGGCTTTCTTCGTCACCCTGAACTTGTTTCAGGGTCCATGGCCTGCCCTATCCGGTAACGCGGCGCCGAACGAGAGCGCAGGCCATGGATGCTGAAACGAGTTCAGCATGACGAAACCGAAAAGGAAACGCCCAAAACAAAACCGGCGGCCGTTTCGGGCTGCCGGTCTGTATCTTACGCCGCCTCTTTTTTCCGCGACGCCTTCTTGCGCTCGTGCGGATCGAGGATCGCCTTGCGGATGCGGATATTCTTCGGCGTCACCTCGACCATCTCGTCGTCGTCGATATAGGCGATCGCCTGCTCCAGCGTCATGCGGCGCGGCGGGGTCAGCCGGATCGCGTCGTCCTTGCCCGTCGAGCGGAAGTTGGTGAGCTGTTTCGACTTCATCGGGTTGACCTCAAGGTCTTCGGGCTTGGCGTTTTCGCCGATGATCATCCCCTCGTACAGCGCCTCGCCGGGCGACACGAACAGGATGCCGCGCTCTTCCAGGGGGCCAAGCGCATAGGCGACGGCTTCGCCATTGCCGTTCGAGATGAGGACGCCATTCTTGCGGCCCTCGATCACGCCCTTGTACGGGCCATATTTCTCGAACAGGCGGTTCATGATCCCGGTGCCGCGCGTGTCCGACAGAAACTCGCCATGATAGCCGATCAGGCCGCGCGACGGGCCGCTGAAGGTGATGCGCGTCTTGCCGCCGCCCGACGGGCGCATGTCGATGAGGTCGGCCTTGCGCATCTGCATCTTCTCGACCACCGTGCCGCTATGCTCGTCGTCGACGTCGATGACGACGGTTTCATAGGGTTCGGTGCGCTGGCCGTTTTCGTCGGTCTGATAGAGGACGCGCGGGCGGCTGATGCCGAGCTCGAAGCCTTCGCGGCGCATCGTTTCGATGAGCACGCCAAGCTGAAGCTCGCCGCGGCCCGCGACGTCGAAACTGTCCTTGTCGGCGCTTTCGGTGATGCGGATCGCGACATTGGTTTCGGCTTCGCGGAAGAGGCGGTCGCGGATCATGCGGCTCGTCACCTTGCTGCCCTCGCGCCCCGCCATCGGGCTGTCGTTGACGGCAAAGCGCATCGACAGCGTCGGCGGGTCGATCGGCTGCGCGGCGATCGGTTCGCTGACGCTGGTGTCGGCGATGGTGTTCGCGACGGTCGCGTTGGTGAGGCCGGCGATCGCGACGATGTCGCCCGCGCGCGCCTCGTCGACGGGCACGCGGTCGAGCCCGCGGAACGCGAGCAGCTTCGATGCACGGCCGGTCTCGATCACCTTGCCGTCCATGTCGAGCGCGTGGATCGGCTGGTTGACCCTGACCGTGCCCGACTGGACGCGGCCGGTGAGGATGCGGCCGATGAAATTGTCGCGGTCGAGCAAAGTCGCGAGGAAGGTGAAGGGCGCATTTTCGTCGAGCCCCGGCGCGGGGACATGGCTGACGATCGTCTGGAACAAGGGCTCGAGCGTGCCCTCACGCGCTTCGGGGTCGGGCGAGGCATAGCCGCCGCGGCCCGAGGCATAAAGTATGGGGAAATCGAGCTGTTCGTCATTGGCCTCGAGCGTCAGGAACAGCTCGAACACCTCGTCGAGCACCTCGGCGGCGCGCGCGTCGCTGCGGTCGATCTTGTTGACGACGACGATGGGTTTCAGACCGAGCGCGAGCGCCTTGCCGGTGACGAACTTGGTCTGCGGCATCGGCCCTTCGGCGGCGTCGACCAGCAGGATGACGCCGTCGACCATCGACAGGATGCGCTCGACCTCGCCGCCGAAATCGGCGTGGCCCGGCGTGTCGACGATGTTGATACGCGTCGCCTTGTCGCCCTCGCCCCATTCGACGCTGGTGCATTTCGCCAGGATGGTGATCCCGCGTTCTTTCTCCAGGTCATTGGAATCCATGGCCCTTTCCTCGACACGCTGGTTGTCGCGAAAGGTGCCCGACTGGCGGAAGAGTTGATCGACGAGCGTGGTTTTGCCGTGATCGACGTGCGCGATAATGGCGATATTGCGGAGCGACATGGGAAAAGAGGCCTTTTGTGGAGATGAGCGGCAGCGCCGTGGCTGCGCGCGCCCTTAGCGATTATCCTGCTGCGGCGCAACAAAAGCGAGGTTGGCCGGATTGTATAGGGATCGCGCCTCGTGGCGGCGCAGCCGCCGCGCAAGGCCATTCTCGAACGCCGCCCGCCACGTCGAGAGCGCGGTCGTGAAACCGTCCCCCTCGGCCGCCTTTCCTTCCAGGTCCGCCAGCGCGCGCGAGGCCGCCAGAAGGTCGCGCCGCTCGGCGCCGAACGCCGGGGCCGGATAGCGTTCGGCGATCAGTCCCAGCTGATGGCGCGCCGCGGCCAGCAGCGCGCGCGCCGCAGCGCCATCGCCGCGCCGCGCCATGCCGATCGCGCCGCGCAGCGCCGAGACGGTCAGCCGCAGCTGGTCGTCGAGCGCGCGTCCAACAGGCGGGTCGCCATCGGGACAGGGGGCGATCGCGCGCACATAGGCGGCAATGGCGGCGAGCATCGCCGGCGTCGGTTCGCGGCCTGCGAATTCGTCGACAATCAAGGCGCGGACAAAGGATTCCAGAACTCCGTCCGCCGAATCGCGCGACACTTTGCCCGGCCGCGCCAGATCGGGAATGCGGACGGGGTCGAAGCGGCCATTGCCGCGCGCGGCGCCAAAGAAACTGTGCGTAACATCGGCCGTGCCAGCCCGATCCGAAACGCCCGCCATCAGGAAATGTGCGTTGTCGCGCCCGTTGACGTGGCAACCGGCGCAGCTCAGCCCGGCTTTGGCGGCCTGTCCGCCGAGCAGTCGGGGGCTGTTGAACAGCGCCTCCCCCGCCTGTATTTCGACCGAAGCGCTGCCCAAACATGCCGCAGGCTGGGTCGTAAGGACGGCAAGCTCGGCTCCCGGCGCCGTCCAGCGCAACGTCTCGAACGGCGGCGGCGCGGCGGCGGGGGCGGCGGGAACAGCCAGAGCCAGCGCGACCGCCATGCCGCCGGTGCACCGGTTCAGCCTGCCGATGGCGCTTTCTCCTCGATCCAGCGTCGCAGTTCATCGGCTTCGTTGCAGCCGAATCCACAGATCGCGTCGAGTCGCGCCAGATGCGCCCTCGCCCCGGCAACATCGCCCCGTTCGAGCTTCAGTTCGCCATAATATTCGATCGCGCCGCGGTGCGTCGGCGCGATCGCAAGCGCGTCGCGATAATAGGCTTCGGCCGCGTCGTGACGCCCGAGCTTGCGGTTCGCGAAGCCGAGATAGGTCAGCACATCGGGGTGTGGCCCCGCCGCCCACAGCGCCGCATCGAGTTTTGCGATCGCCGCTTCGTAACGGCGTTCGTTGATGAGCGCGACAGCCGCGACATAGATGGGATCGAGCGCGGCGGCGGATGGCAGGTGCATATCGGGCGCGACCGCGGCCCGCGCCTGCGGTCCCGCGGCGATGGCTGCCTCCAGCCTGGCGATCGCATCGGCAAGCTTTGCCGCATCGGCGCAGCTGGCTGCGCACTGTTCCTGCATCATCTTGAGCGCTTGCAGCTCTTTGTCGGCCTTGTCGGCCTTGCCGAGTCTCGCCTGCACGACGCCAAGATCGCGGCGCGCCTCGACCATTTTCCCGTCATGGCGCACCGCTGTTTCGAGCGGCTTTACCGCGCGGGAATAATCGCCCTGCGCCAGATGGCTGGCGCCGAGCAGATAATTGGCCTGCGGGTTCCTGGGGACGGCCGCGACAACCTTTTTCAGAGCCTTCGCCGCCTCGGCATAGCGGCCTGCGGCAAAGGCTTCGACACCCTTTTTATAGTCGATCGTCGGGTCATAGCTGCTCTGGCTCGGCGGCGCGCCGCCTCCCCCACCGCCGCCGCCCGCCGCAAGAGCGATAGGCGCCGCCAGCGCCGCGCAAGCCGCGAGCAGGGACATGGATGACCGGTAGTACCGCATGGCGTGTCGCTCCTCGGTCTGGAGAGGGTCAGTCTACCACAGAAGCGACCGGGGCGAAACGGATCAAAGCATCGCGACCAGTCGCTCGATCTCTTGCCCCGCGGCGCGCGCGGCGCGGACGAGGTTCGCGTGGAAATCACCGCCGCTGTCGCCATTCGCCTCGTCGGTCACCGCCTTGATCGCCGCCCATGGCTTGCCGAGCCGCATCGCCGCCTGCGCGACCGCGCCAACCTCCATATCGACGAGCGTGGCGCCGAGCGATTTGAGGTCGGCGGCGGCGTCGGGGGAGGCGACGAAGCTGTCGCCGCTGGCGATGCGCGCGTGAGGCAGGCCCAGCCCCGGATCGGGCATCGCGGCGAAGTGCGCCTCCCCCGGCTCGCCCATCGGCCAGTCGCCCGCGCGGTAGCGCCGGAAGCGGCCGGGATGCGTCGCGCCATAATCATGCTGCAAGGCTTCGGCGATCCAGTAAGCGCCCGGCGCCGCGCCAAGCGCGCCGCAGGTGCCGCTCATCAGAATGAGGTCGGCATCGCGCGCGAGGGCACCCGCGCACAGCGCAGCATTGACCTTGCCAAGCCCGCAGGTCGCGATGGCGACATCATGGCGATGCACGGCGAGACGGCGGACGGCGAAGGGGCCGTCATCCCTGTCCCCGGCTCCGGGGAACAATGTGTCACTCTCTTCGGGAAGTGCGGCAAGGATCAGCATATATGACATTATGCCTCTCTAGCGCCTCCTGCCGTCTTGCCAATCGTCCCCGCCACGGCCATCGCCTGCTGCAATGCTAGACCGCATCTTCCCCGACCGTTTCGTTCTTCTGCTGCTTGCGACGATTCTGCTCGCGAGCCTGCTGCCGGTGCGCGGCGCGGCGGTACCGGTCGCAGAGGCGTTTTCGACGGCGGCGGTCGTTCTGCTCTTTTTTCTGAACGGCGTCCGCCTTCCGCGCGACGAGGTGCTGCATGGCGTGCGCAACTGGAAACTTCAGGGCGCAGCGCTTCTTTTCTGCTTCGGCGCCATGGCCTTGCTGGGCCTCGCCGCGCAGGCCGCTCTCGCGCCTCTGCTGCCGACGACGCTCGCACTCGGCTTCCTGTTCCTCGGCGTCCTGCCCTCGACGGTTCAGTCGGCGACCGCGGCCACCTCGATGGCGGGGGGCAATGTCGCCGCGAGCGTCGTCGCCGCCGCGCTGCTCAATCTGATCGGGGTCGCGCTGTCACCGTTGCTCTTTGCCTTGCTCGCCGGCAGCGCGGGCGCAATTCAGGGCGCGGCGGTGCTGCGCATCGTGTCGGTCCTGCTCCTTCCCTTCCTGATCGGACAGCTTGCACAGCGCTGGCTTCGTCCCTGGGCGCTCGCGCACCGCGGCCTTGCCACCGCCATGGATCGCACGGCGATCGCGATCGCCGTCTATGTCGCCTTTTCGGCCGCGGTCGTCGCGGGCATCTGGGACCAGCTCGACGAGCGTGAGATCGCTATCATTCTCGCTGTCACCGCGTTGATGCTGGCGCTGTCCTTCGGGGGAGCCTGGGCGCTCGGCGGACTGCTGCGGCTTGCGCGACCCGATCGCATCACGCTGCTCTTCGCGGGCGCGCAGAAAAGCATCGCGGTCGGCGCGCCGCTGGCGGCGACGCTGTTCCCGCCCGCAATCGCCGGCATGGTGCTGGTGCCGATCCTCGTTTATCATATGGCGCAACTGATCGTGTCGGCATGGATTGCGCCGGGATTGAAAAGGACAGGACAAGTGTAATGCTTGTATAATACAGTGCCGCATGCCATATAGGCGGGCGGCCCTGACATCTCTCTTGGGGCTGGAAGGAAGACGAATGAGCGAAGTGACCGCAACGGCGACCGCGACCGACGAGCTGAAACTGACGCCGCCCGAACCCGTGCCCGCCGTGACGCCCGACAAGGCGGCGGGCCTCGTGCCGCTGTCGACCGAGCAGAAATCGAAGCTCGAAGAGCGCGTCGATGGCTTCATCGACGATCTGGTTGCGCAGGACGTCAATTCGCCCGCCTTCGGGCAAAAGGTCGACCAGATCACCAATATGGGCCGCAAGGAAATGCTGGAAGCGGCGAACCAGTCGAACCGTTTTCTCGACCGCCCGATCAAGGCGATGGACCGTGACACCGACATCGGCCAGAATCTGATCGAGCTGCGCAACACCGTCGAGCGGCTCGACCCGTCGGCAAACGGCAAGCTGATTTCCAAGCGCGGCCTGCTCGACAAATTGTTCGGCAGCAGCGTCACCAATTATTTCGCCAAATATCGCAGCGCCCAGTCGCACATCTCGAGCGTACTGACCGCGCTGGCGAACGGCAAGGACGAGCTGTTGATGGACAATGCCGCCATCGACGTCGAACGCCGCAAGCTGTGGGAAGCGATGGGCAAGCTGGAGCAGATGGTCCATATCGCCCAGACGCTCGACCGCAAGCTCGAGGAAAAGGCCGCCGAACTCGACGGCATCGACCCTGCGAAGGCCAAGGTGCTGCGCGAAAATGCGCTCTTCTATGCGCGCCAGCGGACGCAGGATCTGCTGACGCAGATGGCGGTGACGGTGCAGGGTTATCTCGCGCTCGATCTGGTCAAGAAGAACAATATCGAGCTGGTGAAGGGCGTCGAGCGCGCCAGCACCACCACGGTCGGCGCCTTGAAGACCGCGATCACCGTCGCGCAGGCGATGACCAACCAGAAGCTTGTGCTCGAACAGATCACCGCGCTCAACACCACCACCGCGAACATCATCGACGGCACGTCGAAGATGCTGAAGGACAACACCGCGCGCATCCACGAGCAGGCGGCGTCGAGCACGATCCCGATGGAAACGCTGCAACGCGCCTTCCAGAATATCTATGACACGATGGACGCGATCGACACCTTCAAGCTGAAGGCGCTCGACAGCATGAAAACCACGGTCAACACGCTGGAGGGCGAGGTCGCCAAGTCGAAGGGCTATATCGCGCGCGCCGAGGGCGCCGCCCAGGCGCAGGCGAGCGTCGGCGGCGGCGACAGCCCGCTCGCGGCGATCGAAGGGTGACGGCGAACCGATGAGCATGAGCGAGGTCGACAAGATCCGCCTTTCGGCCGAAGCCGCGATCGAACGGTCGCGCGAACGACAGCGACCGATCGGCACCAAGAGCGTCGCGCTGCGCCGCCAGCATCTTTACAGGAAGCTCGGCCGGATGCTGATCGCGGGGGGCGTGCTGCTACTCGGCGCCGCACTGTTCGGCGCGCTGATCCAGCCGCTCGGCTTCACCGGACTGCTCGCGCTGTTCGTCCTGCTTGTCGGCGTCGCGATACTCTTAGGCAAATGGCCGCCCTTCCCCGAACCGCGGCAGGCGGACCTGCCGAAAACCGATTTGAAACAGCTCGCCGGGCGCACCGAAATCTGGCTGGAAACGCAGCGGCCCGCGCTCCCCGCGCCCGCGCGCCAGCTGGTCGACGGCATCGGCGTCCAGCTCGACCTGCTCGCGCCGCAGCTCCAGACGCTCGATCCCGCGACGCCTGCCGCCGCGAACATCCGCAAGCTCGTGGGCGAAGACCTCCCCGAACTCGTCGCGGGTTATCAGCGCATCCCGGCGGGGCTGCGCAAGGAAGCGCATGCCGGGCGCACCCCTGACGAAACCTTGCTTGGCGGCCTGAAAATGCTCGAAAGCGAGATCGGCAATGCCGCGCGCAGCCTCGCCGCGGGCGAACTCGACAAGCTCGCGACGCGCGAACGCTATCTCCAGCTCAAATATCAGGGGATCGACGACGAACAGGCGCCGGGCGGTCAGGCCTGACGCCAGCGCTGCGTACCGAGCCACAGCAGCAGCACGAGCAGCAGCGGCGACGCGAGCTTCCACTCGCCCGGACCGGCCAGCGGCGCGAGCAGCGGCGCCGACGACAGGAGCCAGAGCGCGGCCAGCAGCGCACCCGCCGCGAGCGCTTCAAACGCAAAGCTGCGCCAGAAACGCCCGCGCGCCCGCTTGTACGCCGCCTGCGCGTCAATCGAACGGTCGATGCGCTGCACGAACCCCCGGTCGCCCGGCCGATCGGGCGGCGCCAGCATCGCCGCAAGAAGAGCGTCGGCGTCGGCTTCGCTTGGCTGTGTCATGGCGTCGGTTCTCCGGCGATCATTTTCTGCGCCTTCGCGCGCCCGCGCAAGACAAGCGATTTGAGCGTGCCGAGCGGCACGCCCATGATCGCGGCGGCCTCGCCATGCGAGCAACCGTGGCCGATGCATAAGGTGAGCGCCGCGCGCTCCTGCGGCGACAGCGCCGCCAGCAGGCGGTCGGCGTCGACGGCCGCGTCGCTGGCCGACCGCGGGTCGGTCGACGTCGCGTGCGCTTCGTCATCGCGTGCGATGGCGGCGCGCCGCCGTGCCGTGCGCCGCTGGTCGAGGAACAGGCGCCAGCCGATTCCCATGACCCATGCCGCATAACGTCCCTGCCCCCGATACTCGCCCGCCCGCTGCCACGCGCGAACGAAAGCCTCCTGCGCCAGATCGTCGGCGTCGCATCCCGCGGCCCGCGCCAGGAACGCCCGCACCCGCCCCTCGTACCGCAGCACCAGGAGCTGGAATGCGGCGCGATCGCCCCTCGCGACACGCTGGCTGAGCGCCCAATCTTCATCGGCCTCTCCCCCGTCACGCAGCGGCGCGCTCCTCGACAGCGGCGCTGCGCGCCAGGCGGCGACGGACCAGCAGCGCCGCTCCGACAAAGGCGGGGAAAAGCGCGGCGCCCGCCGAAATGCGGATCAATTGCTCATGCCCCTGGATCAGTCCGAAACCCGCCATCGCGAGACCGATCGCGAGCAGGACCAGCGCGTTGCGGTCATCGCCGGGCGCGTCGGTGCGCTGACCGCCCAGATGCTCATATGGCTTGTTGAGCTTGTCGATCAGCGGGGTCACGGCCTCCGATTTTGCCTCGAGCGCCCGGCGGATCGAGCGATGGAGCATCCACGCATGAAGCAGCCGCGCCAGCAGGAAAAATCCGACGATGAAAAGCGCAACGAACGTCGCATTCTCGACGGCGTTGAAAAAGCTGTCGCTGATCGCCACCAATTCGGTGGTTGGCGGCGGCGGCGGCAGAAAGGCGGCAATATCGCGCGGGTCGATATAGGCCGCGACATCGGCCGGGCTGATTGACTGTGCGCCGGCGACGGGCACGGCAACGGCCGTGGCGGGCGGCGCCGCGGCCGACATGGCGGGGGCGCTCGAGGCCGTCGCCGCGGTGGTGATCAACTGGTCCATCAACGCATATTCTCCTTGACACCGGACAGCGTGGTGAAAACGGGTGGCGGCCCGCGCCGGGGCACGGATGATCCGCACCGGGGAGCACAGCTTCCATGACCGCGCAAGGCCGCCGCCCGGATCGGCAAGCGCGCCGATCATCGACTGGACGGTGCGGCCGCGCGTTTCGGATGCACATGGGCGGCGTTTTTTTTTTGCGAGATCGCGGCGCACCTGCATAGCGCGACCGGCGGCAGGATTTGGGTTGGCCTGTCAGAAGAAAATGGATGCCCCGCGAGGATTCGAACCTCGATAGACGGAATCAGAATCCGTAGTCTTACCATTAGACGACGGGGCAAAGAGGGGCGCGCAATATGATCAGGCGCGCGGGCTGTCAAGGCCGCTGCGCCCATCGGCAACAGTCTGCTTGCCCTGCGGCATTTCGCCGCTAGCATCGCCCGCATAACAAGGGGGGCCGCGCCCCGGCGCAGGCGCCCGCATAGGAGTGGGCTGATGCGTCATGTCGCGATCGTCGGGTCGGGTCCGGCGGGCTATTATACCGCCGAAACATTGCAGAAGGCGGACGACATCGCGGTCGACGTCATCGACCGGCTGCCCGTCCCCTATGGCCTGATCCGCACCGGCGTCGCGCCCGATCACCAGTCGATCAAGGCGGTGTCGCGCCGTTATGAGGGCGTCGCGCTGACCGACAATGTCCGCTTCGTCGGCCATGTCGCGGTCGGCACCGACGTCAGCATCGACGAGCTGGTGGTGCTGTACGACGCGGTCGTGCTGGCGACGGGCGCACCGAACGACCGGCCGCTCGACATAGCCGGCGCCGACCGGCCCGGTGTGATCGGCAGTGCTGCCTTTGTCGGCTGGTACAACGGCCACCCCGATTTTGCCGATCTGAATCCGCCGCTCGACGCCCCCGGCGTCGCGGTGATCGGCAATGGCAATGTCGCGCTCGACGTCGCACGCATCCTCGCCAAGACGCCTTCCGAATTCGCCGGTAGCGACATCGTCGCGCACGCGCGCACGGCGCTCGCCGCCAGCGGGGTGCGGCATATCCACATCCTCGGCCGCCGTGGCCCCCATCAGATCGCGATGACGCCCAAGGAGCTGGGCGAACTCGCGCATCTGGAGCGCGCCAGCCCGCGCGTCGACCCCGCCGATCTGCCCGACGAGGGCGACGACGCGCTGCTCGAACCGGGAATGCGCAAGTCGGTCACGCACCTGCGCAGCTTCGCCGCCAATCCCGTCGCCAAGCCCGTGACGATCGATTTCGACTTCTTTGCCATGCCGGTTGCGATCGAGGGCAGCCAGGAAAATGGGGGTCGCGTTCGGCGCGTGATCGTCGAAAAGACCGCGCTCGACGCCGATCTGCGCAGCCATGGCACGGGGGAAACCTATGCCATCGACGCGGGGCTGGTGATCAGCTGCATCGGTTATCAGACGCCGCCGATCCCCGGCGTGCCCTATGAACATGGTCGCGGCCGCTTTGCGAACGACGAGGGGCGGATATTGCCCGGCCTCTATTGCGTGGGCTGGGCGCGGCGCGGGCCGTCGGGGACGATCGGCACCAACAAGCCCGACGGCGCGCGCATCGCCGAAATGGTGCTGGACGACATCGGCCGCGGCGCGGGCAAGGCGGGACGGCCGGGGCTCGACGCGCTGCTCGCCAGCCGGGGCGTTGCGCCCGTCACCTTTCGCGACTGGCGCCGGATCGAGGCGGCGGAAGTCGCGGCGGCGCTCGACGGCAACCCGCGTGAGAAGTTCACCAGCGTCGAGGCGATGCTCGCCGCGATCGGGCGATGACCGAGCGCATCCGCACCGCGCTGCGCTGGCTGCTCGCGCTTGCCTTCGGCTATGCGGGGTGGCGGCATCTGGCGACACCGGAACCTTTTGTCGCGATCACCCCGCCGTGGGTGCCGCGCCCCGATCTGGTCGTCGCGGCGACCGGGATCGCCGAGATCGCGGGCGCGATCGGGCTGATGATCCCCGCCACCCGCAAGGCCGCCGGCTGGGGCCTCGCCCTCTATGCGCTGTGCGTCTGGCCCGCCAATGTCCACCACGCGCTCGCCAATGTCGCGATCGGCGGGGAGACGCTCGGCTGGTGGTATCATGGCCCGCGCCTCGCCGCGCAGCCGTTCATCATCTGGTGGGCGCTATGGGCGAGCGGCGCGGTCGAGTGGCCGTTCGGGAAAAGGAAAGCCCCTCCCCCTTGATGGGGGAAGCGGCGAGCCCCGGATCAAGTCCGGGGCGCAGCGGTGGGGGTGAGGTCGCGGGCAAAAGCGTACGCCGGCAACCTCACCCCCACCCAACCCTCCCCCATCAAGGGGGGGGGACTTTTAACTTGCGGCCGGCGTCTCGATCGGCGGCTGTCCCTTCTGCCTTGCCGCATGGGCCTCGACCGCTTTCAGCACGCGCAGCATGTTGCCGCTCGCGATCTTTTCAAGTTCGGCCTGCGAATAGCCGCGCCGCGCCAGTTCGACGAACAGCGCCGGATAGCCCGCGACATCCTCCATCCCCACCGGCGCCGAATCCATGCCGTCATAGTCGCCGCCAAGCCCGATATGGTCGACGCCGATCGTGCGCTTCAGATGGTCGATATGGTCGGCAACCCTCGCGACCTGCGTTTTCGGGGCGGGGTTCGCGTCGTCCCACGCCTTCAGCGTCGCCGCGGCCGCCGCGGGATCGCCGGGATACATGGCCTTCAGCCGTGCCTCTTCGGCGGTGCGGCGGAGGCCGTGCGCGCGGACATCGGCGTCGAGGAAGCCGGGCAGGAACACGACCATCACGATCCCGCCATTCGCCTTGACCGCGGGCAGCACGCTGTCGGGAACGTTGCGCGGATGATCGTTCACCGCGCGCACGCCCGAATGGCTGAACATCACCGGCGCCCTCGACGCCGCAAGCGCATCCTGCATCGTCGCTTCGCTGACGTGGCTCAAATCGACGATCATGCCGATGCGGTTCATCTCCTGCACCACCTGGCGTCCGAAATCGGTGAGGCCGTCATGTTCCGGCGCATCGGTCGCGCTGTCGGCCCAGGGCACATTCCTGCCGTGGGTCAACGTCATGTACCGCACCCCCATGCCGTACATTTCGCGCAGCACCGCCAGACTCGACCCGATCGAATGGCCGCCCTCGATCCCCAGCATCCCGGCGACCTTGCCCGCCTTCATCGCCTTTTCAAGCTCCGCCGCATCGCCCGCAAGCATCAACCGGGCGGGGTAACGCGCGACCAGCCGCCGCATCACGTCGATCTGTTCGATCGTCTGCTGCACCGCTTTCGCTTCATTGGTGGTCGATGGGACATAGACCGACCAGAATTGCGCGCCGACATGCCCGCGGCGCAGCCGGTTGAGGTCGGTGTGCATCGCGATCCGGTCCTCGGTCGCGGTGTCGGTCGTATCGACGAAATCGAAATCATTGATGACGTTATCGACACGCGCGCGCAACGCCCAGGGCACGTCATTATGCCCGTCGAACACCGGCGCCTTCCTGAGCGCGGCCTCGGCCACCGCCTCGGGCGAGGTCTGGGCGGCGGTGGGAGTGGCGGTAAGGGCGAAAGCGGCAAGGCCGACGAGCAGGGAGGCTTTTTTCATGGCGCGCGACCCTAACCACTTGTTTGCGCAGCGCAAGCGTGCGCCCGCAAGGTCGCGCCTTCTTGTCTCACGCAAGAGGCGCAAAGGCGCAAAGAAGAAGAATGGCGATCTCGCGCGAAGTTACAAAGAGGGCAGCGGAAGAAAATGCCGACTGGGCGAGAATCGGCGCGAAGCGCCATCATGGTCGCCTGCGGCGGCCAATTATCAATCGCACGCGCTCTTTGTGTCTTCGTTTGAGATTTTCTTCTTTGCGCCTTTGCGTGAGATTTTTCCGTCGCCGCATCTCGCGAGCAAACGCACCTTGACGTTTACGTAAACCCCGCGCAGCATCGCCCCCATGACAGCTTTCGACGACTGGCGCGCCCGTTCGCCCTATTATGACGAGACCCACGACGCGCTGGCGCAAAGCGTCCGCCGCTTCGTCGAGCGCGAGATCGCGCCGCATATCGACCGCTGGGAAGCCGAAGGCGAGCTGCCGCGCGAACTGCACAAAAAGGCCGCCGAGGCGGGCATTCTTGGCCTGCGCTATCCTGAGGAATATGGTGGCCATTCGGAGGGTTTCGACATTTTTCACGGCCTCGTCGTCACCGAGGAACTGGCAGCGGTGGGCGCGGGCGGGCTTGGCGCGTCGCTGATGACGCATGGCATCGGCCTGCCGCCGATCCTTGCCCTGGGTTCGGAAGAATTGAAGCGGCGCGTCGCGCCGCCGGTGCTGGCGGGCGAGAGGATCATCGCGCTCGGCATCACCGAAGCGGGCGGCGGCAGCGACGTTGCGAACCTCAAGACAACCGCCAGGAAGGACGGCGACAGCTACATCGTCAATGGCGGCAAGATGTTCATCACGTCGGGCATGCGCGCCGACTGGCTGACCTGCGCGGTCCGCACCGGCGGGCCGGGCGCTGGCGGCATCTCGCTGCTGCTCATCGACATGGACGCGCCGGGGGTCGAACGCACGCGGCTCGACAAGATGGGCTGGCGGTGCAGCGATACCGCCGCCATTCATTTCAGCGATGTGCGCGTCCCCGCCGCCAACCTGATCGGGCGAGAAAATGCCGGCTTCATCGGCATCATGCGCAATTTCAACAGCGAGCGGCTCGGCATGGCGATGGGCTGCTGCGCCTACGCCCGCGTCGCGATGGCCGAGGCGGCCGGATGGGCGCAGAACCGCCAGACCTTTGGCCGCCCGCTCGTCGGCCACCAGTCGATCCGCATCAAGCTCGCCGACATGGAACGCCAGATCGAAGCAACGCAGGCCTGGGTCGACCTCTGCGCCTGGCAGGTCAAAGAGGACAGGGCCCGCCCCGCCGACTTCGCGATGCTGAAGGTGCAGGCGACCCGGATGCTGGAGCATGTCGCGCGCGAGGCGGCGCAGATCCTCGGCGGCGCCAGCTACATCACCGGCAGCAAGGTCGAACGCATCTACCGCGAAGTCCGCGTCAATGCCATCGGCGGCGGCAGCGAGGAAATCATGCTCGATCTGGCGGGGCGGCAGTTGTTTGGGGGGACGCGTTAGTTGGGGGGACGTGTTAGGAGGCCAGCCGCTGCGCGTAGCGATCGAGCCGCGCAAGCTGTGCCATCAGCACGGTGAGCAGCAGCAATTCGACCAGCCCCGTCGCGACGATCAACGCATACGCCATATCCCCGCTCGCACCCTGAAACGCGCGCACCAAACTCGCCCCGACCGATAGCGCCAGACTCCCGGCGGCGAAATGCAGCCAGCGGCGCACCAGCGCGATCCGGCGACGCGGCGCAATCCACCACGCCGCGCCGATGCACACCAGCGCCGCTAGTAACCCGCCGCGATCGAGCCAGGTCAGCGGATCAGCGCTGCCCGGAATATCGAGGACGACCGTCCGCAGCCGCATCAGCAGCAGGGTTCCGCCGCCAAGCAGCGCGGCCGCCACGCACGTGCCCCGCAGTCGGTCGGGCAGTGCCGCCTCGGCATAGGCGCGCGCAATGTCCGCGGGCCGCCCGAAGCGCTGCACCGCGGCGGCCTCGCCCACCTGGTCGGCGGTATCCCAGAGATGCGATTCGATCTCATCACGCACCCGGCGTGACAGGCTGGGATCGAACGCCAGAACATCGTCGAGTTCGTTGAGATAGGCGGCGATCGGCCCCTTCATGTTCGCGCGCCCAGTACCCGGTCGATGCCGGTGGCAAAGCTTTGCCAGCCCGCGCGCCGTTCGACCAGCGAGCGGCGACCGCTATCGGTCAGTGAATAGACCCGGCGTTTGCGCCCGCCGTCGGGCTGCACCCAGCGGCTCGCGAGCAGCCCGGCGAGTTCGAGCCGGTGCAGCGCCGGATAGATCGTGCCCTCGGGCAGATCGAAACGGCCACCGCTGCGCGCACGGATGGCCTCGATGATCGCATAGCCGTGCAACGCGTCGTCGCCGATCGTGGCGAGCAGCACGGCGTCGAGGTGCCCCTTGAGCATTTCGGCAGACATGTCGACCAATTTAGCCTTGCAACGCTAGGTATTCAAGTTATACCTAGCATTACTAGGCTTGAAGAGGGAGGATGTGATGACGGCGACGACAACCGGAACACTGGCGCCATCAGGCTGGACCGAGGGCTGGGGACTGTTCTGGACGCTGACTCTGGCGCTCGCCGCGATGGCGCTCGCCTTCCTCTTCGCCATCGGCTGGGACACCGAGGGCTATCGAATGGTGATTCGCGCCACCGCGCGCACTTCGCTGGTGCTGTTCCTTGCCGCCTTTGCGGCGTCGGCGGCCTTTAAGCTGTGGCCCGGCCTCTTCACTCGATGGCTCCGTCGAAACCGCCGCCAGCTTGGGCTTGGCTTCGCTATGTCGCACTTCATCCACGCTCTGGCGATCATCGCGCTGTGGAGATCCGATCCAAGCGTGTTCTGGCTGCTGTCCAACCCCAGATCGATCGCCACCGGGGGCGCCGCCTATGTCTTTATCGCGCTCCTCGCCGCTACGTCGTTCGACCGCATGGCCAAGCTACTGGGTTCCAAGTTGTGGTCGCGACTGCACTGGTGGGGGGCGTGGATCGTTGCGCTCAGCTTCATCTTCACCAACGGCAAGCGCATCCCGGTGAGCGATTGGTACGCGCTACCGGTCGCACTGGTCGTCGCAGTCATCATATTGCGCGTCAGTGCGGGACGAAAGCAGCGTGGAGCGGCGACGCTGGCCTGAACGAGGGCGTCAGCGTCCGCGCGCTCGACTTCGCGGCGGATCGGCGGCAGAATACTCGCCACCCCCGGAACGAGAGGCCGCGCATGACGCTTAACACCACCAGTCCTTGGCCCGCCGAGGCCGAAACCCTGCTCGACGATCTCGTGACCCTGCGCCGCGCCATCCACCGCGAGCCCGAACTTGGTTTGCAGAACCCGAAAACGCTCGCCAAGATCAAGCAGGCCCTCGCCGGGCTGCCGCTCGAATTGCGCGAGGGACCGTCGACCACGGGGCTGGTCGCGATCCTGCGCGGCCCCGCCAACGGGCGCACGGTGCTGCTGCGCGGCGACATGGACGCGCTGCCGCTGGTCGAGGATACGGGACTCGATTTCGCGTCCGAAACCACCGGCGCGATGCACGCCTGCGGGCACGACACGCATGTCGCGATGCTCGTCGGCGCGGCGAAATTGCTGTGCGCAGCGCGCGATCGACTGCCCGGAACGGTGATGTTCATGTTCCAGCCGGGCGAGGAAGGGCATCATGGCGCGCGCTTCATGCTCGAGGACGGGCTGATCGACCCGCTGCCCGACGCCGCCTTTGCGCTCCACATCATGCCCAACGCGCCGCATGGGATTTTCGCGGGGCGCGCGGGACCGCTGCTCGCCTCGTCCGATGTCCTCTCGATCACTGTCAAGGGCGCGGGCGGCCATGCGTCGATGCCGCACGATGCGGTCGATCCGATCCCCGTCGCCTGCGCAATCGTCACCGCGATTCAGACGATGGTGACGCGCAAGGTTTCCGTCTTCGATCCCGCGGTGGTCACGATCGCGAAGATCGCGGCCGGGACGACGAACAATATCATTCCCGAAAGCGCCGAGATGCTCGGCACGATCCGCACCCTGTCACCCGAGCGCCGGGCGATGGTCGCGCGCGAGCTGAGGCGCCTCGCCCCCGCGATCGCCGAGGCGCATGGCTGCACCGCCGAGGTGCATATCGAAGAAGGCTTTCCCGTCACCATCTGCGACAGCCGCGCCGCCGCTTTCGGCCAGCGCGTCGTCGAGGATGTGTTCGGTGAAGCGGCGTGGCTGACGATGGACAATCCGGTGATGGGCGCCGAGGATTTCGCCTATGTCCTCGAAAAGGTGCCGGGCGCGATGTTCTGGCTTGGCGCGAGCCAGGAGGGTAGCGACTGGCGGGCGTGCTGCGGCCTCCACAGCAACCGCATGATACTCGACGAAAAGGTGATGGCGCGCGGCGCGGCATTGCACGCGGCGCTGGCCGAGCGGTTCCTGAGCGAGGGGTTCGGAACTTAACTATGCAACTTCCACGATCAGACAGCGCGATTCTGGAAGTAGACGATCACTACAAATAGGTCCCCAGCAGCTGGCAATGTCATAGATCCCCGCCAGCACAACTCTGGAATCTTTGGCACCTGTGGGCCTTTGAATTGGCCCCGTCACAGGCAAACCCGCTACCCGGAAATGGTTGTGAATCCAGCTCCCCCGGCCCGAATCACGCCAAAACACATCATCATCCGTAAGCATTAGCGCGACGCCAGAGTCCGCTTCACCCGCTCGAACAATTGCCTCGACAAACTCTATGTCAGCGCAAAAGGCATACATCGTCTCGGGATGCTGGCCATTCACGGGAACCTTAAGTTCGACAGCATATCTTTTGCCGTCCATTGTGACGAACAAGTCCAAATTTATCTTCGGCTTGAGCGTAGAGCCATGGAGCCTTGGCACTCGCAGGCATTTTTCAAACTCGACCTGAAAACCGGCCTCTCTAAATCCAACGGCCAGTTCCAACTGCAATGAACGCTCGTTGCTTATTGGGCCAACGGCCGCAGGTGGAGCAACGAGAAACTCTTTGAGCCAGGCTGCAATCACGGCACCAGCACCGTATCGACCGGCTCGGCCAGCATGTCGGGGTAATCGAGCGTATAATGCAGCCCGCGGCTCTCCTTGCGGTGGAGCGCGCTCCGCACGATCAGCTCCGCGCATTGCAGCAGGTTCCTGAGCTCGATCAGGTCGGTCGTGACCCGGAAATGGCCGTAATAATCCTCGACCTCGTCGGTCATCATCTTGATGCGATGCTGCGCGCGCTCCAACCTCTTCGTCGTGCGCACGATGCCGACATAGTTCCACATGAAGCGGCGGATTTCCGTCCAGTTCTGCTTGATGACGACCTCTTCGTCCGAATCGGTGACGCGGCTTTCGTCCCATGCGCGGATCGCGGGCGGCGGTTCGAGCCGGTCCCAGCGCGCGATGATGTCCTTCGCCGCCGCCTCGCCGAACACGAAACATTCAAGGAGGCTGTTCGACGCGAGGCGGTTCGCGCCGTGCAGCCCGCTTTCGGTGCATTCGCCCGCCGCATAGAGGCCCGGCAGGTCGGTGCGCCCCGCCAGGTCGATCAGGACGCCGCCGCAGGTATAATGCTGCGCGGGCACCACGGGGATCGGCTGCTTCGTCATGTCGATGCCGAGGCCGAGCAGCTTTTCATGGATGTTGGGGAAATGCCCGGCGACGAAATCGGGATCCTGATGGCTGATGTCGAGGTGGACATAGTCGAGCCCGTAACGCTTGATCTGGTCGTCGTTCGCGCGCGCCACCACGTCGCGCGGCGCCAATTCGGCGCGCGGGTCGTAATCGGGCATGTAGCGGTGCCCGGTTTCGGGATGCTTCAAAATCCCGCCCTCGCCGCGCACCGCCTCGGTAATCAGGAAATTCTTGACCTCGAGGTTGAAGAGGCAGGTCGGGTGGAACTGCATCATTTCCATGTTGCTGACGCGCGCGCCCGCGCGCCACGCCATCGCGATGCCGTCGCCCGTCGCGCCCCTGGGCGCGGTCGAGAATTGATAGACGCGCCCGGCGCCGCCGCTGGCGAGGATCGTCGCGCGGCCGACATGCGCGTGGACCTCCCCGCTCGCCTCGTCGAGCGCATAGACGCCCCAGACGCGTCCCGACCCCGAATAGCGTGTCTCGTGCCGCCCGGTAATGAGGTCGATGCACGCCTGGCCCGGCAACAGGGTGATGTTCGGATGCGCCTCGGCGGTCTTCAATAGCGCCGCCTGCACCGCCCAGCCGGTCGCGTCGTCGACATGGACGATGCGGCGATGCGAATGGCCGCCCTCGCGCGTCAGGTGCAGCGCGCCTTCGTCCATGTTGAAGGGCACGCCCATCTCGACGAGCCGCGCGATCGCCTGCGGCGCATTCTCGACGACGAACTCGACCGTCTCGCGCCGGTTGAGCCCGGCGCCCGCGACCATCGTATCCTCGATATGATTCTCGAACGTGTCGCCCGCGTCGAGCACCGCCGCGATACCGCCCTGCGCCCACGCGGTCGACCCGCCGGTGAGGTTGCCTTTCGCGAGCACCAGCACCTTGCAGTGGTCGGCAAGGCTGATCGCGGCGGTGAGGCCAGCGGCGCCGGATCCGACGATGATGACATCGTGGCTATTCTCGGTCGTCATCCAGCAACCTCTATTCCCGTTCGTGTCGAGCGAAGTCGAGACACCCATCGCGGCGGCTCAAGGCGGCAGGGCATCTCGACTTCGCTCGATGCGAACGGCAAAAAAGGGTCACCCATTGGCCGTGCGCGTCAGATTGAGGAACACATCCTCAAGGTCGGCCTCGCGCGTCGACACGTCGACGATCCCATGCCCCATGGCGTTGACCGCGGCGAGCACCTCGCCCGCATTGGTGCGGTCCTTGTTGTAATGGATGGCCAGCCCCCGTTCACCCTCGCGCTCGACCTTGTCGAAGGCAGCGTGCGACGGCAGTTCGGTCACGTCCGCATCCAGGGTCACCACAACGATCTTCTCGCGCGCCATATCGACCAGCTCGCGCGTCGGCTTGTTCGCGATCAGCCGACCATGGTTGATGATCGCGATCCGGTCGCACAGCTCCTCGGCCTCTTCCAGATAATGCGTCGTCAGCACCACCGTGACGCCGCGGTCGTTCAAGGACTGCACATAGCCCCAAAGCTGCTGCCTGAGTTCGATGTCGACCCCCGCGGTCGGCTCGTCGAGGACGATGATCGGCGGCGAATGCACCATCGCCTTGGCGACGAGCAGGCGCCGCTTCATGCCCCCCGACAGTGTGCGCGCATAGGCGTCGCGCTTGTCGGACAGATGCACCGCGGCGAGCAGCTCGTCCGAAATGCGCCTTCCCCTCGGCACGCCATAAAGCCCCGCCTGATTCTCCAGCGTCTCATAGGGCGTGAAGAAAGGATCGAAGACGATCTCCTGCGGGACGATGCCAATGGAGTATTTGGCGTTTCTGGGATCGGCGTCGATGTCGAAGCCCCAGATGCTCGCATGGCCGCTGGTCTTGTTGACCAGGCCCGCGAGGATGTTGATCAGCGTCGACTTGCCCGCGCCATTGGGGCCGAGCAGCCCGAAAATCTCGCCCCGCGGTACGTCGAAACTGACCTTGTCGAGCGCCTGCTTGCCGCCGGCATAGATTTTGGAGACGGCGTCGATGCGGATCGCGGCTTCGGTCATGGCCGCTTCCATAGCGGCGCGACCGTGTCGACGAAAGGCGGCATTTGATACCGAACTGCCCGTTAACGATAAATTGGAAACTCGCGGCTAGGAGCAGGGCCGTGAGGACCAGCCACATCTTTTGCCCGCTGCCGATGCAGCGCGGCCTGACCGCCTTTGCGATTCTGATCGCGTCCACCGCCGCACCGCCGGTTGTGGCGCAGACCGATACGCAGGCCGAGGCCGAAGCGATCGTGCTTCGTCCGCTTTCCTTCTTCAAGGTCAATGACCTCGACTTCGGCGACATCGTCCCGTCGGCGAGTGCGGGCACCGTGCGCATCCACCCCGACGGATCGCGCAGCCGCACCGGCGGCGTCACGCTGGCGGGCGATGACGGCGAACCAGCGCGCTTTGCCGGGCTCGGCGGTTTCAACCGCCAGGTCAATATCTCGCTGGGATCGAACAGCATCTGGATCACCGGGCCGGGCACGCGGATGCGCGTCCGCAATTTCGAAATTGGCAGCACCCCGACCGCGATCCTGTCGACCCGGCCGACGCGCTTTCGCATTACTTCGCCGCTTGGCAACTACAACTTCCCCGTCGGCGCGACGCTCGAGGTCGGGGCGAACCAGGCGCCGGGCGAATATAGCGGCACCTTCTCGATTACGCTCAACTATCTTTAGAGCTTCTGTGGGGGGGGCGACGGCACCGGGGGACCACTGGCACCCGGACGGGGCTTGCACCGGTGCCGTCATAGTCCTCCTCAGGCGATGCGCGCACCCGATTGCCCAGCCTTCGCGCGCTTGCTATGGGCGCGGTCGATGACCCAGCCCGCACCCGCACCCGAAACGATCCGCACGTCCAGAACCCGCATCGCCTGCGACGGCACCGGCGACGGCCTCGCCGATGCGGCGCTCGGCCATCCACGCGTGTGGCTCGAAATCGACCCCGACACCGGCTTCGTCGATTGCGGCTATTGCGACCGCCGCTTCATCCTGATCGGCGGCGTCGCCGACCAGGCCTGATGCCCCAAGGGTAAACGCCCGCTTTACCAAAGCTGTGCATCGCCGATGAACGCGCTGCTGGCATATCTGTGTCAGGCAGGAGCAGAATCGGTGGGGATGAAAGGGACCAGGATTTTCGGCAGGGCACGCTGTATCCTGTCTGTCGCCGTCCTGGCCGCAGCGGGCGCCATGCTGTCCGCTCCGGCAGCTGCGGCGGACGGCAACGCGATCGCCAACGCCGCGGTCGTCCGGCCGAACACGCTCATCAAGACCGACGATCTCGATTTCGGAACGCTGGTCAGCGGGCCGACGGGCGGCACGGTGACGGTAAGCCCCGTCACCAACGCGCGCACCACTGGCGGCGGCGTCACGCCGGTCGGCGGCGGCGCGCATCGCGCGACATTTGTGGGGACCGGCGGACGGCTGCTGATCTTCGTATCGGGCAGCACCTCGGTCACGCTGACACGCGCGGGCGGCGGCGCGGCGCCGATGATCGCCAGCCTCGTCCGCGCCGCGACGACCAGCGGCGGCGGCGTCGCCCTGCTCGGCGCGACCTTGCTGCCCAGCGGGGTGCAGACCTATTATATCGGCGGAACGCTCACCGTGCCCGCGAACCAGCCGCCGGGCGATTACAGCGGGACCTTCACGCTGACCGTGAATTATCTTTAGGTCGGAAAGCGACCGGAAGCTGCCCTCAACTCTATCGTCATCCCGGCGAAGGCCGGGATCTCACCCAATCGGTTTACCGCACCGACGAGATCCCGGCCTTCGCCGGGATGACGGATAAGGGAAAGGCCGGAATCCACCCCAAAGCCGCTATCCGCCACAAAAAGCTGTCCTACATGGCCCGGCTGCGCCAGCCTTCGTCCCGGCTCTTTCAAATGTGGACAAAGCGCTCGCCGCCCGGCGTGAAAGCACGCGCATCAATCGCGCGCGACCTGCGCGCCGGGCGCGGCCAATCGGCGGCCGCACAAGGCTGACCTTTCCTGACCTTTGGACCGATTGCGCCGGGGCCGCGCCGACCGCTCCGCGCTCCGAAGCCGACCTCTTCCCACCACCACCCCCTTCCACGCCCAACAGCCTTTGCGCCCACGGCCCGACGTCCCTATATCGGTCCGATGACAAGCCCGACCGACCCCCGCCGCTTCCTCTACCGCGCCGATGCGCTCGACCCCGATCTGGCGCAAAAGCTCGCGCGCGAGGCCTTGGCCAGGGCCGACGATGGCGAGCTTTACCTGCAATATCGCGCGACCGAGAGCTTCGGCTTCGACGACGGGCGGCTCAAGACCGCCGACTATTCGACCGACGCGGGCTTTGGCCTCCGCGCCGTGTCGGGGGAGATGACGGGCTTCGCCCACGCCAGCGACATCAGCGCTGGAGCCATCCGCCGCGCGGCCGAAACGCTTGCCTTGCTCGATCCGGCGAAACAGGCGCCCGCAGGTCCGCCGCCGCGCACCAACCGCCATCTCTATGACGAGGCGAATCCGCTCGACCTCATCCCCTTCGCGAAGAAGGTCGCGCTGTGCCAGCAGGTCGACGCCGCCGCGCGCGCGCGCGATCCGCGCGTCGTGCAGGTGTCGGTCGCGCTCGCGGGAAGCTGGTCGGTGGTCGAGATCGTCCGCGCCGACGGTTTCCTCGCGACCGACATCCGACCGCTCGTTCGGCTCAACGTCTCGATCGTCGTCGAGGAGAAAGGGCGGCGCGAAAGCGGTTATTTCGGCCTCGGCGGCCGCTACATGTACGACCACCTGTTCGAGGAGGCGCAGTGGAACCGCGCGATCGACGAGGCGCTCGCCCAAGCGCTTGCCAACCTGCGCGCCGTCGACGCCCCCGCGGGCGAGTTTACCGTGCTGCTTGGCCCCGGCTGGCCCGGCGTGCTGCTCCACGAAGCGGTGGGTCACGGACTCGAGGGTGATTTCAACCGCAAGGGCACCAGCGCCTTTTCGGGCCGCATCGGGCAGCGCGTTGCCGCACCCGGCGTCACCGTGGTCGATGACGGCGCGATGGAGAGCCCGATCGGCGGCGGCCGCCGCGGCTCGCTGAGCATCGACGACGAAGGCACGCCGACGGGCGAGACCGTGCTGATCGAAGACGGTATCTTGAAAGGCTATATGCAGGACCGGCTCAACGCGCGGCTGATGGGGGTCGAACCCACCGGCAACGGTCGTCGCGAAAGCTTCGCGCATGCGCCGATGCCGCGCATGACCAACACTTTCATGCGCGGGGGCCAGGACGATCCCGCCGAACTGCTGAGCCGCGTCAGAACCGGCATCTTCGCCAAGAGCTTCGGCGGCGGACAGGTCGACATCGTGTCGGGCAAGTTCGTCTTTTCCTGCACCGAGGCGTACAAGATCGAGAATGGCAAGCTGGGCGATCCGATCAAGGGCGCAACATTGATCGGCGACGGGCCGAGCGTGCTCACCAGGGTCACGGGCATCGGCAACGACATGGCGATCGACGAAGGCATCGGTGTGTGCGGCAAGGCGGGCCAGAGCGTCCCCGCGGGCGTCGGCCAGCCGACCCTGCTGGTCAGCGGACTGACCGTCGGCGGGACGGCCTGACAACCGCGTCATTGCGAGGAGCGTAGCGACGAAGCAATCTCCAGCCACCGGCCTTGGATGACGGCGATGGCTGGAGATTGCTTCGCTTTGCTCGCGATGACGCGCCGCCTGTGACCACCCTCACTTGGCGTTCGCCCGTTCCGCGCATATAAAAGCCAGACAAGAACAGCTTTCGGTCGCATCATCCGTGGGGGCACCCCCGCAACAGGGAGGTTTGCATGCGTTCGAGTCTGCGTTTCATCTCCGTCGCCGCCATCGCCGCGATATTCGCCGCCGTTCCGGGGTCGGCGCAAAGGACCACCGGCCCCAGGGAACGCTATGAAATGGACGTCGCGACCGCGTCGGGTTTCGCCGCGATGACCGCGGGCGGGCGCAAGCCCGGCGTCGGCGGAATGATGGGGATGATGTTCGGCGGCGGCCCCGAAAATCAGGTCGCCCGCACGATCGAACTGCGCCTGGGGTCGACCCAGCCGCCGACCAGCCCGCCCGTCCGTGCCGATCATTTTTTCCCGCCGCAGGCCAGGCTCGGCGCGTCGCTGCCGCTGTGGGGGCCGGAGCCCGGCCAGCCGCGCCCGCGCGAGGACGGCAATGAAATGCCGGGCAATTTCGAGCGTCCGAAGGGCCGCCTGCTCCTTTATTGGGGTTGCGGCGCCAAGGCCGGGTCAGGCCAGCCGGTTGTGATCGACTTTGCCAGGGTCGCGGCGGGACAGATGCCGCCCAATCTGTTCACCACCGCAGTCCCGCGCATCCGCGAGGTGATGGCGTCGAACAGCGCCTCCTACGCCGACTGGCCGAACCGCAAATCGTCGAAAGCCGTGCCGAGCGACAGTTCGCTGCTCGGCGCACACCGCGTCACGGGCAATGTCGGGCCGGAGATCAATTTCACGCTGGCGCAGGATTATATGCCCGCGCTGAATGCCTCGACCGCGATGCAGGGCGACGGGTCGGTGATGATCCGCTGGAACGCGCTCCAGCCGGCGACCGGCTATGTCGCCTGGGCGTTCGGCGGCATGGACCGCGGCGGCGGCAATGCCGACATGGTGTGGTGGACGAGCAGCGCGTCACAGCAGTTCGGCGGCGGGCTCTGGGACTGGCTGCCGCCCGCCACCGTCGCGCGGCTCGTCACGCAAAAGATCGTCATGCCGCCCACACAGACGAGCTGCCAGATCCCCGCCGAGGTCAAGAAGGCGTCGGGCGAAATGATGTTCGGCAACCTCAACGCCTTTGGCCCCGAGGCGAGCTTCGCCTATCCGCCCAAACCCGCGGGCAGTGCGGTTTGGAACATCGACTGGACGGCAAAGGTCCGCTTTCGCTCGCACACCATGCTGATGATCGGCGCCGATTTCGGTGGCATGGGTGGCATGGCGAGCGAAGGCAGCGCACCCGCCGAAAAGCCGAAGAAGAAAAAGTGCAAGGGACCGCTAGGCATCCCGCTCCCCGACGCGGCGTGCTGATCGCGCGGTCAGCGCCCGTTCACACCCGCTGCGCTAAACGAATCGGCGGTAGGGCCATGTTTGAAGACAGGAGTCGAACCATGCGTCATCTGATCCCGGCGCTGATCGCCGCCGCCGCGCTCGCGGCCACGCCCGCCGCCGCAGCCGAAAAACGCGACCCCGAAGCCAGGCTCGCCAGGCTGCTCGAAGGCCGCGTCGCGGGCGAGCCGCAAAAATGCATCACGCTGTCGAACGTCAGCAGTTCGCAGGTAATCGACGAAACCGCGATCGTCTATCGCATCGGCAGCACCCTCTGGGTCAATCGCCCCGAAGGCGGCGCCGAGTCGCTCGACGACGACGATATTCTCGTCACCAGGACGATCGGCAGCCAGCTGTGCAATATCGACACGGTCGAATTGCGCGATAGCAGCAGCCGGATGTATGCCGGTTTCGTCTCGCTCGGCGATTTCATTCCCTATCGGCGTCCCAAGGCGGAATAAGCTCGGGCGCGGGTTGCGCCCGAAGCCTCCTCAACTAAGCTCGTCATCCCGGCGCAGGCCGGGATCTCACCGTCGCGGTCCGACGTGATGGCGAGATCCCGGCCTGCGCCGGGATGACACATGATGGAGAAACAATTCTTGGCTGCCACCGACATCCCCCCTCCCCCCGCCGACTGGGCGCGGCAGTTGCTCGCCTTCTGGTTCGACAATCACACGATGGACGATTGGTACGGCGGCGGTCCCGATTTCGATGCCGAAGTCCGCGCGCTGGCCGAAGACTGGCATCAGGCGCTGCGCTCGCAGCCGGCCGAGACCTTCCTGACCGATCCCGACACCGCGCTCGCCGCGACGATCCTGTTCGATCAGGTGCCGCGCAACATCTATCGCGGCCACGCCGATGCGTTCGCCACCGACAGCCTCGCTCGCGCAATCGCGCGCGGCATCGTCGCGCGCGGCTGGCACGACGATTGGCCCGACGAGCGCCGCCAGTTCGCCTGCCTGCCCTTTCAGCACAGCGAAGACATCGACGACCAGCGCGAATCGCTGCGCCTCTTTGCGCGCTTCGACGACCCGATGTTTCAGGACTATGCGCAGAAGCATTTCGACATCGTCGATCGCTTCGGGCGCTTTCCGCATCGTAACGAGGCGCTCGGCCGCGCGACCCGGCCCGACGAGGAGGCGGCGATAGAAGAGGGCAGGAATTGGTGATAGGCAGGCCGCAAGACGGAGACGAACCATGGCCGAATTCACCGACACGCTGACCGACAAGCATATCGCCTTCATCGAAAAGCAGCCGGTCTTCTTTACCGCGACAGCCGCGAACGAGGGCCGCATCAACCTGTCGCCCAAGGGCTATGCCGACAGTTTCAAGGTTCTGTCGGAAAGCCAGGTCGCCTATCTCGACCTCGGCGGGTCGGGGAACGAGACGCACGCGCATCTCGCGGCCGACGGGCGCATCACGATCATGTTCTGCGCCTTCGACCGCACCGCGCTGATCCTGCGCATCTATGGCCGCGGGCGGCCGGTGCTGCCGCAGGATGCCGAATGGGACGCGCTCGCGGCGCATTTCACCCTGCTCCCCGGCACCCGCCAGATTTTCGTGATCGACGTCGACAGCGTGCAGACGAGCTGCGGCTGGGGCGTGCCGATGATGGAATTGCAGGCCGAGCGCGAAACGCTGCAAAAATATCACCGCCAGGCCGATCCCGTGTTGTGGGTCGCAAAGTTCAGGGAGCGCACACAAAGCATCGACGGCCTGCCGACGCGCCCGACCGACCGCTTCATCGCCGGCGAGACTGCCTGATGCCGCTCGTCGAGCTGGTGCGCCTGCCCAATGGCGCCGAGGCCGAATTGCTGCGCGGCCGTCTCGAAAGCGCCGGCGTCCACGCGGTCTGCTTCGACGCGGGCATGAATATCGCCGAAAGCGTCGGGTTGATGATCCCGGTGCGCATCATGGTGCTCGACGAGGATCTGGCCGAGGCGCGGGCGTTGATGGCAGAGTTCGGCGCGAACTGACTTCACCATGTCATTGCGAGCGTAGCGAAGCAATGACGCGCAATATGGGCAACCGAATCCGCAATTCGCTCGTCTTGATCACGAAAAAGGACAAGGAAAGCTGCCATCTCCCCCATGATCAAGGTCGCCAGCTATAATATGCGCAAAGGCATCGGGCTCGACCGACGCCGCGATCCCGGCCGCGTGCTTGCGGTGCTGCGCGAACTCGACGCCGACATTATCGCCTTGCAGGAGGCCGACCGCCGCTTCGGCACGCGCGCGAGCGCGATCCCGCCGCACATGTTCGAGGAGCATAGCGATTATGTGCCCGTCGACCTGCTCCACGGCCGTCCCTATGCGATCGGCTGGCACGGCAATGCGCTGCTCGTGCGCAGGGGCGCCGCGGTCGAGGAAAGCCACGCGCTCCACCTGCCGACGCTCGAGCCCAGAGGCGCGGTTGCCGCGACGGTACGCATCGGCGGCACGCGGCTGCGCGTCGTCGGGATGCACCTCGACATTTCGGGGCTGCGCCGCCGCCAGCAGGCGCGCGCGATCCTGCATCATGTCGCCGAGGGCGAAAAGCTGCCGACGATCCTGATGGGCGACTGCAACGAATGGCGTCGCACCGGCGGCTGCCTTGCCGACTTCGGCGCCGAGCACCGGCTGGTCGATACCGGACACAGCTTTCACAGCCGCCGCCCGGTCGCCAAGCTCGACCGCATCTTCGCCTCGCCCGACCTCGACCCGGTCGATGCAGGGGTGCACCGCAGCCCGCTGGCGGCGCGCGCGTCCGATCACCTGCCGATCTGGGCGCGGTTCAAGGCAATTTGATAGCAGGGGCAAAACCGGACGTCAGATTTGGAGTGAGGAGCCGACGTTGCCGCTCCTCCCCGGCACGGGGAGGGGGACCATGCGAAGCATGGTGGAAGGGTACGCGGTCTCGAGCGCTGCGTATGATCTCCCGTACCCCTCCACCACCCTGCGGGTGGTCCCCCTCCCCCCTTGGGGGAGGATCGGCAACGGCCGCTTCCGGTCGATAACGGACAACATCCCCGTTCATCCCGCCAAGACCGACGACAACCCTGCCCAAAAATTAGGCAAATCTCCGCCTCGACTGCCCATCGAACGCACGATCCGGTGCCTGAGCGACCCCAAAACCGTCACAAAATGTTAACTTTTGCTCACCCGGCGCAATCTGGCACGGCTGTTGCACCGCAACATCGTGCCATTAGCAAAAGGGGGCATCATGAAGCTGATCCTGGCAATCATCAAACCGTTCAAGCTCGACGAGGTGCGCGAAGCGCTCACCGGGCTGGGCATCGCCGGCATGACCGTGACCGAGGTCAAGGGGTTCGGGCGGCAGAAGGGGCAGACCGAAATCTATCGCGGCGCCGAATATGCCACCAACATGGTGCCCAAGGTGAAGATCGAGCTCGTCTGCGACGACGCGCTCGCACCGCGGGTGGTCGAAACGCTGCAGCAAAGCGCCGGCACCGGTTCGATCGGCGATGGCAAGATTTTCGTGCTCGACGTGGGTCAGGCGGTGCGCATCCGCACCGGCGAGACCGGCGAGGCGGCTCTCTAAATGACGAAGGGGGAAAATATGACGTTCGCAAAGAAAATTGCGGCGGGCGCCGGGGCCGTGGGCCTTTCGCTGTTCGCCGCGCTGCCCGTCTGGGCGCAAGAGGCGGCGCCCGCCGTCGCCGAGGCCGCCGCGCCGACGCCCGACAAGGGCGATACCGCGTGGATGATGATTTCGACCGTGCTCGTCATGGCGATGATCGTGCCGGGTCTTGCGCTCTTTTATGGCGGCCTCGTCCGCACCAAGAATATGGCGTCGGTGCTCACGCAGATTCTGGCGGTCGCCGCGCTCGCGATGATCCTGTGGGTGATGTTCGGCTACAGCCTCGCCTTCGGCGGCGACGCCAACCAGTTCCTCTCCGCGGGCAAGATGTTCCTCGCTGGCGTCACCGCCGATTCGACCGTCGCGACCTTCACCGACGGCGTCGTGATCCCCGAATTCGTGTTCATCGCCTTCCAGATGACCTTCTCCGCCATCACCGTCGCGCTCGTGCTCGGCGGGCTCGTCGAGCGCATGAAATTCTCGGCGGTGATGGTGTTCGCGATCATCTGGCTCACCATCGTCTATTATCCGATCGCACATATGGTCTGGTATCTCGGCGGTGACGAGGCTTCGACCGGGCTGATCTTCGGCTGGGGCGCGCTCGATTTCGCGGGCGGCACCGTCGTCCACATCAATGCGGGTATCGCGGCGCTCGTCGGCTGCCTGATCATCGGCAAGCGTACGGGCTATCAGAAGGAAATCATGGCGCCGCACTCGCTGACGATGACGCTCGTCGGCACCGGGCTCCTGTGGGTGGGCTGGTTCGGCTTCAACGCCGGCTCCGCGCTCGAAGCCAATGGTTCGGCGGGCCTTGCCCTCATCAACACCTTCACCGCCACCGCCGCCGGCGTCCTCTTCTGGATGCTCACGGAACGCGCGCTCGGCCACAAGGGGTCGCTGCTCGGCGCCTGTTCGGGGGCGATCGCCGGTCTTGTCGCGGTCACCCCGGCCGCGGGTAATTCGGGTCCGTTCGGCGCGATCCTGCTCGGCGCGGTTGCGGGTATCGTCTGCTGCTGGTTCGTGATGAAGATGAAACCGAAGCTCGGCTTCGACGACTCGCTCGACGTGTTCGGCATCCACGGCCTCGGCGGCATCATCGGCTCGGTCGGCACCGCGGTGACGATGCTGGCGGTGCTCGGCGGTCCGGCGGGCGACGATTATGTCCTCGGCAGCCAGCTCTGGATCCAGGTCAAGTCGGTCCTCGTTGCGATCCTCTGGTCCGGCATCGGCTCGGCGATCGCCTTCTATGTCGCAAAGCTGGTCACCGGCGGGCGCGTCTCGGCAGAGGTGGAGCGCGAAGGGCTCGACCTCGGCGAACATGGAGAGCGCGCCTACAATTATTGACGAGACAGGATACCCGTCGCCGCACGTCTCTCTCTCCTTTCAATCGACGGCGGCGGGATCCTCACCAGGTTCCTCCTGCGAACCACTGGCCGGGGTTTCACCCCGGCCATTTTTTTGAACTGTGGCCGAAACGGCCACGGGCCGGGGTTTCACCCCGGCCATTTTTTTTGACCTGGGGCCGGAACGGCCACGCGCCGGAGTTTCACTTCGGTCATTTTTGACCGTGGCGCGGATGCAACAGCGTCGCGCCAATCGGCCGCGACCGATTCGTGCGCCATTGCGCAATTGTGACAAGAGGCGCACCTTCGCTGCCGGACCGACGCCAGATCGGCCACCAGGAGGAGGATCAACATGAATGCACGGGCATCATTGCTCGCGGGCCTGTCGTCGCTTGCGCTTGTCGCGACCCCGGCCATGGCGCAGGACGCCGCCGCCGAGGATGACGGCAACATCATCATCGTCACGGCGACGAAACGCGACGCCAATCTTCAGGACATTCCCTTTTCGATCAACGCGCAAACCGCCGAAGACATCCAGAAATCGGGCGCGGTGACGCTCGAGGATCTGTCGCGCAATGTCGCGGGCCTGTCGGTGCAGAACCTCGGCCCCGGCCAGAGCCAGGTGTCGGTGCGCGGCGTCTCCGCGGGGCAGGTCGTGCGCGATCAGCCGGGGGTCAAGGAACAGGTCGGCGTCTATCTCGACGAAAGCGTCATCTCGCTTTCGCTCTTCACCCCCGACATCGACCTTTACGATTTGAACCGCGTCGAAACGCTGCGCGGGCCGCAGGGCACTTTGTTCGGATCGGGGTCGGTCGGCGGCACGATCCGCTATATCACCAATCAGCCCAAGATCGGCGTGATGGAAGGCAGCGTCGAGGCGAACCTCAACCTCGTCGACGGCGACGACATCGGCGGCCATCTGAAGGGTGCGGTCAATGTGCCGATGGGCGACAATGCCGCAATGCGCGCGGTCGGATATTATACGCGCTACGGCGGCTTCATCAACGCGATCGGCCCGGCGGGCAAGGAGGATGTCAACAGCGGCGAACGCTATGGCGGCCGCCTCGCGCTGACCTTTGAACCCAGCGACAATCTGTCGATCACTCCGCGCGTCGTCTATCAGAAGGTCAAGGCCGACGGGTTCAACCGTCAGGAAATCTATAACCTCTACGCCAATGAGTTCACGACGACGCGCCCCACGGTGACGTTCGACGAGCGCGAGCAATATCTGCTGCTGCGCGAGGCGTTCGAGGACGAGACGCTGATCGCAGACCTCAAGATCGACGTCGGACTCGGCGGCGCGACGCTGACTTCGGTGACGAGCTATATCAACCGCGACATCCTCGTCAGCCGCGACGCGAGCGCGCTCACCGGGTCGGTGTCGGTCGACCTCGGCTTCCCCGACGCGGGCGTGCTGCTGCCCTCGAACCTGCTCGACACCACCGACCTGGAAACCTGGACGCAGGAGGTCCGCGTCGCGTCGGACAATGACGGGCCGTTCCAGTGGCTCGTCGGCGGCTTCTATTCCAAGATCGACCGCGTCTATGCCCAGCGGCTGCCGACGCCGGGCTATGACGCCTTCACCGATGCAACGCTGGGCGCCGGCACCTCGGCGGCGGTGGCAAATGGTTTTCCGGCCGATTCGCCCTACAACGCCGATCTGCCCTATGACATCAAGCAGTTCGCGATCTTCGGCGAGGTCAGCTACGACATAACCGACGCCTTCACGGCCACCGCGGGCGGGCGCTATTACGACTTCAAGGAAACGCGCAGCTTCGTCTCCGGCGGGCTGTTCGCCAACGGCGACAACCGCACCGACAGCACCAAGTCGAGCGGCTTCACCCCGCGTTTCCTGCTGTCCTACGACGTCAGCGACAATGTCACGGTGAATGCGCAGGCGTCGAAGGGCTTCCGCCTCGGCGGGGTCAACGATCCCCTGAACCTGCCGCTCTGCTCACCCGACGACGAAGCGCTGTTCGGCAGCTTTCAGGATTATGACGACGAAACGCTGTGGAATTACGAGCTGGGCGTGAAGACGCAGGGGCGCGGGTTCACCTTCAATGCCGCGGGCTTCTACAACGATATCAAGAATCTCCAGGTCACGCTCGATGCGGGCACCTGTTCGTCGCGCATCGTCTTCAACGTGCCCAAGGCGCATTCGATGGGCGTCGAGTTCGAGCTGGGGCTGTCGCCCGCCGACGGGCTCGACCTCAACCTGTCGGGCAGCCTCATCGAGGCCGAGTTCGACTCGACACTGCCGGGGGCGCTGACGGCGGCGACGGGCATCCGCGACGGCAACCGCCTGCCCTCGGTGCCCAAGTTCCAGCTTTCGGCGTCGGGCAGCTATGAATGGCCGATCGGCGACAGCGCGAGCATGTATGTCGCGGCGTCGTTCCAGCATGTCGGCACGCGCTACACCCAGCCGGCGGATCAGGAAAATAATCCGCGCACCTTCGTCCACGGCCTGCCCTTCGGCGGGGCGCCGGCCGGGGCATCGACGACGGTCGACCTGCAACTGCCCGACTATCAGCTCGTCAACCTGAGCGCGGGGGTCGATTTCGACAATGGCCTGTCGCTGATCGCCTATGTCAACAATGTCTTCGACGAAAATGCGCTGCTCTCGTTCGATCGCGAGCGCGGCGGACGCGCGCGCCTCGGCTACAGCGTCGGACAGCCTCGCACGTTCGGCATCACGGCGCGCAAGACATTCTGACCGGGGCGAAGGGGGCGGACCGCGCCGACGGTTCGCTCCCTTTCTCAACGAAAATGTTGCATATTTTTTGTGCAGGAGTGCCGCAATTTTGGCCTTCCCAACATGACATTAATGTGGCATTCATTGCGTCAACAGTTTCAGGAGGGGAGAGCCTGAAAGGCTGGGCCGGGATGAAAATCCCGGCCCTCTTTTTTGTGCGCAGCAATGATCCCTGCGGAAATCCGCGGCTTTCAGTCTCTTTTGCAGCGACAGCGCAGCATAGAATCGCCGAATCCTTTGCTGTCGCTACGGCCTGTCACAGCGCGGCCCATATGCTCGCGCCGATGACGGCGGGATCGATTCGCGCCGCGAAGCGGCTGGGGATCATGCCGCCATTTCGGATTGCGAAAACATGAAGGCGTTGCCGTCGGGGTCGTAGAATGTCAGGAGTTTGACCAGCCCCGCTATGTGCTGAATGCCGCCGTCCTGCCGCACGCCCTCGGCGTCGAGATGCGCTTTTGCTTCCGCAATGTCGGCGACCTCGAACACATTGGTCGCGCCGCCGCCCTGCGTAACGCTCTCGACCTGACTGAGCCCGATATTGACCCCCGCCATCGGGGTCTTGAGTTCGCACCAGCCGATCCCGTCGGCGCGATAGAGCAGTTCGCACTGCATCACCCGCTCGTACCAGGCGATCGACGCGGTCATGTCCCTGACCCCCATCGAACAGGTAAGCTCGGACCCGATCTTCAATGCCATCGTCTTGCCTCCCATGACCGGCGCGCTTGCGTCTGTGGTCCGATTTATATAGTTACTTGCAAATGCCGTCAAGCACGCCCGACCCGCTGCTCGTCCAGCTCGGCAGCCATCGCTGGCTTGTGCCGTTGCTCGCCGACCTCGCGGCGCATAAGGGCGCGCGTTTCGTCGAGCTGGTCCACCGCCTCGGCCTTGCGCGCGACAGCCTGACGCGCACGCTCGATGCCGCGGCGGCGATCGGCTGGGTGCGGCGCAACCCAGGTCACGGCCATCCGCTACGCCCTGAATATATCCTCACCGAAACGGGAGCCGCCGCCGCCGCGCGCGCCGCGACGATCGCCGCGGCGCAACGCGCGATCGGCCTTGCGCCTGGCGCCACGACGCGCTGGGGTCTGCCGATCGTCGCGGGCATCGGTGCGGGCCACAACCGTTTCAACGCGCTGTCGCGCCTGCTCGCGCCCGCCACCCCGCGCGCGCTGTCGCAGGGGCTGAGTGCGCTCGGCACGCACGGGCTGGTGCGGCGCGAGGTGCTCGATATGCGCCCGCCGACGAGTCGCTATGCGCTGACGCGAAGCGGGCGGACGCTGGCGGAGGCGTGCTTATAACCGTCGTCATCCCGGCGAAGGCCGGGATCTCGACCTCGCGTCATTCCGCACCGGTGAGATCCCGGCCTTCGCCGGGATGACGATAGAGATCAGCCCAAAGCCGCTTTCACAAAATCGGCAGCGCGCTCGCCGATCATGATGCTCGGCGCATTGGTGTTGCCGCTGACCAGTCGCGGCATCACGCTTGCGTCGGCGACCCACAGGCCGTCGACGCCATTCAGCCTCAGCGTCGGGTCGACCACGGCATCCGCGTCGCTCCCCATCCGGCAGGTGCCGACAGGGTGATAGACGGTGTCGGCGCGGCTGCGGATCAGCGCGTCGAGCGCCGCGTCATTGTCCAGGTCGACCGGATGGCGATCGACCCCGGCATAATCGGCCAGCGGCGGCGCCGCGACGATGCGGTGCATCATCCGCACGCCCGCCCTTAACGTCGCCATGTCGCGCTCGTCGGTCAGGAAGCCGGGGTCGATCGCGGGTGCGGCGGCGGCATCGGGCGACGCCAGCCGCACCGTCCCGCGGCTTTCGGGGCGCAGCACGCAGGCGTGGCACGAAAAGCCGTGCCCCTTGACCTTGGTGCGCCCATGATCCTCGAGCATCGCGGGGACGAAATGATATTGCACGTCCGGCGCGGGCAGGTCGGGGCGCGATTTCCAGAATCCGCCCGCCTCGGCGAAACAGGTGGTCATGATGCCGGTCCGCCGGGTGCGGTGTTCAAGGATCGCTTTCACCATCCGCCATGCGCCGCTGGGGCTGTTGCCCAGCGGATCGGTCGAGCGCGTCTCCCAGCTCGACACATAGTCGATATGGTCCTGAAGGTCCGCGCCCACCGCCGCGCGGTCGGCGATCACCGAAATGCCCTGTTCGCGCAGATGCGCCTCCGGCCCGATCCCCGACAGCATCAAAATCTGCGGCGACCCGAACGCCCCCGCCGACAGCACCACCCCGCCGTGTGCGCGCAGCGTCTCGCGGCGGCGCCCGCAGCGGATCGCCACGCCCACGGCGCGCCCGTCCTCGACCAATATCTTCTCGACCAGCGCCCCGGTGCGGATGTCGAAATTGGCGCGCCCGCGCAGCGGCTCGACATAGGCTCGGGCAGCCGACCAGCGCTCGCCGTCCTTCTGCGTTACCTGATACAGCCCGAAACCCTCATTGTCGGGGCGGTTGAAATCGGCGGTGCGCGGCAGTTGCAGCGCCTCCGCGCTTTCGATGAAACGGCGGCTCGTCACATTGGGCCAGCGCTGGTCCATCACATTCAGCGGCCCGTCCGCGCCATGCCATTCGTCGGCGCCGCGCTCATTGCCCTCGCTGCGCTTGAAGTAGGGCAGCACATCGGCATAGCTCCACCCCGTCGCGCCCAGCGCCGCCCATTGATCATAATCGAAGCGGTGGCCGCGGATATAGACCATCGCGTTGATCGCGCTCGACCCGCCCAGCCCGCGTCCGCGCGGCTGGTACCCGGTGCGGCCGTTCAGGCCCTTTTGCGGCACGGTCTCATATTGCCAGTTCGACGATTTGGGGATGAAAGGCATGAAACCCGGCGTCTTCACGCGCATGATGTCGTTCGTCCCGCCCGCCTCGACCAGACAGACGCTGCGCCTGCCGTCCTCGGCGAGTCGCCCGGCCGCCGCGCTTCCGGCGCTGCCGCCGCCGATGACGATGATGTCGAACTGATCCATGCCTGCCGCTCTCCCTCGCGCCGCTCGCCCGGATGCTTACATGAATGTCATTAGAGAGCGAGGCAAGGCGGAAAGAAGATTTCGCGCAGAGGCGCTAAGGGCGCAGAGATTTTTGGTTCACGCGGAGACGCGGAGACGCGGAGGGGTATCCAAGCCCGTTCGTGCTGCGCTTGTCGAAGCGCCGTTCTTCTCGGCAAGGTTTCAGCAAATACGGCCCTTCGACAAGCTCAGGGCGAACGGATTTTTCCGTCTCCGCGTCTCCGCGTGCCCCCCTTTTTCCTCTGCGCCCCCTACGCGAATCTCCTGCCAGCGCTCCGGCTACTCCGCCGCCTCCTCGCTCGCGCGCCCCGCCGCCCACCGCGCCTTGATCGTCGCGCTCGTCGCGCGGCTGCCGTCGTGGCTCCAGCCGGGTTCGCGCCAGATATAACCCAGCTTGTGCCGCCACGGCGCGGTCCACACATCCTTGGCGATCCCGACCCATTCGTGGACGGCGGCCCACAGGATGTTGAAACTGCCGAGCTGTTTGACGATGCCATAGCGCACCGGCTCGTCGTCGCGTTCGGGAACGAAGCTGCCGAACATCCGATCCCAGATGATGAACACCCCGGCATAATTGGCGTCGAGGTAGCGCGGGTTCACGCCATGATGGACGCGGTGGTGCGACGGCGTGTTCATCACCGCCTCGAACCATTTGGGCATTCGCCCGATCGCCTCGGTATGGATCCAGAACTGATAGATCAGGTTCAGCCCCGCGCAGAAGAACACCATCGCGGGTGGAAAGCCGATCAGGAACAGCGGAAGGCGAAAGATGAAGGCGAGGCTGAAAAAACCCGTCCACGTCTGCCTGAGCGCGGTCGACAGATTATAATGCTGCGAGCTGTGGTGGATGACATGGCTTGCCCAGAACCAGCGGACCCGGTGCGCGCTGCGGTGGAAGGCATAATAGGCGAGGTCGTCGAGGAAAAAGCAGAGGATCCACGCCCACCACCATGTGCCGAACGCGATGCCGATGTCGAACAGCCGGAACTGATGCACCCACACCGCCATGCCGATCACCGCCGCGCCGACCAATGCCCCCGCGACCTGACTGCCGGTGCCAAGCAGAAGCGATGTCAACGTGTCGCGGGCCTCGTAACGGCTGCGGTCCTGGCGCCGCGAGACAATCATCTCGACGATCAGCAGCAGGATGAAGCCCGGCACGGCATAGGCGACGGGATCGGGCAGTTCAGGCACGCCCCACCTCCCGCATCCGGCTGGCCCACATTCCCGCATCTTTCCCCAGCTGCAAGGTCACCGCGCCGAAGGTCTTTTCAGGCATCGCCAGCGTCAGGAAATCCTTGTCGAGCCGTCCGATCACGTTAGCATCGACGGGCCGCGCGGCAAAGAAATTGCCATGCGCGCGGATCAGCAGCATCCGCCCCTCGGCATTGCGCACGATCGCGGCAAAACCCGCGCGGTCGCGCGCGACCTCGATTCCGCGAAAACCGGCCTCGGCCTCTTCGGCGAGGCGGATCGCATGGGCCGCATCCTCGATCCGCGGATCGGCGCCCAGCCCCAGCCGCCCGACGAGCCAGGCGACGAACAACACCGCGACGAGCGAGGCGCCCGTCTGGACGAGCAGCGCCGTCACCGCTCCCCCGCCAGCGCGTCGAGCATCGGGCGCAGGCCGGTGAGGTCATAGCCCGCCTTCGCCGCGGCTTCGACGATCGCGCCGACATCGTCCCCGGCGCGCGCACGCGCCAGCGCCCACAAATGCGTCGAGCGCGTCCCCGACCGGCAATAGGCGAGGATCGGCCCCGTCGCGTCATGGAGCAGCTTGTCGAGCGCATCGATCTGCGCATGGCTGAACCCTGCATGGCCAATCGGAATCGCGGCATAGGCCAGCCCTTCGGCGGCGCAGGCATGCGCGATCTGCTCACCCTGCGGCGCCGCGGGTTCCTCGCCGTCGGGGCGGTTGTTGACGACCAGCGCAAAGCCCGCCGCCTTCGCCGCGGCGACATCCTCGATGTCGATCTGCGGCGCGACGCTGAACTGGGCGGACAGGGGACGAAAATCGCTCATCGCCGCGATCTACTCCCGCCGCGGGCATGCTGACAAGCGTGAAGGTGTGAACGCCACTGACGGCCGGCTGCTTCGGGGTGCGAAGCGGTCGGCGCGGCCCCGGCGCAATCCATCCAAAGGTCAGGAAAGGTCAGCCTTGTGCGGCCGCCGATTGGCCGCGCCCGGCGCATAGGTCGCGCGCGATTGACGCCCCTGTTTTCACGCCGGGCGGCGAGCGCTTTGTCCACATTTTGAAAGAGCCGGGATGAAGGCTGGCACAGCCGGGCCATGTCGGACAGCTTTTTGTGGCCGGTCCGGGGTGGTTAGCAGCCATAACACCCTCTCCCCTTCAGGAGGGCGCCGGGTCGGACCGTCCCCCGGACGATCCTCAACCGCGCGGGGCGCGGTTGACCCGGCACCGGTTGGGAGAGGGGGACGCCGTCAATCCCCTCTCATCCCGATCGAAAACTGCGAATCAAAACCGTCGGATCACATTCAGAAACGCATCGCCCCAAGCCTCGAGCTTCTTCGCGCCGACCCCCGGGATCGCGGCCAGGTCGCTGCGCGTCGCCGGACGTTCGCTCGCCATCGCGCGCAGCACCGCGTCGTGGAAGACGACATAGGGGGGCACGCCCGCCTCGGCGGCGAGCTCGCGCCGGACGCTGCGCAGCGCCTCGAACAGCGGGTCGCCGACGGGATTGGCGGCGCCTCGGTCGCTTCGGCTGGGCCGCTGCGTGCGCTTCGCCGGCGGCTCGGCGATCAGCACCGGGGCCTCGCCCTTCATCACCGCGCGGCCCGCAGGACCGAACATCAGCCCGCCATGCTCGGTGGTCGCAAGTGCCTCGCGTGCCATCAGCGTGCGCACCAGCGGCTTGATGAGCCGCGCTTCTTCGCCCTCGACGATGCCAAAAACCGAGAGCTTGTCGTGCCCGCGGCTGACGACCCGCGCGTCGCGCTTGCCGGTCAGCACCGCCTCGACATGGCCCGCGCCAAAGCTCTGCCCGGTGCGATAGACCGCGCTCATCAGTTTCTGCGCGAGCACCGTCGCGTCGAGTTGTTTGGGGGGATCGAGGCAGGTGTCGCAATTGCCGCAGCGTGTCGGCGGATTCTCGCCGAAATGGCGCAGCAGCAGCGCGCGGCGGCACTCGACCGTTTCGACCAGCGCCGCGAGCGCATCGAGCCGCGCCCGCTCGCCCGCCACGCGCGCCTCGGGCAGTTCGGACAGCCGCGCACGCGCGCGCGCGAAATCGTCGGCCGCCCACAGCATCAGCGCCTCGGCCGGATCGCCGTCGCGCCCCGCGCGGCCGGTTTCCTGATAATAGCTCTCGATCGATTTCGGCAGCCCGGCGTGCGCGACGAAGCGCACGTCGGGCTTGTCGATCCCCATGCCGAAGGCGACCGTCGCGGTGACGATGCCGTCCTCCGACGCCACAAAATCATGCTGCACAGCCATGCGTCGTTCAGGGTCGAGCCCGGCGTGATAGGCGGCCACGCTGCGCCCCGTCGCCGCGGCGAGCCGGTCGGCCATCCGCTCGGTCCCGTCGCGCGTCGGGCAATAGACGATCCCCGGCCCCGGATTGGCGGCGATGAAATCGGCGAGCTGCTTCGCCGGGCTGACGCGCGGCATCACGCGGTAGCGAATGTTCGGCCGATCGAAGCCCGCGAGCACGAGACCGTCGGCGGGAATGCCGAGCTGGACCAATATGTCCTCGCGCGTGTGCCGGTCGGCGGTCGCGGTGAGCGCCAGTCGCGGCACCGAGGGAAAGGCGTCGAGCAGCGGGCGCAGCAACCGGTAATCGGGCCGGAAATCATGCCCCCACTCGCTGACGCAATGCGCTTCGTCGATCGCGAACAGCGCGGGCGTCCGCGCCTCCATCAGCGACCGGAACCCCTCCCCCGTCGCGCGCTCCGGCGCGATATAGAGGAGGTCGAGCTGGCCGTCGCGATAGGCCTGGCGGGTATCGGCGAAATCGGCATCGACGCTGGTCAGCGACGCCGCTCTTATCCCCGCCGCCCGCGCCCCGCGCAGCTGGTCGTGCATCAGCGCGATCAGCGGCGACACGACGACGACGCAGCCGTCGAGCGCCACCGCGGGCAGCTGATAGGTCAGCGACTTGCCCGCCCCCGTCGGCATCACCGCCAGCGTGCGCTCGCCCGCCATGACGCGAGCGACGACATCGGCCTGACGGCCACGAAAATGGTCGAAACCGAAGGTGGATTTGAGGAGGGGGAGAAGCGCGTCGGCGGGAGAGGGCATGGCGCCGCCCTAGCAAGCGCGGCCGCGCGGGGGTAGGGGCTATCCCGCCGCGTCCTCCATAAACAACCAGCGGCCGCAGCCCCATGCCGCGACCGCGCCGGCGAGTTGCGCCGCCACGAACGCGGGCACATCGGCTGGCGCGATCCCGGCGAAACTGTCCGACAGGCTGCGCGCCACCGCAATCGCGGGATTGGCGAAGCTGGTCGACGAGGTGAACCAATAGGCCGCAGTAATATAGAGCGCGACGCTCGGCGCCACCCAGTCGGGGCGGTGCCGCACGGTGCCGAGGATCGTGAGGATCAAGCCAAAGGTCGCGACGAACTCGCCCGCCCATTGCCCGCCGCCGGTGCGCGCCTTTGCCGAAAATTGCAGCAGCGGCAGGTCGAACATCAGATGCGCCGCCCACACGCCCAGGATACCGCCCGCCAGCTGCGCGGCGACATAGAGCATCGCAGTGCGCGGCGCGATGCGGTGGCCAAGCGCCATCACCAGCGTCACCGCGGGGTTGAAATGCGCGCCCGACACCGGCCCCAGCATCGCGATCAGCACGAACAATATCGCCCCGGTCGCAAGCGCGTTGGCGAGCAGCGCGATCCCGACATTGCCGCCCGACAGCGTCTCCGCCATGATCCCCGACCCGACGACCGCCGCGAACAGGAAAAAGCTGCCGATCGCTTCGGCCGCGATCCGCCGGGTCACGCCGCGCCCTCCATCTGCCCGATCGCGTTCAGCGCCGCGCGGCGCTCGGCGGGCGTCATATCTTCGAGCGGCAGCGCGAGCATCGCGGCGACGCGCATTTCGAGCAGCCGGTATGTCTCGGCAAAGGCCGCATCTTCGGCCGCCGCGCCGCCCGTCACGTCGGCGGGGTCGGCCAGCCCCCAGTGCGCGCGCACCGGCGCGCCGGTGAACAGCGGACACGCCTCGCCCGCCGCATTGCCGCACACGGTGATCGCGATGTCGATGCGCGGCGCGCCCGGAGCGGCGAACGCGTCCCAGCTTTTCGAGCGAAACGCCGAAACGTCAAAGCCCTTGGCGCCGAGCAGGCGGAGCGCCGCGGGGTGCGGCACGCCCCTGGGCTTGCTCCCCGCGCTATACGCGGTGAGCCGCCCGTCGCCCATGCGCCCGATCAGCGCCTCGCCCAAAATGCTGCGCGCCGAATTGCCGGTGCACAGCACCAGCACGCCAAGCCCCTCCCCCGCCGTCATATCAACAGCAGACTTTGGGTGCCGCTTGCTGCGGCATGGTCGGCACACAGCACGCATCTTCGGCAGCATTGTCCGACGCGAGCGGCGCGAAATCGGGGCTGTCGCCATACACCGTCGCCTCACCGTTGGTCAGGAACGCTTCCCACACCACCCCGTCGGGATCGGCGATCCAGCTCTTTTCCGATTTGGCGTAGCAACAGGTCGTCGCGCCTTCCTCCAGCACCGGCGCCCCCGCGTTCTTCAGTCGGCCATAGACCGCCTTCAGCTCATCGGCATCCTCGACCTGCAACCCGACATGCTCGATCCCGCGATGCGCGCCGTCGCGCACCGAGATCGCGAAATTGATCCGCGGATCGTCGAGCATCCATTTGGCATAGTCGGGCTTGGTGACGCTCGGCGCGGCGCCGAACAGCCCGCTGTAAAAGGCAATCGACTTGTCGAGGTCGGCGACCCCGACGTGCATGTGAAACCGGCTCATGCGCTTTTCCTTTCGCTGTTGGAATCGGTGGTACATCCCGCCGCGGGCGCGCACGCCGCCCCGCCGCAGCAATTTTCCATGAGGAAGCCGACGAGCGCGGTCATCGCGCCATAGTCGGCCGAATAGATGAGCGAGCGCCCGTCGCGCCGCTGCGCGATCAGCCCCGCGTTCGTGAGCTGCGCAAGGTGGAAGGACAGCGACGACGCCGGCACCCCCAGCGCCTCGGCAATCGCTCCCGCCGCAAGCCCCTCGGGCCCCGCCTGCACGAGCAGCCGGAACAGCGCGAGCCGGTGCTCCTGCGCAAGCGCGCCGAGCGCGCGGATAATGGTTTCGGATTCCATCGGGATCTCCATGATTCGATAATAGTGGAAATATGGAAATTATGTGATGGCGTCAACAGATATTTCGGTAATATTCGAAATGATTGGTGGGAATGACGTAAACTCCGTCATTGCGAGCGAAGCGAAGCAATCTCCAGCTATCGACCTTCGCTGGCCCCGATAGCTGGAGATTGCTTCGTCGCGATGCTCCTCGCAATGACGGACAGGGCCGGTCCTAAACCGTCCCCTCCTCCTTCTCCGCCTGCTGCCGCGCCCACATGTCGGCATAGAGTCCGCGCATCCGCAGCAGCTCGTCGTGCGTGCCCGTCTCGGCGACCCGGCCCCGGTCGAGCACGATGATGCGGTCGGCGTTCGTCACCGTCGACAGGCGGTGCGCGATCACCAGGGTCGTTCGGCGCGCCGCGATGCGCTCCAGCGTGTCCTGGATCGCCGCCTCGGTGCGGCTGTCGAGCGCGCTCGTCGCTTCGTCGAGGATCAGTATCGGCGGATTCTTGAGCAAGGTCCGCGCGATCGCGACGCGCTGCTTCTCGCCGCCCGACAGCTTCAGCCCGCGTTCGCCGACCTCGGTGTCATAGCCCTGCGGCAACAGCGCGATAAAGCCGTCGATCGCCGCGCCCTCGGCCGCCGCCGCGATCTCGTCGGCGCTCGCGCCTTCGCGGCCATAGGCGATGTTGTAACCGATCGAATCGTTGAACAGCACCGTGTCCTGCGGGACGATGCCGATGCTCGCGCGCAGGCTTTGCTGGGTTACCTGCGATATGTCCTGCCCGTCGATCAGGATGCGCCCGCCCTGCGGATCGTAAAAGCGGAAGAGCAGCCGCGCGATCGTCGACTTGCCCGCCCCCGACGGCCCGACGATCGCCAGCGTCTCGCCCGCGCCGACGGCAAAGCTCACGCCGTTCAGGATCGTGCGGTCGGGCTCGTACCCGAAGACGACATTGTCGAACGTCACCGCCCCGCCGTTCACCGCCAGCGGCGCTGCGCCCGGCGCATCCGAAATCTCGGGCGGCGTATCGATCAGGCGGAACATCGCCTCCATGTCGACCAGCCCCTGGCGGATGACGCGGTACACCATGCCCAGCATGTCGAGCGGGCGGAACAGCTGCGCGAGCAACGTATTCACCAGCACCACATCGCCGACCTTATACTCGCCGACCGACCAGCCCCACACCGTATAGGCCATCGCCCCCGCAAGCGCGGCGTTGGTAATCAGGCTCTGCCCGATGTTGAGCCACGCCAGGCTGTTCTCGCTCTTCACCGCGGCACGCGCATATTGGTCGGCGACGTCGCGGTAGCGCGCTTCCTCGCGCGCCTCGGCGCCGAAATATTTGACGGTCTCGTAGTTCAAGAGGCTGTCGACGCTGCGCCCGATCGTCAGCGTGTCGAGGTCGTTCATCCGCGTGCGCAGCGCGTTGCGCCAGTCGGTCACCCGCCGCGTGAAGATGATATAGACGACGACCATCAGCGCGGTCGCGCTCGCCAGGCCGAAGCTGAACCTGGTCCAGAAGATGATGAGCACCGCGGCCAGCTCGATCACCGTCGGCGCGATGTTGAACAGCAGGAAATAGAGCATCGTGTCGATGCTCTTGGTGCCGCGCTCGATCACCTTGGTGACCTCGCCCGTCCGCCGCGCCAGATGAAAGCGCAGACTGAGCGCGTGGAGGTGGCTGAAGGTCGCGATCGCCAGCTCGCGCGTCGCATCCTGTCCGACGCGCTCGAACACGACGTTGCGGAGGTTGTCGAACAGCACCCCGGCGAAGCGTGCCCCGGCATAAGCGAGCACCAGCCCGATCGCGAGCGCGGCGCCATCCTCCAGCCCCGGCGCCATGCGGTCGATCGCCGCGCCATAGAGGAAGCCCATCGACAGCTGGACGCCCTTCGACGCGAGCACGATCAGCCCCGCAAGGATGATCCGCAGCTTCGCCTGCCGCTGCCCCGCCGGCCACAGATAGGGCAGGAAGCGCCGCAGCGTGGCGAGAACAGGCGGCTCGCGGCCGACATCGGCGGAGGTGGCGGTGTCAGGGGGCATGAGCGCCCCATGTAGGGGGGCGGAGCCGCGACGCCAAGCGGACTCAAGCTGCGCGGAACACTAATGTCTCACACAAAGGCACGAAGGCACAAAGAAATCATCTTCCGTTCGTGCTGAGCTTGTCGGAGCACCGTTCTTCCTTTTTCGAGCGGCGAACGGCGTTCAGGAGGTCTTTGTGCCTTCGTGCCTTTGTGTGAGATATTTCTTCTCTACCGCCCCGCGCGTTGCCCCACATGGCGGATGATGCGGTCGATCAGGCGGCGTTCTTCGGACGTTGGCGTCGGCACGATGGCTTCGGGCGGCAGCTGGCGGCGCCCGAACAGCGGACGGCGTGGGGGGACGAGGGGAGAGAAGCGCATGGGGGCGTGCCTTCGATCTGGCGGCGTCGCCCCCCGGCACCGCAGGTGGATCTGGTCCACGCCAGAGGTGAAGGCATGTGGTTGCAGATCACTGAAGAAGGCTGGTTACTGCTTTCTTTCCGGTACGGTGAAGGTGCCGGTGACGCGCCCGCCGGTGCCGCCCGCGATCGGATTGCCGTCGGGTCCGCGCGCCGCGCCGCGACCGTCGACCGTCGCGCGCCCGCTATTGAGGTCGATCACCAGCCGCCCGCCGCGCAGATTGTTGCCGCGCTGGCGCAGCTCGACATTGCCGACCATCGTGATCAGGCGGCGGTCGAGGTCGTAGATGGCGACATTGCCGCGCGCCGATTCGTCGCCCTTCACCACCGTCACGCCGCCGGTCGCGTCGAGCCGGTTGACGTCAGTGCCCCCGGCGCGCGTATAAGCGACGGTCATCCGCGGCGCGGTGACCGTCAGCCCCGCTTGCGTGACGCGGACCCCGCCCGCCAGCACCACGCGATCGGCGCGATCCTGCACCTCGATGCTGCCCGCGGCGAAATCGACCGGCGCATTGCTGTTGTGGTTGGCGAGCGCCTGCGCTGCCGCGCGATCGCCGCCGCCCGCCGACAGGATAGCCAGGCCTGTCAGCGCGAATCCCGCGCCTGCGAGCATCAGGCTCCTGGGCGTCCAAAGCCGGTTCATTCGATCACTCCCTGGTTGATCCGCAGCCGGGCGTTGCCCTCCAGCCGGACGATCCGCTTGTCGAGGTCGGCGGACAGTGCGTTGGCCGAAAACTGACCGATGTTCAACGCGCCTTCGACACCGCCCGTTCCGATCAGGCTGCGCGTCTTGAGATCGACCGCTACATTGCTCGCATCGAGCCGATAGCCGTTCGTGCCGCGCACGCGCACCGTGCCCGGCACCAGGACACGGCCGGTTTCCATATTATAGGCGCCCCGTTGCGCCACGATCGTCGCCGGACCATCGGTCAGGCGGATCGCACCGGACAGGTCGGTCATCCGTACGACGGGTTCGGCCGAGCTCTTCTGGACCGCGCTGCCCGCGAGCAGCGCAAAAGGCTGGCCCTTGGCGTCCTGTCCACGATATTCGGCGCGCGTCACCTTCATCCGTTCGCTCGCCATGTCGACCTTGTCCTTCGCGAGCAGGAAGCTGATCTCGGCGCGCTGGGTAAAGGGCGAAAAGACCAGCACCGCAGCGACCACGCCGATCACCAGCGGCAGGCCGTAACGCAGGATCCGCACCACGCGATCGTGGCTCGATCCGCTGCGCGCCCACATCTGGCGCTTCGTGCGGTCAAGATCGGCGCGTTCGGACATGCTTGCGAATCGACCCTCAGCTGTGCGCGAAAATATCGACCTCGGGCCAGCCGGCGAGGTCGAGCGCCGCGCGCGTCGGCAGGAAATCGAAACAGGCCTGCGCCAGTTCGGTGCGCCCCTCGCGCGCCAGCCGCGCGTCCAGAATCTCTTTCATCGCGTGCAGGAAACGCACGTCGCTCGCGGCATAGTCGCGCTGCGCCTCGCTGAGTTCGGCGGCGCCCCAGTCGCTCGACTGCTGCTGCTTCGACACTTCCTGCCCCAAGAGTTCGCGCACCAGTTCCTTCAGCCCGTGGCGGTCGGTATAGGTGCGAACCAGTCGCGAGGCGATCTTGGTGCAATAGACGGGCGCGGTGACGACGCCGAGCGCCTGCTGCAAGGCGGCGATGTCGAAGCGCGCGAAATGAAAAAGTTTCAATCGGCCGGGATCGGTCAGGATCGCCTTCAGCACCGGCGCATCATAGTCGCTGCCGGGTCTGAAGCGGACGAGATGCTCGTCGCCCGACCCGTCGCTGATCTGGACGAGGCAGAGCCGATCGCGCAGCGGATTGAGCCCCATGGTTTCGGTATCGACCGCAACGGCGCCCGCGCCCAGCACGCCTTCGGGCAGGTCTTCTTCGTGGAAATATACGCTCATCCCGCCGCCTTAGGCCAAGCGGCCGCGCCGCTCAATGACTGGTTTTCGCTGGCCTGTCGGGCGCGGAAAGGGGCACGGCAATTCGCGCCATATCCGCAAAGGCGCCGCTGCAATTTTCTGTTCGCAGCCTGTGGATAATTAGGCTATATCTTGCGTCCTTGGTGGCATGGGGCGAGTCCGTGCCCGTGGTGAACTGCGTCCCCGTCCGGCGCAAGGAGCCGGTAAAATGGGGTGTGGACGACCGAAAGCGACTACTAAGCAATGAGTTTCAACAAGGATCGCCGTGGCCATCGGGGACGCGGCAGGCGCGATGATTTCGGCAATTTCGACAGTTTTGAACCGGCCCCCTATGGCGGCGATTCCTACGGCGGCGGACGCGGCGGCTTCGGCGATCGCGATCGTGGCGGCTTCGGCGGTGGCGACCGCGGCGGCTTTGGCGACCGCGGCGGCTTTGGCGGCGGCGACCGGGGCGGTGGCTTCGGCGGTGGACGCGGCGGCGGCATGCCTGCGCAGGTCGTCGGCGAAGGCCAGGGCACGGTAAAGTTCTTCAACCCGTCGAAGGGCTTTGGTTTCATCGCCCGCGAAGACGGCGGTGAGGACGTGTTCGTCCACATCAGCGCGGTCGAACAGGCGGGGCTTCAGGGCCTCGCGTCGGGCCAGCCGCTCGCCTTCACGCTCGTCGAGCGCAACGGCAAGGTGTCGGCGATCGACCTCAAGATCGAGGGCGAACCCATGCCGGTCGAAGAGTTTGCCCCGCGTCAGCGCGAGGATCGCCCCGGCGGCGCGCGCGGGCGGCGGCAGCTGACCGGCGAACGCACTTCGGGAACGGTGAAGTTCTTCAACACGACCAAAGGCTTTGGCTTCATCGCGCGCGACGATGGCCAGGCCGACGCCTTCGTCCACATCAGCGCGGTGCAGCGCGCGGGCATGGCGGGCCTCGAAGAAGGCGACCGCGTCGCGTTCGACATCGAGGTCGACGACCGCGGCAAGTTCGCCGCGGTGAACCTGCAGCCGCATCAGGACTGATCGGCGGCACGACCGGAAACGCAAAGGGCGGCCATGAGGCCGCCCTTTTTGTTGGCAGGTCGGGCCGGAGAAGGCGGCTATCCGCTCCCTGGCGCGCTCAACCCGCGCGCCGCGCCAGCCATATGCCGACAATCATCAACGCGATCCCGGCGACGCGTTTCAGGTCGATTGCCGAGCGGATGGCGCCGAACAGGCCGAAATGGTCGATCGTCGCGGCGCTCACGAGCTGGCCGAAGAGCACGAAGAAGATCGCATTGCCGACGCCGAAGCGCGGCGCAATGAAGGTCACGGCGATCACGTAAAAGGCGACGAACAGCCCGCCGGCATAGAAATGCGCGGGAATGTCGCCCGTGAAGCGCACCGCGCCAAGCGACCCGGTCAGCAGCGCGCCCGCCGCAGCGATCAGGAAGGCGAGGCCAAAGAGGATCATCGACGCGGCCATCGGGCTGCCGAGCCGCGCACCAAGCCCGCCGTTCAGCGCCGCGAGGATCGGAATGCCGACGCCGGTGAGAAACATGATGGCGGCAAAGGCGGGCGCGGCATTGTTCACGGTCATATCTGGGGCTCCTCGGGTGGCTTTTGCAGCGCGCGATATGCGGCGACGGGCAAGCCGCCCACCCCCCAATTGTCCAGATCGACCTCGTCGATATTGACCACGGTGGTCGCGGGATTCTTGGCGAGCACGCGCTGGAGCAGGTCGGTCACCCCGGCGATCAGCTCGGCCTTCTGCGCGGGCGTCGCACCCTCGCGCGTGATGCGGATGTTGACATAGGGCATGATTATTCTCCCGTCAGAGTCCCAGGTCTTCCAGCTCCGGATGATCGTCGGGTCGGCGGTCACCCCGCCCGTCGCGCGGCCAGAGCAGCAGGCGGTCGGCGGCGGCGATCGCCACATCGTTGATGCTTGCGATCCGTCGGCGCATCGTGCCGTCTTCGCAAAACTCCCAATTCTCGTTGCCATAGGACCGCCACCAGCGTCCTTCGGCATCGTGCCATTCATAGGCGAATCGCACGGCGATGCGGTTGCCGGAAAAGGCCCACAGGCCCTTCACCAGCCGATAATCCCTTTCACGCCGCCATTTGTCGGTCAGAAAGTCGACGATCGCGCTCTGCCCCGAAAGGAAGGTCGAGCGATTTCGCCACTCGCTGTCCGCGCTATAGGCCAGCGCGACGCGCGCAGGATCGCGGCTGTTCCAGGCGTCCTCGGCCAGACGAACCTTGCGCGCCGCGCCGGCGGCGTCGAAGGGCGGAAGCGGGGGTCGGGACATGGGTGCGGCCTTTCAGGCAAAGGGGGTGGCAAATTCGATGCGGATGCCGCCGGGCATCGCGCAGATGAAATGGTGCGTGGCCGCACCCTCGCGGATCGGTTCGGGGTCGAACTCGATCGTCACCCCGGGATAGCCCTGCACGCTTGCAAAGACGGCGCGCAGCGCGTCGAGATCGGCGACCGCGAGCGCGAGATGATGGAGGCCGATGTTGGCGCGGCGATCGAAGCGCGTCGCGCGTGCAGGGTCGGCGACTTGCCAAAGCGTGAGCAGCGTCGTGCCGTCGGACACGAAGATCGCGGGATAGTCGGGGCGTTCGGCGGCGACGGTAAAGCCGAGCGCATCGACGAAAAAGTCGCGCGCCTCGGCGACGTCGCGAACGGCGAGCCCGACATGGTGCGCGCCACGGGTCATGGCTGTGGTCATCGATGATCCTTTCCTGGTCAAAAATCCGTCGGCAGGGCAGCCCGGCTGCGCGGCCGATGTCGCGCGGCGTGGGGCGCGGAGGCGTCACCCCTCCTCGTCATGGTCTCACGACGCAGCCGGCCAGCCTGGCATCGCCGGAAAGCCGGGCAGCGCGGCGATGCGGCGCGTCCAGTCGCGGATGCGCGGCCATCGGTCCAGGTCGATCCCGCCGTCGGGCGCGAGCGCGAGATAGGGGCTGGCGGCGATGTCGGCGATCGTCAGCCGGTCGCCGACGAGCCAGTCGCGCGCCGCCAGATGCGCCTCGACGACCGACAGGATGCGATCGGTGACCGCCGCGGCGCGTTCGCGGTCGATCGACCAGTCGAACAGCCGCTCGGCGCGCAGCAGCGCGGGGCCGTTGAAAATCTCGTTCGCCGCGTGCGACAGCCAGACCATGATCGCACCACGTTCTTCGGGGGTGCGCCCGTCCCAGTCACCGGGGCGGTGGCGCGCGGCGAGATAGGCGAGGATCGCCTGGCTGTCGCGCAGGACGAAATCGCCTTCGACAAGGACGGGGATCTGCGCCATCGGGTTGAGCGCGCGAAAGGCATCGGTTCGCCGCGCCGCGGCGTCGGTGGCCTGCTCCTCCCATGCAAGTCCCAGAAAGGCGAGCGCGATGCGCACCTTGTGCGCATTGCCCGACATCGCCGAGCCGTAAAGGCGGATCATCTCCTCAGCCCCCCCTGGTTTCGGCGCGCAGGGCGGCCAGCTCGGCGCGCAGTTGGTTGAGTTCGGCCGCCATCGGGCGGATCGCGGCCGAAATCTCGGCCTCGGTGAAGCGCGGCGTGATATGCTGCGAGCAGTTCCACTCCCAGCCGATCACGTCGATGAAGAAGGCGCGCTCGGGCGTCGCGCGATACCCTTCGGGCATCAACGCGGTGACTGCGGCAGGATCGTCGGCGATCTCGACGATGCTCGCATGGCCGATCAGTTTCAGCCGGTCGCGGTTCGGATAGTCCATCAGGAACAGCGAGACGCGGTCGTTGCCCGTCAGGTTCGCGGTGCTGATATATTGCTTGTTGCCGCGATAATCCGCGAAACCGATGCGGTTGCCCGATATGTGCCGCAGGAAACCTGCGGGGCCGCCGCGGTGCTGCATATAGGGCCAGCCCTCGGCGTTGACGCTTGCCATATAGAAGCTGTCACGCTGCGCGATGAAACCCAGTTCCTTTGCCGTCAGCGCGTCGGGCGTGCCGTCGGCGCCCGCGTCCATCTTCAGATAGGACGCGCGCGAACCATGCCGTTCCTGCGCGGCCATGACCGCCTCGTCGAACAGCGTGTGGCGGTAGTTGCGTGCCATCGTCCTGCTTTCCTCCGGTGGAGCGAACGGAGGCCTTTCGGGAGAGAGGGGGGGACCACCTCCGTTCGCAGCGCCGATGTAGGACATTGCGACATGCGTGATAATCAGCGACTATCGAACATCTTAATTCCATAATATGGAATAATCATGGATCGTCTGCTCACGCTGGAAATGTTCGTCGCGGTGGCGGACGAGGGCGGTTTTGCCGCCGCGGCGCGCAAGCTCGGCAGTTCGCCGCCCGCGGTGACGCGCGGAATCGCGGCGCTCGAGGCGCGGCTCGGCACCGCACTCTTCCACCGCTCGACGCGCGCGGTGGCGCTGACCGACGCCGGGGCGGCCTTTCTGGGCGAAGCGCGGCGCATCCTCGCCGACCTTGCGGGCGCCGAACGCGCGCTTCGCGGCGCCGCGGCGGTGCCGCGCGGCCAGCTTCATCTGACTGCGCCGGTCATGTTCGGGCGGCTGCATGTGCTCCCCGTGGTTGACGCGATGCTGGCCGAGCACCGCGAGCTCGGCGTGCGGATGATGCTGATCGACCGCAATGTCCGCATCGTCGAGGAAGGTATCGATGTCGCGGTGCGGATCGGCGCGCTCACCGATTCGGGGCTGAAGGCGGTGCGGATCGGCCGGGTGCGTCAGATGCTCGTCGCGAGCCCCGCCTATCTCGCGCGCCGCGGCGCGCCGCATCGCGTGGCCGACCTCAAGGGGCATGATCTGATCGGTACGATGGGGCCGCGCTGGACGAGCGAATGGCAGTTTGCGCGCACCCGCTGGCGCCTGCCCGCGCCGCCCCGGCTGACCGTCAACACTGTCGACGGCGTGCTCGCGGCAGCCGAAGCGGGATTGGGGATTGCGAATCTTTTATCCTATCAGCTTGCCGAAGCGATCGACGCGGGGCGGCTGATCGCGCTGCTGGAGCAGGATCAACCGCCCGCGCTGCCCGTCCACCTGCTGTTCGAGCCGTCGCGCGCGGCGCTGCCCGCGGTCCGGCTGTTCGTCGAGGCGATGCAGGCGCGGATGCGCATGGCGGGACTGGGATGAAGGGGGAAGCGTTGGGCCGGGAAGCGAACCTTCGTCTTACTGTTGTACCCCGGCGAAAGCCGGGGTCCAGGGCGCCCAGGAGCAGGCGTTGGCTTATCCCGCTCTGGACCCCGGCTTTCGCCGGGGTACGGCGCCTATCGCCCGCAACCTCTCAGAACTGATATGCCAACCCGCCGCCGAACAGCCATTGGTCCGCGTCGCCGATGTCGGCAACGATCGGCGAGCGGGCGAAGCGTTGGCCGAGACGGCCATATTGCGCGCCGCCGAGCAGGACAAAACCTTTGCGCAGATCGCCCGACAGCGCATAGGCGCCCGCGATCCCGAGCGTATATTTGCCTGCGGTCGCCCTTTTCCCCGCGCCGTCATAGACGGGCAGTCCGCTCGCCGCGCTGCCCGCGGGGTCGATGTCATAATAATAGCGGCCGAAACCCTTGCCGTAAAAATTGACCGACGCCGACACGCCGACATAGGCGCGCTTTGACAAGGGGGTGCCGTAATCGATCGTCGGCGAGGCGGCCCAGCTGCCGTGGCGGCCCGAGACATCCTTGAGCGCGACGACACGAAAGGCGACCTGATCATAGGCGCTGGTGATGACGCCGGTGTGCGAAATCCCCGCGAACAGCCCGGCTTCGACCGCTATCTTGCGCTTGCCGAGCGCCGCGACCTGCGGATCGTCGATCTTGCCGGTGCGGTCACTGCGCAGGCTGATGATCGGACCGAACTTGAAATCGGTCTTCTGCCCGCGGCGCTGGCGGATCAGGTCGACCTGAAAATTGGTGCCGCGCGTCGAGAAGGAATAGCCGCTGATCCGGCCGCGCAGATAAATGGCGGGGACGAGGCGGCGATCGTCGGCGCCATTATATTCGGGGGTGCTGAGCACGCCCGCGGCGACCGCGAAATAGTCGCGCGACCAGGTGCGTTCGGGATCGTCGTCGTCGGGCCGCGCCGCGGGCAACAGGATATTGTCGTCAATATCGCTATCCTGAAGGTAGCGCGGCGCATCGTCGGACCTGTGCGGGACGGCGATACCGCCCTCCTCCGCAAGATCGGCGGGCGGCGAGGCTTCTTCGGCAGCTGCCGGAGTGATCGCCAGCGCCGCGGCGGCAAACAGGATCAGCTCTCGCGCGGGATGGCGGAGTCGCGTCGAACGGGGCGTGGACATGCGTTGGTCATTCCTATGCTCTTGCCCCTCTTGCCAAGCGTGTAAGTAAAGCGCGCGCTATTGCAACGACTTCGTCTTGCGATGGGGCGATTTTGCTTCCATGCGTCTTTCATGCACCGCTTCGCCACCGCCGCTTTCCCTGTCCTTCGCGTCCGCTTCGTGTCGCCGCGCGGATGAGCCGCGTGGCGCGCCTTGTCGGCTATGCGCTGATGGCCGCCGCGGCGCTGCTGGCACTGGCGATGCGGCGCGGAACGGTCGAAAGCGTCGGCCCCTTCCCCGTCGCCGCGATCGCGCTGCTCGTCGGCATGGTGGGGGTGATGCTGGTGTTCACCGACCTGATGGTGCGCGGGCTTTATGCCCAGCTGGATGCTGCGAAACGGCGCGAGCGCGAGTCCGACCGGAGGGACGAGTGAACCCTTTTCGTTCGACACCCCATGCGCTTGGCAGTATGACCGCGCGATGACCGACCGTCCGCATACGCCGCTGCTCGACACGGTGGATGTCCCCGCCGACCTCCGCAAGCTGAAGCCCGAAGATCTCCGTCAGTTCGCCGACGAGCTGCGCGCCGAGATGATTTCCGCCGTCGGGATGACGGGCGGGCATCTGGGATCGGGGCTCGGCGTCGTCGAACTGACGACCGCGATCCACTATGTATTCGACACGCCGCGCGACAAGCTGGTGTGGGACGTCGGCCACCAATGCTATCCGCACAAGATCATCACCGGGCGCCGCGACCGGATTCGCACGTTGCGCCAGGGCGGCGGCCTGTCGGGCTTCACCAAGCGCAGCGAGAGCGAATATGACCCGTTCGGCGCGGCGCATTCGTCGACGTCGATCAGCGCGGCGCTGGGCTTTGCGATCGCCAACAAGCTGAACGACCAGCCCGGCCGCGCGATCGCGGTCATCGGCGACGGGTCGATGTCGGCGGGCATGGCCTATGAGGCGATGAACAACGCCAAACAGGCGGGCAACCGGCTGATCGTCATTCTGAACGACAATGACATGTCGATCGCGCCGCCGGTTGGGGGGCTTTCGGCCTATCTCGCCAGGCTCGTGTCGTCGCGCCCGTTCCTCGAGCTGCGCGAGATCGCGCGGCGCTTTGCGCGCAAGCTGCCCGAGCCGCTGCACAAGGCGGCGAAAAAGACCGACGAATATGCCCGCGGCATGGCGATGGGCGGCACCTTGTTCGAGGAGCTGGGCTTTTATTATGTCGGGCCGATCGACGGGCATAATCTCGACCATCTGATCCCCGTGCTCGAAAATGTCCGCGACAGCGAGCATGGCCCGGTGCTGATCCACGCGGTGACCAAGAAGGGCAAGGGCTATGCCCCCGCCGAAGCCGCCGCCGACAAATATCATGGCGTCCAGAAGTTCGACGTCATCACCGGCGAACAGGCGAAGGCGCCGCCGGGACCGCCCGCCTATCAGAATGTCTTCGGCGAAACGCTCGCGAAGCTCGCCGAAACCGACAAGCGCATCGTCGCGATCACCGCGGCGATGCCGTCGGGCACCGGCGTCGACAAGTTCGCGAAGGCGCATCCCGACCGCAGCTTCGACGTCGGCATCGCCGAACAACATGCGGTCACCTTTGCCGCGGGACTGGCGGCGCAGGGGATGCGGCCGTTCGCGGCGATCTATTCGACCTTTCTCCAGCGCGCCTATGATCAGGTCGTGCATGACGTGGCGATCCAGAATCTGCCCGTGCGTTTCGCGATCGACCGCGCGGGGCTGGTCGGCGCCGACGGGTCGACGCACGCAGGCTCGTTCGACATCACCTATCTCGCGACCCTGCCCAATATGATCGTGATGGCGGCGGCCGACGAGGCCGAGCTGGTCCATATGACCTATACCGCCGCCGAACATGACGACGGCCCGATCGCCTTCCGCTATCCGCGCGGCAATGGCACCGGGGTTGCCTTGCCCGAGGTTCCGATGAAGCTGGAGATCGGCAAGGGCCGTATCGTGCGCGAAGGCAAGACGGTAGCGATCCTGTCGCTCGGCACGCGATTGGCGGAGGCGCTCAAGGCCGCCGACACTTTGGAAGCGCGTGGGCTGTCCACCAGCGTCATCGACCTGCGTTTCGCCAAGCCGCTCGACGTGGACCTGATCCGCCGGACGCTCGCGAACCACGAAGTGTGCGTGACGATCGAGGAAGGCAGCATCGGCGGGCTCGGCGCGCATGTGCTGACGCTCGCGAGCGACGAGGGGCTGATCGACGCGGGGCTGAAACTGCGCACGATGCGCCTGCCCGATGTCTTCCAGGACCAGGACAAGCCCGAACTGCAATATGACGCGGCGGGGCTCAACGCGCCGCAGATCGTGGATACGGTGCTGAAAGCGCTGCGGCATAACAGCGCGGGGGTCGAGGAAGCGGGCGCGCGGGCTTAGAGCGTCGTGCGCTAAATCGGCGACACTTCAATTCCGTTCGTGTCGAGCGAAGTCGAGACACCCATCGACGTTGCGCGATGCCGAGGGGTGTCTCGACTTCGCTCGACACGAACGGGAAGATGGCTCAGATTAAACGCGCGCTGCTCTGGCGGTAAACCTCGCGTCGATGGCCGATGGTGATCAATATAATCACCATTGTGCCATCCTCGATCTTTGCGATCACCCGATAATTGCCGATGCGGTAGCGCCAATGTCCCGCGTAATCACCAACCAGTGCATGACCGCGCTGACGGGGGTCATCCAACTGTGCAACATCAATCATCGTCCGCGTGATGCGATCCGCCTGCTTGATGTCGATCTTGCGAAGCTGCTTACGCGCCTGGTCCGAAACCTCAAGCGTCCAGCCCAAGTTCCCGCCTTACCTGTTCGATCGAGACATTCTTGCTTGGATCATAATCGGCCAAAGCTTCTTCGAGTAGCGCTATGTCTTCGAGATCGTCGATATATTCCTCGATCGCTTTGCGGGCGAGAGCGGTTTTTGTCCGGCCAGACCGCTTCGCGGCACTTGCGAGCCGATCTTCCAATTCCTTGTCGAGGCGGATGGCGAGCATCAGGATTCTCCTTTGCTATACAAGTATAGCATTTTAAATCGGCCGGCAAGGATAGCGATTGAGCAATGAACCCATAGTGGACAATGCGGTCAGCGCGATGAATGATTGTCAGAACATGGGGGCGCCAATGGATTTCCTGAAACCCATCCGGTCGCTCGACGTGGCGCCCCACGAAGGCATGTCGTCACTGGCCCCTTATCCCGCACCTTATGGCGCGGACGGCTTCGCGCGACGGGTCGGCCACATGCGCCGCCCCGATCGCGGCGCAGGAGAGGCAGGTGGCCGCTTCCAGCGCCGCGGCGCCTCGCGCCGCTGTTACCCCACCGGGACGATCGTTGCCTGTGCGATCGCGCAGCGGCGCGGTTCTTCGTCGCCCCCTTCGGCCCAGACGTCGGCGCGGACGATCGCCTGGCGTTTGCCCGCCTTGACCACGCTGCCCTTCGCGCGCAGGTGACTGCCCTTCGCGGGGGCGAGGAAATTGATCGTGTAGCTGCCGGTGACGACGTCGCCGATCACGCTCGACGCCGCCCAGGCGCAGGCGTTGTCGGCCATCAGCCCGACGATCGCGCCATGGGCATAGCCGTGATGCTGGGTCATGTCGGGGCGCAGCGCGAGCAGCAGTTCGGCCTCGCCCTCGAAACAGCGGATCGGCTCGACGCCGAGAAAGGCGGTGAAGCCCGACGCATCGACCGCGACGCTTTTCATATAGGCGACGGCTTCGTTGTTGCTGGCAAATCGGTGTCCGCGCATCGGGGAGAATCCTGTTTAGTCTGGATTGCAGACCTTATCGCCGCTTGCGCGCGGCGGCGTCAAGTCTTAAATCCAGACTTATGAAGGATTATGTGCCCTCGCGTTCGCCCTGCGCCGTCGGCCGCGCGTCGCGGCTGCTTGGCGACCGCTGGGTGCTGCTGATCCTGCGCGAAGCCTTTCTCGGCGTCGACCGCTTCGAGGATTTCATCGCGCGGCTGGACATTTCGCGCGCCGCGCTGACCTCGCGCCTCGGCTGGATGGTCGCGGCGGGGGTGATGGAGCGCGTGCCGCCGGGCGGCAAGCGCGCCGCCTATCGCCTGACCGACGCGGGACAGGCGCTGCGCCCGGCCTATGATGCGATCAAGGCGTGGGGCGACGAATGGCTGCCGCGCGGCGGGGGCGGGGAAGAGATGCGGTCGTGAGGTCTGGTTTCGACGGGTTGCGGCCTGAAGCGGTCCTCCCCCAAGGGGGGAGGGGGGGCACCCGAAGGGTGGTGGAGGGGTACGGGAGGTCATACGCAGCGCTCGACACCGCGTACCCCTCCACCATGCTTCGCATGGTCCCCCTCCCCGTGCCGGGGAGGAGCGCTTCCGTCCGCTCCCCACCCCAAAGCCGCTATGGGTTTTGAGGACGACCCCTAACGTCGCGGGGAAAAGCGCGAAGGTTACGCCCCCGGAATCGCCGCCTGCGCGTCGCGGCCGTCGCCTTCGGGTGCGGCGAGGATGTCGCGGACGACGAGGCCCTTGTCGACGACCTGCGTGCCGGGGCTGCCGACCTGGCTGCGGATGCCGGGGTCGGCGCGTGCGCCGTCGGCGCTGCCGATGATCTGCGCCTCGCTCGCGCTGCGTGCCGAGGGGCCGCCGAAGAGCGCGCGCAGCGTCTGTTCGGCGGTCGATTCGCCGCCGGGGCGCGCGGTGCCGGGCGCGGGCGGGGTGAGCGCGAAATCGGGCGGCACGACGAGCGGCGCCTGACGCGACACCATCATTTCGTCGGGCCGGTCGCGGCTGAACAGGCTGTTCGACCCGCAGGCCGACAGGGTGGTGGCGACGATCGAGGCGGCCAGGATGGCGGTGGTCCGGTTCACTAAAATACTCTCCTCTGCGCCCCGTTTACTCGGCGGACGGCCTGGCGTCCGCCTGGCCCGCCTTTTCGCCCAAGAGCAGCGCGCGCGCAACCAGCAAAAGCACGCCGATGGTGATGCACGCATCGGCGACGTTGAAGATCATGAAGGGGCGGAAGGTGCCGATGTGCAGGTCGGCGAAGTCGACGACATAGCCGAAACGCACGCGGTCGACGATATTGCCGAGCGCGCCGCCGAGGATCAGCGCGAGCGCGATGACGTCGCCCTTCGCCTGTTCGCGCGTCATCCAGAAGGCGACCGCGGCGGCGACCAGCCCCGTCACCGCAACCAGCGTCCAGCGCGTCGTATCGGTGCAGCTGGCGAACATCGACAGCGAAATGCCGCAGTTCTCCGCCCAGCGCAGATCGAAGAAGCTGGTGATCTCGATGACCCCCTTGGGCTCGAGCGACAGCGGGACGGTGATGACCCATTTGGTCGCCTGATCGAGGATGAAGGCGACCGCGGCGAACATCAGGCCGAAGCGCAGATAGGGGGAACGGGCGCTGCTCATCCCGCCCCCAATACCGTTTCGCAGCGATTGCACAAGGCGCCGTCGGTGGTGACTTCGGGCAGGTGGCGCCAGCAGCGGCCGCATTTGTGGTTTTCGGTGCGGGTGACGATCGCGGGGCCATTGAAGTCGCCGGTTGGTGGAAGAAGCGAAACTTTCGCCGCAATGCAAACTTCTGCCCAATCGATGCCATCGTACTGGCTCTCGTGCGTCGTGTGTATAGGCAGCTCCACAACCGCTTCCAAGCTGCTGCGAATTTTCTTCTCCCTGCGCAGTGGTTCGATAGCCTCGTTGATGCCGTCGCGGATAATCCGGATTGTCCGCCACTTTGCGACCAATTTCGTGTTCCCGCGAAGGCGGGAACCCAGGGTGGGGTCAGCCGACGCGGGCACTGGATCCCCGCTTTCGCGGGGATGCAACAGCTGGTCGAGGTCAGGCCATTCCAGCAAATGCACGCTGCCCGCTTGCGGATAGCGCGTCCCCCACACCTCTTCGCTCGTGAACACCAGCACCGGCGCGGCGTAGCGCACCAGCGCGTGGAACAGCACATCGAGCACGCTGCGATAGGCGCGGCGCGTGTCGGTGCCGAGCGGGGCGGCGGGGCCGAGGTCGCAGTAGAGGACGTCCTTGCGGATGTCGAAATAGAAGGCCGACAGATCCTCGTTGCAGAAGTCCGCGAGCAGGCGCGTATATGTATTAAAGTCGAAATCATCGACCGCGCGCGCCAGCTTGGCGTCGAGGTCGGCGAGCAGGCTGAGCATATAGCGTTCGAGTTCGGGCATCGCCGCGACGTCGATGACGCGCTCCTCCTCAGTAAAGCCGTCGAGCGCGCCGAGCAGGTAGCGGAAGGTATTGCGCAGCTTGCGATACTGGTCGGCGACCGTGCCAAGGATTTCCTTGCCGATGCGGTGGTCCTCGGTGAAGTCGACGCTCAGCGCCCAGAGGCGGAGGATGTCGGCGCCATAGTCGCGCATCAGGTCGATCGGGCTGATCGTGTTGCCCAAGGACTTCGACATTTTGAGGCCCTTGGCATCCATCGTGAAGCCGTGGGTCAGCACCGCCTTGTACGGCGCCTGCCCGCGCGTGCCGCAGGACTCCAGCAAGGACGACTGGAACCAGCCGCGATGCTGGTCGCTGCCCTCCAGATAGAGGTCGGCGCTGTGCGTGCCGCCGTCGTGGCGGACGAGCGCGGGCCATTTGCCGCTTTCGAGCACGAAGGCGTGGGTGCAGCCCGAATCGAACCAGACGTCGAGAATGTCGGTGATGCGTTCGTAATCGGCGGCGTTATAGTCCGGCCCAAGATATTCCTGCGCGCGTGCGTCGCTCCAGGCATCGACGCCGCCCTCGCGCACCGCCGCGACGATGCGGTCGTTGACCAGCGGGTCGTTGAGATATTGCCCGGTCTTGCGGTCGACGAAGAGCGTGATCGGCACGCCCCACGCGCGCTGGCGCGACAGCACCCAGTCGGGGCGGTCCTTGACCATGCTGCCGATGCGGTTACGGCCCTTTTCGGGGACGAAGCGGGTCGCGTCGATCGCGGCCATGGCGAGGGTGCGCAGCGTGTCCCCCTCTCCCCCCGGGAGAGGGTCGGGGTGAGGGTGGCCAACGGCGGGAAGCGCGTCGCCCTCACCCTTCCGCGCCTGCGGCGCTCCCTCCCTCTCCCGCAGGGAGAGGGATTTATCCATCGGCACGAACCATTGCGGGGTGCAGCGATAGATGACCTTCGCCTTCGAGCGCCAGCTGTGCGGATAGCTGTGCTTATAGTCGGCGCTGGCCGCGAGCAGCGCGCCGGCGTCGCGGAGGTCCGAGCAGATCGGGCCGTCGGGGGCGTTGAACCTGGGGTTGATGACGCTGCCCTGACCGCCGAGCCAGCCCCAGTCGTCGCGATATTTTCCGTCGCTTGTCACCGCGAACACGGGGTCGATGCCGTTCGCCTTGCACAGGTCGAAATCATCCTCGCCATGGTCGGGCGACATATGGACAAGGCCGGTGCCGCTGTCGGTGGTGACGAAATCGCCAGGCAGGAAGGGGCGGGGACGGAGGAAGAAGTCAGCCAGCGGAGAGTTGAGATTGATGTTCGCGGCACGCTCAAGCCCCTCCCCTTCAGGGGAGGAGTTGGGGTGGGGTCTATCGGTCAACGCAGCGTCAGGACGCGAGACCCCACCCCCAGCCCCTCCCCTGAAGGGGAGGGGTGAGAAGAGCTTGGCCATCGGGTGGCGGGCGATGGTGCCCGCGAGGTCGGCGCCTTTGCCTTGCCACACGAAGGCGTCCTGAACTTGCTCCCAAGGCGCTCGCTCGAAAAATTCCGGCAACAAATTCTTGGCTACGAGCACAGACATCTCTCGGCTTGGCGCTACCGTGCCGGGCGAAAATGCACCTACCAGCGGTGTCATCGTTTTGATGTCTATTTTGACGACAACGTATTCGATCTCCGGCCCATAGGCCACAGCCTGATTGACCGGGATCGTCCACGGCGTCGTCGTCCAGATGACCGCATGCGCGCCGATCAATTCCTTGATCGGGCTCTCGACAATCTCGAACGCGACGTCGATCTGCGTCGAGACGATGTCCTCATATTCGATCTCGGCCTCGGCGAGCGCGGTCTTTTCGACCGGCGACCACATCACCGGCTTGGCGCCGCGATAGAGCATGTCGTTGGCGGCGAATTTGAGCAGTTCGCGCACGATGGTGGCTTCGGCCTCATAATCCATCGTGAGGTACGGATGGTCCCAGTCGCCGCCGATGCCGAGGCGCTTCAACTGCTCGCGCTGGGTGTCGACCCAATGCTGCGCATAGGCGCGGCATTCGGCGCGGAACTCCTCGACGGGAACCTCGTCCTTGTTGCGCTTTTTCTTGCGATACTGCTCCTCGACCTTCCACTCGATCGGCAGGCCGTGGCAATCCCAGCCGGGGACGTAGGGCGCATCCTTGCCCTTCAGCGTCTGGGTGCGAACGACCATGTCCTTCAGGATATGGTTGAGCGCATGGCCGATGTGCATGTCGCCATTGGCGTAGGGCGGGCCGTCGTGAAGGATGAACTGCTCGCGGCCCTTGCGGCTTTCGCGAATCTGGCCTTCCAGATTGCCCTCGAGCCATTTGGCGAGAATCAGCGGCTCCTTCTGCGGCAGGCCGGCCTTCATCGGAAAGTCGGTCTTGGGCAGGAAGACGGTGTCGCGGTAATCGCGGGCTTCGGGGGCGGAAGTGCTGTCGGTCATGGTGCGCGGCGCTTAGCGCAGTTTCGTGCGGGAGCAAAGCGTATGGGTCGACGTGGGAATGGGTTCACGCGGAGACGCGGAGACGCGGAGGGAAAAAAGAGAAGGGATTCGCGCAGAGATCGCAGAGCGAAGAAGGAGAACGGGCGGCGAAGCCGCCAATTTTCTTCTCCGCGTCTCCGCGTCTCCGCGTGAACCCTTTTTCTCTGCGCTCTCTGCGCGATTCATTTCAAACCCCGGCGAGCAGCGCCTTCGCTTCGTCGCAATCCCTCGCAATCTGCGCCATCAGCGCATCCATGCCGTCATATTTGGCCTCGGGCCGGATGAAGGCGTGGAAAGCGACGTCGATTTCCTGTCCGTAGAGATCCTCCCCAAAGTCGAAGAAATGCGGTTCGAGCAGTTCCTTGGGCGGATCGAAGCTGGGGCGGATACCGAGGTTCGCGGCGCCCTTGAGCACACGACCGTCGGGGAGCCTTCCGGTCACCGCATAGATGCCGTAGCGCGGACGGAGGTAGGTTCCCATGTCGATGTTCGCGGTCGGAAAGCCGAGCAGGCGGCCGTTCTTGTCGCCGTGCTGGACCACCCCGCGCACGGTGAAGGGGCGGGTGAGCAGGCGCGCGGCGGTGGCGCAGTCGCCGGTTTGCAGCGCCTCGCGGATGCGGCTCGACGAGATCACCGCGTCGTCCTCGACCGGGGCGACCATTTCGGTGAAGAAGCCGAGGCGGCGGGCATGGTCGGCGAGCGTGACGACATTGCCGCCGCGCCCCTTGCCAAAGACAAAGTCAGCGCCGGTGACGACCCCCGCGGCACCATAGCGGTCGAGCAGCAGGCCGGTGATGAAATCATCCGCGCTCGTCGCAGCGAGCGCCGCGTCGAAGGGCAGGACAAGCATCGCGTCGGCGCCCGCCGCGGCAAACAATTCCTGCCTTTGGTCGAGCGTTGTCAGGCGGAAGGGCGGGACGTCGGGTTTGAAGAAACGCACCGGATGCGGGTCGAAGGTCGCGACGATCGCGGGGCGGCCCTCGTCCGTCGCATGGCGCACCGCGCGGCCGACGACCGCCTGATGCCCGGCGTGAAAGCCGTCGAAATTGCCGAGCGCGATGACGCCGCCGCGCAAGGGCGCTTCGATGCGATTGTGGCCGTCGAGGCGGATCATCTCCAACCCCTCCCCTTCAGGGGAGGGGCAGCGAGACTTGCCAGCTTGCTGGCTAGTCGCAGCGGGGTGGGCTGCGAACGCTGCGCAAGGCCGCTGGCCCCCACCCCAACCCCTCCCCTGAAGGGGAGGGGCTTGAACAGCGCTGCACCGATACGCTGCACCGTCATGGCGCCGGAGGTGTCAGCCGGACCAGCCCCGCTTTCAGCACGCGCACCGCATTGGCGCCCATCGCGGCGCGGATTTCGTCGTCACTGAAGCCCGCGTCGATCAGCGCCTGCGTCACCTGCGCGAGCTGCGCCGTGTCGAAGCGCACGGTGGTGGCGCCGTCATAATCGCTGCCAAGCGCGACATGCTCGATGCCGACGAGATCGCGGACATGCTTCATCGCGCGCGCGATGCTTGCGGGTGAGGTGTCGCACACCGCCGCGTCCCAATATCCGATGCCGATGAGCCCGCCGGTCGCCGCGACTCCTTTGATCTGTTCATCGGACAGGTTGCGGTTGACCTTGCACGTCGCCTGGACGCCGCCGTGGCTGGAGACGACGGGGCGGCGCGCCATTTTGAGGATATCGGCGACGCACGCGGCCGAGCAATGGGCGATGTCGACGACCATGCCCTTCGCTTCCATCGCCGAAACGACCTGGCGCCCGAGCGGGGTGAGCCCGCCTTTTTTCAGGCCGTGCATCGACCCCGCGAGCTCATTGTCGAAGAAATGGGTGAGCCCCGCCATGCGGAAGCCCGCGGCGTAGAGCTTGTCGAGGTTCGCGATGTCGCCTTCCAGATTGTGCAGCCCCTCGATGCTGAGCATCGCGCCGGTGGTGCGCGGCTTGCCGCGCCGCGCGACGAGCAGCGCGTCGACGTCGGCGGCGGTCGCGACGGCTTTCAGCGCACCATTGGAGGCCGCCACCGCGCGGTGCAGCTTTTCGGCGTGCCACAGCGAGCGTTCGAGCAGCGAACCCCACGTCCGCACCGGCTGGAGCTGCGCGATGACGAGGCCGGTGATATTGTCGCTGTCGGCGTCGTTCGCGTCGTAATTCTGCCCCTTCGGCGATTTGGTCGTGCTCGCAAGCACTTGCAGCGCGACATGGCCGTCCTGCAGCCGCGGCAGGTCCATATGGCCGCGTGTCGCGCGGTCGAGGATGTCGCGCTTCCACAGCAAGCTGTCGCTGTGCAGGTCGACGATCGTGAGCGTCCGGTGCAGTGCCTCTGCGCGCGCCGACACCCGGGGCAGCGGCTTGCCGTCGATGCGGTTGAGGTCGCGTTCGATCATCCCCGGCGCGAGCGTGAAAAAGGCGAGCGCGGCGAGTGCGATCAGGATCAGGAGGGCGATCAACCAGCGGCGCATCGCTATCTCCTTGTCAGCGTCACGAAGCTGTAGGCGGGGCGCCCGCCTTCGTCCGCCGGGTGGTCCTCGCGCGCGACCTCGCGCCAGACCGCGGGGTCGGGATAGTCGATCATCGCGTCGCCCTGCGGCTCGATCGCGACTTCGGTGAGTTCGATCCGGTCGGCCAGCGGCAGGAAGAGGCGATAGATTTCGGCGCCGCCGATCACCATCACATGCGGCGCATTGGCGAGCTTCAGCGCTTCCTCGACGCTTGCGACGGGTTCGGCGCCCTCGTCCTGCCAGTCGGGATCGCGCGTGAGGACGATGTGGCGGCGCCCTTCGAGCACCGCGGGCAGGCTGTCGAAGGTCTTGCGCCCCATGATCATCGGGCGGCCCATGGTGAGCTGCTTGAACCGGCGGAGGTCGGCGGGCAGGTGCCACGGCATCCGGCCGTTCGCGCCGATCACGCCATTGGCCGCGCGCGCGAGGATCAGCGTGATTTCGGGGTGGTTCATGCCGGTGTGGTTCCCGCCCCGACGCCCACCCAGGTGACGTGGCCGAGCTTGCGGCCGTCGCGCACGTCCGCCTTGCCATAATGATGGACATGCGCTGCATCGTCGGCGAGCAGTTCGGGCACGTTTTCAATCGCGACGCCGATCAGGTTGCGCATCGTGACGGGCAGAACGGTCGTCTCGGTGCTGCCGAGCGGCAGGCCGGCGAGGGCGCGGATATGATTTTCGAACTGGCTCGTCACGGCGCCCTCGATCGTCCAGTGGCCGCTGTTGTGGACGCGCGGCGCCATTTCGTTGAAGATCGGGCCATCGTCGGTGGCGAAAAATTCGCCGGTGAGCACGCCGACATAGTCGAGCTCGGCCGCGATCGCCGCCATCAGCGCGCGCGCTTCCTCCTGTTGATCCAGCACATCGCGCGGCGGCGGCAGGCTGGAACTCGCGAGAATGCCGTTCGCATGGACGTTGACCGGGCTGTCCCAGAAGCGGACCTCGCCGTCGATCCCGCGCACGAGGATCACCGAAAACTCGTGCGCGAAGCTCACAAAGCCTTCGAGCACGGCGGCGTGACGGCCGATCGCGTCCCATGCGGCATCGGCGTCGGCGGCGGTGGCGAGGCGCGCCTGCCCCTTGCCGTCATAGCCCATGCGCACGGTTTTCAGGATCGCGGGAACACCGATTTCGGCCAGCGCCGTGTCGAGCGCCGCGCGGTCGGGCACCGCGGCAAAGGGCGCGGGGTGGCCGCCCAGCCGCGCGACGAAACGCTTCTCGGCAAGACGGTCCTGCGCGATTTCCAGCGCGGCGGCGCCAGGGCGCACCGCGACATGCCCCGACAGAAAGCGCACCGTGTCGACGGGGACATTTTCAAACTCGAGCGTGACGACGTCGCACGCCGCGGCAAAGGCGGCGAGGCGCGGTTCGTCATCCCATGCCGCGCGGCTATGCGCTGCCGCGACATCGGCGGCGACGCTTTCGGCGTCGGGGGCATAGATGTGGACGCGGTAGCCGAGCCGCGCCGCAGCAACGCCCAGCATCCGGCCGAGCTGGCCGCCGCCCAGGATGCCGATCGTCGAACCGGGAGATAGCAAGCGGTCAGCCCTCGCGAACGGGAGTTGGTGCGACGTCCGCGGTCTGCGCGTCGCGCCAGGCGTCGAGCCTGTCCGCGAGCGCTGCATCCTCGTTCGCGAGCAGCGCAGCGGCGAAGAGCCCGGCGTTGGTTGCGCCCGCCTTGCCGATCGCAAAGGTCGCGACGGGGATGCCGCCGGGCATCTGGACGATCGAATAAAGGCTGTCGACGCCCGACAGCGCCGCCGACTGGACGGGGACGCCGAGGACGGGCACGCGCGTCATCGCCGCGACCATGCCGGGCAGGTGCGCGGCGCCGCCCGCGCCCGCGATGATGGCTTTCAGCCCGCGCGCCGCCGCGCCCTTCGCATAGGCGACGAGGCGGTCGGGGGTTCGGTGCGCGGAGACAATCTGGACCTCGTGACCGATGCCCAGTTCTTCGAGGATATGGACCGCATGCGCCATCGTCGGCCAGTCCGACTGGCTGCCCATGATGACGCCCACGCTCACCTCGGCCTGCGGCGCACTGTCGCCCATCCCGATCCCTCCTTGTGCGGGCGGTCGGTCCATCGGTGAATCGCCGCCGCCCTCCCCCTAGCGGCAAGGTTGCGCGCGGGCAACGCCGCCCGTTTCGCAAATCCCTGCCGCCGCGTTTACCGATTGGTATCAAGTCGCGGCTAGGGTTGCCGACATCATATTCGTCGACATCCCGTCGGCGGACGTCAGGGCGCGCCGGGGACAAGGCATGGACAGCGTAGGGGGGGCACGGATTGCGGTAGACCAGTTTACCGCCGTTTCCGTCGACTCCATCGAGGATCAGCTGCGCGAACTGCGCCGGGAACGCGACGCGCTGCGTCGCGAGAATCGCGTGCTCAAGATCGCGGTCGCCGAACTTGAACGCGTGTCCGAACGCGACACGCTGACTCCCCTGTTCAACCGCCGCTATTTCCTGACCGCGATCCATCATCGCATGGCGCGTTTCGAGCGCCACGCCGAGCGTGCCGCCGTGGTGTTCGTCGACGTCAACCAGCTCAAATATATCAACGACAATTTCGGTCATGCCGCAGGCGATTTCGCGCTGATGGAAATCGCGAAGCGCCTCGCCGCCTCGATCCGCGCAACCGACGTCGCGGCGCGCATCGGCGGTGACGAGTTCGGGCTGATTCTCGACCAGTCGACCGAGGAAGGCGCGCGCGCGCAGGTCGAACGGCTGCGCGGCGTGCTCGCCGCGACGCCCGCGCAATATGACGGGCATGACATCGCGCTTTCGGCCTGTTTCGGTGTCGCGATGCTGCAAATGGGCATGACCGAATCGGACATATTGGCCGCCGCCGACCGCGACATGTACAAGAGCAAGCAACGGCAGGACGCCCCTGCGGGCCATCGCTAACGCGGCGTTAACCAAAAGCGCGCATCGTCATGCCCGAAGCAGGGGGTGGACGATGCAGACCCAGACCGACCCATATCTCGACATCCAGAACCGCATCACCGGCCAGATCGGCGCGCTGGCCGAAGCCTTGCCGCATTGCGCGCTCGCGCAGATCGTACAGGGGATCGACGACATTCGCTGCCTCGCGCGCGACCATGGCTTTGCCGCGGTCGAAACGCTGGCAAGCCGACTCGAATCGGCGGTCGCAGGGGGCGGCTACCGCGCCGCGATCCTGACCTATCTCGACGCGATGAGCGACGCGGCGCAGGCGCCGCGCGGGCCGATGCCCGCCGCGATGCACGAAGCCTGGCTCGCGTCGGTCGCGACGCGGCTCGGCCATTGACGCCGGACGACTGACACCGCACATCCCGCCGTCATGGACGCAATCATGTTCGCGCTGGTGGCGGTGCTGCTCGCCAATGCCGACGGGCGCAGCGGAATAGCGCTCGGACAGCTCCTCGCCGCGAGGTCCGATCGGCGCGTCACCGTCGGCTTTGCCTTCGGCGCCTTCCTCATCAACGCGATCGTCGCGGCGCTCGCGGGGTCAATCGCCAACCGGATGATCGGACCGGGCGTTGCGGCGCTGTTCGTCGCGCTGGCGCTGCTTTCGGCCGCCGTCGCGCTTGTCTGGCGGACGACGGGCGAGAGCGCCGGGCGGCTCGCCGAAGCCTCGGCGACCGAACTCGCCATGCTGATGCTCGCGCGGCAGTTCGGCGACCGCAGCCATTTCCTGATCGCCGCGCTCGCGGCGACGAGCGGCGCGGGGCAATGGGCCGCGGCGGGCGGACTCGTCGGCTGGACGCTTTCGATGCTCCCCGTCCTTGCCTTCGGGCCTGCGCTCGCCGAGCAGCGCGCGGCGCGGCTGCTCCGCTGGGCGGCGGCGGCAGTCCTTGCCCTGTGGGGAATCCGCACGGCGCTCGGCGCGTTCGGCTTGATCGGATAGAGTCATGAAGGCTTCACCTTTCATCGCTTTTCTCGATGAAACTCAGCCAAAGCTTCGATGGGAAAACATCGTCCACTGCCCCTATATGGCCTGGGTAACAGAAAGGATTCTCCCATGTCCGACAAAAACACCCCCGCCGTCGCCGATGCGCTCAACGCGCTGCTCGCCGACAGCTTTGCACTCTATCTCAAGACGAAAAATTACCACTGGCACGTCCAGGGGCCGCGCTTTCGCGAACTGCACCTGCTGTTCGACGAACAGGCGGCACAGATTTTCGCGAGCGTCGACCTGATCGCCGAGCGCGTGCGCAAGAATGGCGCCGCGACGCTGCGGTCGATCGGCGACATCAGCCGTCGCGCGTCGATCCGCGACGATGATGCTGTCGGCGTGAATGCCGACACGATGATCCGCAATCTTGCCGAGGACAACAAGCTGCTGCTCGCCCAGATCAAGGACGTAAAAAAGGCCGCGGAGGCCGATGGCGACATTGCGACGAGCGGGCTGGTCGACGGCTGGGCCGACGAGACGCAGCAGCGCATCTGGTTTCTGGAAGCGACGCTGGGATAGCGACGCGCCCCCCCCTGATGACCGACCGGGCCAGCTGCGCCTGCTTGCGGCAAAGCCATCGGGAGGTCGCGGCGCGAAGCGCTGGCAGCGTCGCCATGGCGCCGACCTGATCGCCCGCGAAAGTGCAGCAATTGCGCAACACTGCTGACATGAACGTCAGCGGCGCGGCGCTTGAACGTTGACCCCGCGCCCCGCGCGCGGCAACGGCGGCGGATATTCTCTACCCGCCAGCTTCACTTTCATAAAGGACAGGTCATGCGCCATCTTCCTTCCGCCCTTGCCATGAGCTTCGCCCTCGCTGCCGGCGCGGCCACCCCCGCCGCCGCGCAGGAGGTTTCGGCCATCCCCGCCGCCGAAGCCGACAGCGGCCTTGGCGACATCGTCGTCACCGCGCAGCGCCGCGAGGAAAGCCTGCAGGACGTGCCCGTGTCGGTCAGCGTGCTGTCGGGCGACACGCTCGGCGCGATCACCTCGACGGGTTCCGACATCCGCGCGCTCGCTGGCCGCGTCCCCAGCCTCAACATCGAAAGCTCCTACGGCCGTTCGTTCCCGCGCTTCTATATCCGCGGGCTCGGCAACACCGACTTCGACCTCAACGCCTCGCAGCCGGTCAGCCTCGTTTATGACGAGGTCGTCCTCGAAAACCCGATCCTCAAGGGCTTCCCGATCTTCGACCTCGACCGCGTCGAGGTGCTGCGCGGGCCGCAGGGCACGCTCTTCGGCCGCAACACGCCCGCGGGCATCGTCAAGTTCGACACCGTCAAGCCCGGCAAGACCGGCGGCTATGCGCGCGTCAGCTATGGCCGCTATGGCACGTCGCAAGTCGAAGTCGCGGCGGGCGCCGCCGACGACAATGGCTTTTCGGTGCGCCTCTCGGGCCTCTACCAGCATCGCGACAATTGGGTCGACAATATAGCGACCACGAAGAAGGACGATCTCGGCGGCTATGACGACATCGCCGCGCGGCTTCAGCTGCAATATGAAAATGGTCCCTTCACCGGCCGCGTGACGGGACAGGTCCGCATCTTCGACGGCTCGGCGATCATCTTCCGCGCCAATACGCAGCTGCCCGGCAGCAACAGCCTTGTCGGCCTCGGCGGCGCGGGCACCGGATTCGAGCGCGACAAGGTGTGGCAGGACGGGATCAATTTCCAGAAGCTCAACACCTATAATGCCGCGCTCAACCTCGAATATGATTTCGGCGCGGTGACGGCTTACTCGATCACCTCCTACTGGAACGGCAATTTCAGGAGCCGCGGCGACATCGACGGCGGCTTCGGCGCGGTGTTCCTGCCCGAATCGGGTCCGGGGCTTATCCCCTTTGCGGCGCAGAGCCAGGACAATGTTCCCAGCCTCGATCAGTTCACGCAGGAAATCCGCATCGCCTCGAACAACAGCGGCGGGCTCGGCTACCAGTTCGGCGCCTTCTATTTCGACGAAGGGCTCGACATCACCAGCTTCGACTTCGGCGGCCCGACCGATGCGACGCCCGCGGCGATCGCGGTGCAGCGGCAGGACAGCGAAGCCTATGGCATCTTCGGGTCGGTCAATTATGCGTTCGAGGGCGGGCTGACGCTTCAGGCCGGTGCGCGCTACAACCACGACCGCCGCGACTTCGTCGCCGCGCGCCCGGTCGAAACGCGCCCCGATTTCGTCGTCAACCCGAACACGCCGGTCCCGCCGCAGGCGGCGCGCGTCAAGGGCAAGCTGCTGACGTGGGACGCGAGCGCGACCTATGAAGCGTCGGACGCGTTCACCCTCTACGCCCGCGTCGCGCGCGGCTATCGCGCGCCGTCGGTGCAGGGCCGCCTGACCTTCTCGCGCGTGATTTCGACCGCCGATCAGGAAGAAACGATGTCGTACGAAGCGGGGATCAAGACCGCCTTCCTGAACGACCGTGTGCGCTTCAACCTCACCGGCTATTATTTCGATACCAAGGATCTTCAGCTGACCGCGGTGGGCGGCACGGCGAATGTCGCCAGCCTGCTCAATGTCGATGCCAAGGGCCATGGGATCGAGGCCGAGTTGCAGGCGGCGCCCGCGCGCGGACTGACGTTCAGCGTCGGCGGCGCGTGGAACGTCGCCGAGATCGACGACGCCAATGCCTTTGTCGCGGGCTGCGGCTCGGCGACGCCGTGCACCGTGCTCGACCCGCAGCGTCCGGGCAGCCCCGGCATTTTCTCGATCGACGGCAACCAGCTGCCGCAGTCGCCGAAGTGGACGCTCAACGCGACCGCGGGCTATGAAATCCCCGTCGGCGACGGCGCCATCTATGCCTTCACCGACTGGTATTATCGCTCGAAGGTGCAGTTCTTCCTCTATCGCTCGGTCGAGTTTTCGGACGACAAATTGATCGAGGGCGGGCTGCGCGTCGGCTACCGCACCGATCGTTTCGACGTCGCGGCCTTCGTTCGCAACATCACCAATGATGAATCGCCGACCGGCGGCATCGATTTCAACAACCTCACCAGCTATGTCAACGAACCCCGCATCTGGGGCGTCGAGGCGGGCGTGAAGTTCTGATCGGAATGATCCTCCCTGTCGCCCGGCGATGGGGAGGAAGCGCCGCTTTGGGGTGGTGAGCTGCCCTCCAACTCCGTCATGCTGAACTTGTTTCAGCATCCATGGCCTGACCTCTAATCGCGCGCTGCGCCGAAGGAAACGACGGGCCATGGACCCTGAAACAAGTTCAGGGTGACGATAATCGATAGGGCAGCGCCACTTAGAAGCGCGCCCTTCCACCCCCTAAATGCCCAAACAACGCCGCCGCAGCGAGAAAAGACCTTCCTACATCCAACCCATATGGTTCAGAAATCGAACCATAATAAACCAAAATGAATCATGGCCGCCAAGGAAAAACGTGGCGCCCTAAGCCACCGGCCCCACCCGCGCGTCGGGCTCCAGCCGGATCAACGGGCGCACCCGCCCGGTCAGTTTCGCGACCAGGCGCGGCACCAGCGCGTGCGCCTGCGCCCAGTTCCAATAGGCGACATAGGCCGGATCGCCGAGCAGATGCTTTTCCTCGGTCTTGGCGCGCCAGTAATAAATGCCGCTGACAAGACCGAGCAGCACGACATTGCGCGCCGCCTCGGTCCAGCCGCCCGCGGTGACGAGAAAGGGCAGCGAACCGATCCACCAGGTCAGATTCTTCGCCACATAGGCGGGATGGCGCGTGAAGGCATAGGGGCCGTGGGTGATGATGCCGCGGTGCGTCAGGTTGGAAAAGCGGATGCCGAACGCCATCGTCGCCCAGCTGTAAACCGCAGTGAGCAGCACCAGCACAACCGCCCAGACGATCAGCAGGCCGTCGTGGCCCGCGAGCCAATGCCCCCAGTCGGCGCCATGGACCTGATAATCGAGCGGCCCGCCGCTCATCAGGATGAAGGGCGGGTAGCAGACGAGCGCCGCGACCCACGCCATGCCATAGGGGTTGGCGGTGCGGATATGTGCATCGAGCGGCTTCAGGGTCAGGATATAGCCGACCGTCGCAATATGGACGTCGACCAGATAGAGGAGGTTGATCGCCCAGATGCCGGTCAGATAGGGGTTTGCCAGCACCTCCGACATCGGCACGGTGACGAGCGCCGAAAAATTGCCCGGCACGATCGACAGCATGAAGGCCGTGAAAAAGCCCTTCACGGCCCAGGCGCGCAGATGATGGCCGATCGCCTTGCCATCGACGGGCTGGCCGGGCGCGATCAGCCAGCGGCCGAATTGCCAGCAACCGTCGCGCGGTTCGACCATGCGGCGGTCGAGCCACAGCATATAGGGCACCGAGGCGAGCAGCAGCCAGGGCGCGACGCGCTCCAGCAGGTTCATCGAAAAGGCGTAATTGCCCTCCCAATAATAGCGCATCGTCGCATAAATGAGCGCGATCAGCGCCCAGGTCGCCCAGAGTCCGGCGAGCTTGGTGAGGCTGATGTCGAGCGTGTCGCGCCACGGGCGCCGCAGCGCCCAGTCGATGCCGGTCGACGGATTGCGGTGCACCTTGTCGACGAACAGTGACCACAGCACCATCGGCACCCCGCAGGCGAGGACGCTGGCGACGGCCGAATTGGGCCCGCTCATCGGCCCGCGCGTTCCCCAGTCGATCCCGACAAAGGCGGCGATGTCGGGCGCGAAGCGCGCGAGCAAAAGATAGGCCAGAAGCCCCGCCAGTCCGACGAGGCCGACCCCCGCGCTGACCGCCGAACGCGGCCGCGCAGGCGTCGGCACGGCGGAATCGCTGGCCGATTCGGCAGCGGTGATCGGAACGGATTCGGCCATGATATTCACCGCTTATCCTTAGCCAAAATTGGTAAGCAAGCCGTCAATGAAGACCACCGATTCGCCAGCCATTACCCGTCAGATTGGCAGCGTTCCGGCGTGTTGACACCGTTCACCGCGCGTTGGTTTCGATTCACCCCGACTCGGCGCGCAAAGATTCGCATGGGCCCGTCCGGCCTGTTAATGCGCGCAGCAATCGGGGCGGAGGGCTCCAAGAACAAACAAGATGGGGTCGCCACTTGTCGTCGAAACCAACGGGCCTGCGCGATTTGCGCCAGCGCGTCTCTGCGCTGTTCCAGGACCATGAAATCTTCGTTCGCACGCACGGCCACGTCCGCTTCCTGCGTGTCAGCGCGCTCTGGCAGAAACGTGTCGCGCTGATTGCCGGGCTGGTGCTGCTCGCCTGGGCGGGCGCGACGCTGACCGTGCTCGTCAACCAGCTGCTCACCGCCGACGAACGCGCCGCGGTCGCAGCACAGAAGGCCGCCGCCGCGGCGTCCGAAGCGCGCATCGCCAAATATCGCGACCGCGTCGCCGAAACCGCCGCCGACCTCGAGGAGCGGCAGGCGCTGCTCGAAAGCGTCGCCGAAACCCACTTCGGCATTGATCCGGCCGACATGCCCGCCGCCGCGCAGAAAGCGGACGCGCCGGGAGCCGCGTCGGCCGAGCCCGTCAAGACGAGCGCGATCGACCCCGATCTGCCTCCCGAAGCGCAAGTGCTGGCGCGGGTCGCGGCGCGACAGGAAGCCTTTGCCGCGCGCCTGCTCGGCGCCGTCAGGGGCCGCGTCGCCAAGGCCGAAACCGCCGTCGCGGCACTGGGGCTCAACCCCGATGCACTGGTGCGCAACGCCGCAGCCGGACGTGGTGGTCCCTTCATCCCCTTTCGCGGCCGCAAGGGTCAGGCAAAGGCGCTGGGGGCGAACTTCGCCGCGCTCGATGGCGCGCTGTTCCGCATGGAAGTGCTCGAACGCACACTCGTCGCCGTGCCGTCGGGCAATCCCGCCAATGTGCTGATGATGTCGTCGGGCTTCGGCTATCGTCGCGACCCCTTCACCGGCGCGGGCGCGATGCACGCGGGCGTCGATTTCCGCGGGCCCATCGGCACGCCCATCCTCGCCGCCGCACCCGGCCGCGTCAGCTTTGTCGGCGTCAAATCGGGGTATGGCAATGTCGTCGAGGTCGATCATGGCCAGGGCATCATGACGCGCTATGCCCACTTGTCGGGATTCACGACCAGGGTGGGGACCAAGGTTGCCGCGGGGCAACAGATCGCCAAGATGGGCTCGACCGGCCGCTCGACCGGCAGCCACCTGCATTTCGAAGTCCGTTTGAACGGCGTCGCGGTCAACCCGCGCCGCTTCCTGGAGGCCAAAGCCGATGTTCTCGAAGTCAAAAACGACGCCCGACAGCGAGTCGGCTCCGTCGCTGCCGCCCGCGGCGACCGCTAAGATGGCGACGGGCGCGCGCCATACCACCTTTTCGATCCTGGGTTCGGACGTCGTCGTCACCGGCAATGTCTCCGCCAGCGTCGACCTGCACGTCGACGGCAAGATCGAGGGTGACCTCAAATGCGCCAATCTGGTGCAGGGCGAGGCGAGCGAGATCAAGGGCGCGGTGACCGCCGAGACCGCGAAGATCGCGGGCCTGCTCGATGGGTCGATCGAGGCCAAGACGCTGATCGTTCACGCGACCGCGCGCATCACCGGCGACGTGACCTATGAAACGATCACCATTGAAAATGGCGGAAAGGTCGACGGCAAGCTGTCGCACCGCCGCCACGGCGCGATGGCGACCAAGGCGCCGCCGCCGCTCGAGGTCGTCGAGAACAAGAGCGCGTCGCTCTAAAATAACCCTGCGCGGGGCGCGCTATTTCAACAGGGCCGTTTCCCTGTCGGTCGCGCGCGGCGGTCCGTCGCGGTGCCGCTGGACGACAACCTTGTTCCGGCCACCGCGCTTGGCGTCGTAGAGCGCTTCGTCGGCGATCCGGTAGAGCTGCTTGAAATCGCACGCCGGGTGCACCTCGGCGACGCCGATGCTGGCGGTCACGGGTCGGTCGCCGACGGTGGCGCCATGGTCACAATCGGCGAGGCCGCGCCGGACGCTCTCGGCAAAGCGGCCGAGGACGATGCCCTCCATGCCGATGGTCAGCAGGCCGAACTCCTCGCCGCCCAGCCGCGCGACGGTGCACATCGGCCCTTCCCAGCGTTCGATCCGCTGGCCGATGGTGCACAGCACCGCGTCGCCCGCCTCGTGGCCATGAATATCGTTGATCGACTTGAAGCGGTCGATATCGACAAGGAGCAGCGCCGCGGGCAGATTGTCGAGGCGCGCGCGGTCGAGCAGCGGGGTGACGCTGTCGATGAAGCCGCGTCGGTTCGGCAGGCCGGTGAGCGGGTCGCGGCGCGCGAGCGCCTGCGCCCGCGCCTCGGCATCGCGGGCATGGTCGCGCTCGATGCGAAGCTGCGCGAGACGGCGGGTCGCGGCGGCGGCGAGCCAGAGCGCCTGCCAGGTCGCGGCGACCAGCACGACCAGTTGCGAGCCGCCGCCCCAGAAATCCCTGTTGACGTCGACGATGTGGATGAACGCCAGCACCGCCATCGGCACCCCCCACGCCGCCAGAAAGTCGCGCGCCTCGACCGAGCCGCGACGCCACGCCAGCACCAGATAGATCGCAACGAGGATCAGGTCGGCGAGGATTGCCAGCCCCAGCATGTCGGCAAACAGGCCAAGATCGCCGCTGCGCATCAGCGCGAGCGGGATGCCCGCCAGGCCGACACCGACGCCAAGGAACAAGGCCGCGACCCGCAATCCCCGCGCGGCCCGCCCGCGCTCGACCGCCGTGACCGCGCTCGCGGTCGCGACCGCAATCGCGAAGCAGGCAAGGAAGGTGCAGCTTTGCGCCGTCGCCGTCCCGGCCATTGCCGGAACGAGCGCCAGATGCGCCTGCGACCAGAGCGTGCCCCACAGCAGCATCGCCGCCGACCACGCCGCCTGCCAGGCGAGATATTGGCGGCGCACCGCGACCGCGAGCGACAGGCTGTAAATACCGCTCACCAGCAGCAGCGTCAGCGCGGCGCCGATCGCCGCGGCCATGCCGGCGACCTGCACCCCCGCCTCGTCCGCCGCGAGGATGCGCGCGCGGACGAGCCGATGCGCCGCAAGGCCGTCGAAGCGCATCGTCACGGCGGTCAACGCGACGCCGCGCGCCGGCGCCTCGAACAAAATCTGGCCGCCCGCGCGCCAGTGCGATCCGAAATCGCCGCTGCGCACCCGCTGCCAGCGCGTCGCGCCGTCGGCATAGGAGAAGCCGACCGCCAGCCGGTCGAAGCGTGAATTGTGCAGCATCAGCGCCAGTCCGTCCTGAACCGGCCGCGCATCGAGCGAGATGCGCAGCCACAGGCTGCGCCCCTGATAATCTTGAGGCGCCCCGTGGCAGACAAAGCGCAGGCGGTGCAGCGCATCGTCGCTCGGCGTCGTGTCGGTCACCGCGTGGCACAGATCGCGCTCGACGTCGAGCGCACGAGCCTGCGCCGACGACGCGGACGCCGCGAGCAGGATGAGCCCAAGCAAGGCCGCGAGCCGACCGCAGAGCGTCGCGAGAAGGGAGCGTCCCCCGATCATCGCCGCGCTATCGCATCAAATCCTTGGAAAATCTTTACCATGACGCCGCGCTCTTGAAGGATCGCCGTGGTGGCGGACGCCCGATGACCCTCGATACGATCGCCAAACCCCGCCGTTTGGCGCGCCGCGGGGTCGCCAACCCGGCGCCGCCGACGAGCCCGTCTCTCGCCCTTCCCCGGCGCCGCACAAAGGAAAAGGGCCGCCCGGCGGGGCGGCCCTTCCCTGGTCAATCGCGGACCGATCAGCCCTGGCGCGTGCCGGTCATTGCCATAGACCCGAAGGCGCCGGCCTTGATCGTGCCGGTCAGCGTGTCGCCGTCGATCGTCGCCTCGCATTCGAGCGTCATCGGCATCGGCACTTTCATGTTCATGGTCCAGGTCAGCTTGTTGCCATCGACCTTGCCATTTTCGACATCGAGCGACCCCATCGCGCCGGCATTCTGGCCGGTGAAGCTGTCGCCGTCGCTCTTGACGGTGAAAACCGATTTCTGGTCGCCCATCGGCGACTTGGTGACGCAATCATAGCTGCCATCGACTTGGGACATTGCGGCTCTCCTTACTGAAACTGATGTTAGTTAGCGGGAGACACCGTTTCCACGGGCAGACCCAATCCGTCAAGCTGCGGTTTCACCACCGCGGCGTCGCCGACGACGACATAGATCAGATCATCGGCGCTGAGCGCCGTCCGCGCCGCGGCGTCGACCGCTGCGGGCGTCATTGCTTCATAGGTCGCGGGCAGCTTTTCATAATAATCGTCGGGGCGATCGAATTTGGCGATCGCGCGCAGCCCGCCGAGCACGTCGTTCGACGTCTCGAAACTGCCGGGCAGTTCGCGCACGCTGCCGTTCACCGTGCGCTGCAACTCCTCGGTCGTGACACCTTTGTCGCCAAGGAACGCCTTGAGGTCGCTTTGCAGCTCCCTGATCGAATCGCCGGTGCGGTCGGCCTGCACCGGCGCAGTCGCGATCCAGCTCACCCGGTCCTTTTCACCCGTTACCTGCGTGCGCACGCCATAGGACCAGCCCTTGGTTTCGCGCAGGTTCATGTTGAAGCGCGAAAGGAAATCGCCGCCGAAAATATCATTGGCGGCGCGCAGCACTTCAAGTTCGTCACCGCCTTTGACGTCGAGCACCTTGCCCGCGACGATCACCGATTGCGGCGCCTTGGGCCGATCGACGAGCAGGATGCGCGGCTGCGGCGCGGGCACCGCAATCTCGAAATGCTTGCTCGGTTTCGGCGTCGTCGGCGCCTTCCAGTCGCCGAACGCCCGATCGAGCTGTTTCGTCACTTCGGCGAGCGTGGTGTCGCCGACGACGAAGATGCGGGCGTTGTCGGGGCGAATCCACGCCGAATGGAATGCCGCAAGCTGGTCGCGCGTCGCCTCGGCCACGGCCTTTTCCGTGCCCAGGCCCGACGGCGGGATGCCATAGGGATGGTCCGCACCATAGAGGGCGGGTTTCAGCACGCGCTGCGCAATCGCGCGCGGTTCGTTGAGTTCGGCCTTCAGCCGGTTGAGCTGCTGCGCACGCACGCGCTCCAGCTCCTTCGCGTCGAACGCCGGGTTGCGCACATAATCGGCGAGCAGCGCGAGCGACGCGCTGAGATTCGGCTTGAGCGCGAACAGGCCGAGCACCGTTTCGTCGGCATCGGCATAGCCATAGGTCTGCGCGCCGAGCCGCTCCTTGGCTTCGGCAAAGGCAATCGAATCGAGGCTCGTCGTGCCCTCGTCCATCAGGCTGAGCATCAGCGACTGGGTGCCGAGCGCGCTGCGCGGGTCGGCGGCATAGCCGGCATCGAAGCTGACCTGGACATTGACCGTCGGCACCGCGCTGCGCCGCGCGAAGACGACCTCGATGCCATTTTTGAGCTTTGCGCGTTCGATATCGGGAAACTCGAGCGCCTTCAGGCCCGAAACTTCCGGGAACTTCGAGCGGTCGGCAATCGAGCTTGCGCCGTCAAACCCGCTGTCGGGACCGACATCGCCCAGCGCGGGGTTCCAGTATCGGTCGGGCTGGACCGGGGCCGCATCCTTCGCCGCGACGACGGCGCCGCCGCGATTCTCGCCGCCCTCGGTGCGCTCGCCGGGTGTGTAGGTCAAGGAAAAGGCCGGGCGCGACAGCCATTTGCGCGCGGCGTCGCGCACCTGTTCGGGTGTCGCCCTGGCCAGCCGGTCGAGCTCGACCTTGTAATAGGCGGGATCGTTTGAATAGAGCGCGCCTTCGGCGAGCGTCACCGCCTTGCCGCCGAAACCGCCAACCGATTCGAGCTGCGAGATCGCGCCGCCCAGATAGCTGGCCGTGGCGCGCTGCAATTCGTCAGCGGTCGGCCCGCTCGCAAGGAAGGCAGCGATTTCCTCGTCGAGCCTTTTGGCGACATGCGCCGGATCGACCCCCGGCTTGACGTCGGCCTGGACGAGAATGATGCCCGCATCCTCGAACGGCGAGGCGCCCGCCGAGACGCTGACCGCAATCGGATCCTTGCGCACCAGCGCATTGTCGAGACGCGACGACGACAGCCCGCCAAGCACCGTCATCGCCATCTGGAGCGGCACCGCCTCGGCATCGTTCAGCCCCGGCATCGTCCACATGCGATAGAGGCGCGTGGTCGGGATCATGTCCTTGACCTCTTTCGCGAGCGGAGCCGGAAGCGTCGGCACCGAGACCGCGGGAGCCTTGACGTCGGGACCGCGCGGAATGTCGCCGAACCATTTTTCGACCTTGGCTTTCGCGGTCGCCACGTCGATGTCGCCTGCCAGCACCAGCACCGCGTTGTTCGGGCCATAATTGTCGGTGAACCACTTTTTCACATCATCGAGGCTCGCCGCATCGAGGTCGGCCATCGAGCCGATCGTGCTGTGGTGATAGGGGTGCCCCTTGGGAAAGAGATTCTCGAAAATCTCGTAGCGCAGCAGGCCATAGGGATTGTTATCGCCCTGCCTTTTCTCATTCTGGACGACGCCGCGCTGGTTATCGAGCTTTTCCTGCGTCACCGCGCCGAGCAGATGCCCCATGCGGTCGCTTTCGAGGAACAGCGCCAGGTCGAGCGCGCCGGTCGGCACCGTTTCAAAATAATTGGTGCGGTCGAGGAAGGTCGTGCCGTTGAAATCGGTCGCGCCGACCTGCCGCAGCGGTTCAAAGAAATCGTCGGGGGCATTTTCGGACCCGTTGAACATCAGATGCTCGAACAGATGCGCAAAGCCCGTCTTGCCCTTGGGTTCGTGCTTTGACCCGACCCGATACCAGACCGACACCGCAACGACCGGCGCCTTGCGATCCTCGTGCACGATCACGCGCAGCCCATTGTCGAGCGTGAAAGCCTCATACGGGATGTCGACCGCCTTGACGAGTTCGGCGGTCGGCGCCGGCGCGGCGGCCTTCGCCAACACGGGCGCGGCGGCGACGAGCGACGTCGACAAGGCCAAGGCGACAGCGAAACGGTGAAAACGGGCCATGAAAATCCCCTGGGTCAAGGCGCAGGCGATCGCCTGCCGGAAACCGGATGCCGGACGGCACTGTATCAATGGTCTAGGACAGCGCCGCGCGGCTTTCAAGGGCGATAGAATCGCGCCCCGCTGGCCCTCAGCGTCGCCGGGTCGAACATCACGGGCTTCAGCCGGTGGCGCACGAACAGCGGCGCCTGATCATTGTAATGCGGGCTGTCGGGTCGCGTCGTCGCCGCCCCGAAGGGCTGGATCGACTCGGACCGCACGCGGCCGTCACGGTCCCACGTCACGAACAGGATGAAGCTGTCGCCGTGGCGCACCTTCAGCCGCCCGTCGGGCTCCTCGTCCCACAGGGTCGAGGCGCGCACCGTATCGTTGCCGCCGTCGAGCGGCAGGTCGATGCGGTTCGGCCCCTCGCCGTGGCGGAGGCGGAGCAAAGTGCCTAGCCTGGGATCGAGCCTGCCGAAATGCTCCTGCAAATGCGCGACGGTTTCGCTCAGCACCTGGCGCGGGTCGGGCGGTTCACGGCGCTGATAATGCCGCCCGTTCGCCGGGCGCAGCACCATCAGCGCGAGCGCGTCGCCCTTGCCTTTTCCGTCGAGATTCCAGTCCCATTTGCGCAATAGCGCCTGCGCCTGGGCGAGCGCCGGGTCGCGCCCGGTGTCGAGCGCGAGCAGCCGGTCGATCCACGCCTTTGCATATCCCGTTCGCGCATAGGCCGTGTCATATTTGATCGCCTTCAGCCGCGCTTCGTCGATCCGGCCCGACGCCTCGAACAGCTCGATCAGCCGCACCGCGCGGTTGGTCATATCGTCCTCGATGCCGAGCAAGGGCGAAAAGGCCGCCGCGTCGAGTTCGTCGCCCGGCCCCGCCGCGACCCATGGCGTGTTGTTCGCGTTCATCACATAGCCCGAACGCGGATTGACGAGCGCGGGCACGCGGTCGAACGGCAATGTCCGGGTCCACAGCGCCGCCGAGGTGTCGCCGGGCAGCACGCCGCGCCAGTCGAACCCCGCGGGCCGGTCGGGGAACATGGCGTTATAGAAGAGGCCGATATTGCCCCTGGCATCGGCGTAGACAAAATTGGTCGCGGGAACGCCCTGCCCCGCCATCGCCGCACGCCATTCGGCAAAGGACTTCGCCTTGTTCAACCGGTAATATTGGGTGACCATCGCCGCCTGATCCTGCCCCGCATAGCGGATCGCAAAGGCGCCCTCGTCATTCTTCACGACCGGCCCGTGCACCGAACGATAGATGGTGCGCGGCACGGGCAGGACGAAGGGACCGACCTTGATTTTCAGCCAGATGCGCTTTTCCTCGAGCGCGCGCCATTGGCCGTCGAAGCGGTATTTCCCGCCATTTTCGTCGAGCACGAGCCTGTAGACGTCGATCAGGTCGGGCCGGTTCACCGTGTTGGTCCAGCCGAGATATTGATTGTGGCCGAGGAAGGGATAGGGCGAGCCGGGGAAGGTCGCCCCGGCGAAATCCCACCCTTCTTCCGAATGGACGACCAGCTCGTACCAGGCAACGCCGCCGGTCCACGGCTGGTGCGAATTGGAGACGAGCCGCGTTGCGCCGTCGGTGGAGCGCGCGGGGGCGACCGCCATGCCGTTCGATCCATTGTCGGCCGGGTCACGGCCGACGGGCGTCAAACGATCGGCCGGGTCACGGCCGACCGGCGTCAAACGATCGGCCGGGTCACGGCCGACGGGCGTCAGCGCGCGCGGGACGAGCTTGCCGGTGGCATCGAGCGCGGGGCCGCCTTCGCGCCCGATCGGTTTGCCCTCGACGAGCGATCCCAGCACCGAATCGAGCCCGAAGAAAAAGGGCGAGCGGAGGACAAAGCCCGCGACGACATCCTCGCCCGTCACCGGGAACAGCCCCGACAAGCGCACCTCGTCGGGGTGCTTCTCGGCATAATGGTTGAGCCCCGCGGCATAGGCGGTGAACAGCGCGCGCACGTCGGCGGGCAGGCGCGGCCAGTCGCGCTTCGCGGTCGCGCGCACGCCGAGCAGCGCCGCGGCATAATCGACCTTCGCGCCTTCCTGTCCCAGCATCGCCCCGGCGCGGCCGCGCGTCATCGCCAGCACTTCCTGCAGGGTCGAAAAATCATCCTCGGCATGGGCGTAGGCGACGCCATAGGCGACGTCGGCGTCGGTCTTGCCGAAGATGTGCGGAACGCCGAAGCTGTCGCGCGCGATGCGCACGTCGGTCGGCTTGAAGGCGGGCGCCGCAGGCGCTTCTGCCGTCAACGGTTCCCAGATGGCCAGCGAGGCGGCGATCAACGCCAACAGCAACAGAAATCCCAGAAAAATCCGGCGCAGCATCGCTGGTCCTCTTCGCTTCGGCTCCCGCGCATCTGTGGCGACCATGTCGTTGGATGGCAAGCCGCTGTCGTTCGTCGAGCCGGATTTGCCGACGAGCGGGACGCGGTTATGCAGGAGACAGGCCATAAAATCGGGGAAAATCACATCATGCGCATGAAATCACTGCTTCTTTCCGCCTGTCTGTCGCTCGCCGTCGCGCCCGGCGCGATGGCGCAGGGCGTCATGGGATCGGGGGTGGTCCCGGCGAGCGCGGCGAACAGCGCCGAACGCGCGATCGGCTTCGCTTCGCGCGCGCCCGCGGGCGCCGCGCTCGTCATCGTGACGACCGACGCCGCGCTGCCGCCGCTCGATGGCGTCGCGCTCTCCGCGCCCGAGCGGCAGGCGGTCGAGGCCGCGATCGCCGCCGCCAGCTTCGACGGCAAGGCGGGATCGACGCTGTCGCTGCGCGGCATCGGCGCGCACCCGCGCATCCTGCTTGTCGGCGCAGGGGCGGTGCCCTCGTCGCTCGCGCTCGCCGAAGCGGGCGGCAAGGCGGCGCAGGAGCTGAAGGGCGAGGCGCATCCCGTCGCGATCGCCGGCGCCTTTGGCGACACCTCCGCCGCCGAAGTCGCTTATGGCTTCGCGCTCGGCCAATATCGCTTCGACCGCTACAAGACCGTCGACCGCAAGGCCCCGCCCGCCGCGCCCGTCACGCTCGTCGGCGCCAATTCCTCGGCCGCCGAAGCCGCCTTTGCGGCGCGCTGGCAGCCGCTCGTCGACGGCGTGCGCCTGTCGCGCGACCTCGCCAACGAGCCCGCGAACGTCATCTATCCCGAAAGCTTCGTCGCGCGGGTGCGCGAGGCCTTTGCGGGCGTTCCCGGCGTCAGCATCGAGGTGCTTGACGAAGCGGCGATGCGGCGGCTCGGCATGGGCACGCTCGTCGGCGTGGGCCAGGGCAGCCCGCGCGGGTCGCGGCTGCTCGCGGTGCGTTATCGCGGCGTCGGCGCCCCCGCCGCGCCAATGGCCTTCGTCGGCAAGGGCATCACTTTCGATTCGGGCGGCATTTCGCTGAAACCCGGCACGGGCATGTGGAACATGAAGGGTGACATGTCGGGCGCCGCATCGGTCGTCGGCGCGGCGCTGTCGCTCGCGAAGTCGCGCGCGCCGGTGCACGTCGTCGCGGTCGCCGCGCTCGCCGAGAATATGCCCGACGGCAATGCCCAGCGGCCCGGCGACGTTGTGCGCACGCTGTCGGGCAAGACGATCGAGATGCTCAACAGCGACGCCGAGGGTCGCCTCGTCCTCGCCGACGCCAATGAATATGTCGCGCGCGAATACAAACCCCGCGCGATCGTCAATATCGCGACGCTCACCGGTGCGATCGTCGGCGCGCTCGACGACCAATATGCGGGTCTCTTCGCGCGCGACGAAAAGCTCGCCGCCGCACTGCTCGCCGCGGGCGCCGCCAGCGGCGAAGAGCTGTGGCGGATGCCGCTGCACGAGGATTATGCCGACAAGCTCAAATCCGACATCGCCGACATCCGCAACATCGCATCGGGCCAGGGGCCGGGCGCGAGCATCGGCGCGCATTTCATCGGCTTCTTCGTCGATGAGGACATGCCGTGGGCGCATCTCGACATCGCGGGCGTCAACCGCAGCGAATCGGCGAGCCCGCTCGTCCCCAAGGGGATGACCGGCTTCGGCGTTCGCCTGCTCGACCAGCTGGCGCGCAGCGGGGAGTAGGCCTGGTCGTCGGGAAAGGCCCAGCCGCTGTTACGACAGGGACTGGGCCTTTCAGTCGCTCGGGATCGGCGTGGGGAGCGCGGCGAACAGACGGTTCATGCGCTGCACGAGTTCGCTGGAAAGCCCCTTTCGATAGCGCCGCGCCTGAATGGCGAAATGGTGGAGCAAGACCAGCAACAGCGTCACGCCTTCGATCGCATAGGGATAGGTGAACAGGTCAGTCATTTCGCTCGCCCTCCATCGCTGGACAGTTCCTTTGCGACCTCGGCTATCTGACGCAATATCTCGATTTCGCGCGAGGCGTGGTTGCTGTCGGCAACCGATCTCCAACCAATATAGGCAGCCCCGACCATCGGGATCAGAAGCACTGGCGATGCCGCGATGGAAAAAGCTCCGACCAGGGCCGATCCGAAAACGCCGACACTCAGGCCGATGCCGCCGATCCGGAACATGTCGCGCGAGTTTATCCGTTTTGCGCCTAGACTCTCCGCGCGCCGTTGCAATTTGCGCAGCGCGTCCTGGACCTGCCCTATCTGTTCCGGGTCATTGACGCCTCGCAGCGCGACGCGAACATTCTGCCGAAACTTATAGGAATCGATCTTGTCGCGAATATCTTCCAGCTCCTCTGGCGTCGCCTCGCCGTTCAACGCTTCGGTGAATTGCGCGATGAGGCTGAGAAGGTCTTCGCTCATGTCGCCTTTATCGCTACATCACCCTGCGAAGTAAAGCATCGCCCGCCCTTGTGTTGCCAAAAAGCAACACTATCTTCGCCGTCGAGAAAGGGGCTTATCCTTTATGAACCTCGAAAAATTCACCGACCGCGCCAAGGGCTTTTTGCAGGCGGCGCAGACGATCGCGATCCGCATGAATCACCAGCGGATCGCGCCCGAACATATCGCCAAGGCGCTGCTCGACGACAATCAGGGCATGGCGGCGGGGCTGATCGCGGGCAGCGGCGGCGATACCGCGCGCGCCGTGCAGGGCATCGACGCGCTGCTCGCCAAGATTCCCGCCGTGTCGGGATCGGGCGCGCAGGCGACGCCGGGGCTCGACAATGACGCCGTGCGCCTGCTCGACCAGGCCGAACAGGTCGCCGCCAAGGCCGGCAGCGAATATGTCGCCGTCCAGAATATCCTGCTCGCGATGGTGCTGGCGCCCGGCACGCCGGTGGGCAAGGTCTTTGCCGACGCGGGCGTCGCGCCCGAGGCGCTCAATGCCGCGATCGCCAAGCTGACCGGCGGGCGCACCGCCGACACCGCCTCGGCCGAGGATCGCTACGATGCGCTCCAGAAATTCGCGCGCGACCTTACCCAGGTCGCGCGCGAGGGCAGGCTCGACCCCGTGATCGGCCGCGATGAGGAAATTCGCCGCACCGTGCAGATCCTCGCGCGCCGCACCAAGAACAACCCCGTGCTCATCGGCGAACCCGGCGTCGGCAAGACCGCGATCGCCGAGGGCCTTGCGCTGCGCATCGTCAATGGCGACGTGCCCGACAGTCTGAAGGACCGCCGCCTGCTCGCGCTGGACATGGGCGCGCTGATCGCGGGCGCCAAATATCGCGGCGAGTTCGAGGAGCGCCTCAAGGGCGTGCTCGACGATGTGAAAGCCGCCGAGGGCGAAATCATCCTTTTCATCGACGAGATGCACACGCTGGTCGGCGCGGGCAAATCCGAAGGCGCGATGGACGCCTCGAACCTTTTGAAGCCGGCGCTCGCGCGCGGTGAACTGCACTGCATCGGTGCAACCACGCTCGACGAATATCGCAAGCATGTCGAAAAAGACCCCGCGCTTCAGCGGCGCTTCCAGCCCGTTTTCGTCGGCGAGCCGACGGTCGAGGATTCGATCTCGATCCTGCGCGGGATCAAGGAGAAGTACGAGCTGCACCACGGCGTGCGCATCACCGATGGCGCGATCGTCGCCGCGGCGACGCTGTCGAACCGCTATATTTCCGACCGCTTCCTGCCCGACAAGGCGATCGACCTGATGGACGAGGCCGCGAGCCGCATCCGCATGGAGGTCGAATCGAAACCCGAGGAAATCGAGAACCTCGACCGCCGCATCATCCAGATGAAGATCGAGGAAGCCGCGCTCGGCAAGGAGAGCGACGCGGCATCGAAGGATCGGCTCGCCGCGCTCCAGGCCGAGCTCGCCAACCTCGAACAGCAGTCCGCCGAACTCACGCAGAAATGGCAGGCCGAAAAGGACAAGATCCACGCCGAGGCCAGGATCAAGGAAGAACTCGACGCGGCGCGCTCGGCGCTCGAACAGGCGCAGCGCGCGGGCGACCTCGGACGCGCGGGCGAGCTGAGCTATGGCACGATCCCCGCGCTCGAAAAGAGGCTCGCCGAGGCCGAGGCCATATCGGGCAATGCGATGCTGCGCGAGGAAGTCACCGCCGACGACATCGCCGCCGTGGTGAGCCGCTGGACCGGCATCCCCGTCGACCGGATGATGGAGGGCGAGCGCGAAAAATTGCTCGGCATGGAAGAGGCGCTGGGCAGGCGCGTCATCGGCCAGGACGAAGCGGTGCGCGCCGTCTCAACCGCGGTGCGCCGCGCACGCGCGGGGCTGCAAGACCCCAATCGTCCGCTCGGCAGCTTCCTCTTTCTCGGCCCCACGGGCGTCGGCAAGACGGAGCTTACCAAGGCGCTGGCGCGTTTCCTGTTCGACGACGACAATGCGATGGTGCGCATCGACATGTCCGAATATATGGAAAAGCACAGCGTCGCGCGGCTCGTCGGCGCGCCGCCGGGCTATGTCGGCTATGAAGAGGGCGGGACGCTCACCGAAGCGGTGCGCCGCCGCCCCTATCAGGTCGTCCTCTTCGACGAGGTCGAAAAGGCGCATGGCGACGTGTTCAACATCTTGCTTCAGGTGCTCGACGACGGGCGCCTGACCGACGGGCAGGGGCGAACGGTCGATTTCACCAACACGCTCATCATCCTGACCTCGAACCTCGGCAGCCAGGCGATCGCCGCGCTTCCCGACGACGCGCCGGTCGAACAGGCCGAGCCCGCGGTCATGGAGGTGGTGCGCGCGCATTTCCGGCCCGAGTTCCTGAACCGGCTCGACGAGATCGTGCTGTTCCACCGCCTGGGGCAGCAGCATATGGGCGGGATCGTCGACATTCAGGTCGCGCGCGTGCAGAAACTGCTCGCCGACCGCAAGGTGACGCTCGATCTCACCGACGCCGCGCGCGCGTGGCTCGGCCGCGTCGGTTACGATCCGGTCTATGGCGCGCGGCCGCTGAAGCGCGCGGTGCAGAAATATCTGCAAGACCCGCTCGCCGACCTGATCCTGAAGGGCGAGGTCAAGGACGGATCGACGGTGCGGGTCGATGAGGGCGACGGCGGGCTGGCGCTGACCGCGGCCTGAAGCGGCGTCAGCCGCCGTCTTCGATGATCGTCAGTTGCTGCTGTTGACGGGTGCGCGCGTCATCGCCTCGGCGGTGTCGCGCGCATTCTGGTTGCCCTGCGCCCACGCCTGTTTCCACTGCTCGTTCGTCCGGCACACGCGGGCCTTTTTGACCCACGAGCCGATCTCCTCGATCTTGCGGCACTTGATATAATGGGGATGGGTCATCGCCAGCCCGTCATTATAGGCCTTGATCTCGGCATTGGTCATCTCCGACGGCGCCCGCGCCGGGGGTGCCCGGTCGGCGTTCGCTTCGGCCGCGGGTGCGGCGGCGAACAGCATAATGGCGACGAAGTTCATCATCGGAATATCCCTTCCCTGCTCGATCCCGGGTGGCGGATCAGTTCGAGTTACCCGCCTTGCTCGTCATCGCCTCGGCGGTGTCGCGCGCGTTCTGATTGCCTTTTGCGCTGACTTCCTTCCACTGTTCGTTGGTGTGGCAAACGCGGTTCTTCTTTACCAGCGATCCGATCTCGAGCGTCTTGCGGCATTTGATATAGGCGGGATCGGTGGGGGTCAGCCCCTCGTTATGCGCCTTGATCTCGGTGGGCGTCATCGCCGATGGCGCCTTGGCAAGCGCGGCCTGATCGGCGGCAAGGGCGGCGGAAGCCGACAGCAGGCCGACCGTGGCGAAAAAAGCAGCTGTAGTTCGGGTCATGCGATATCTCCTGTCGCGGCTATTTCCGCAGGATCATGCTCGCTATCTTATTGGCGATGCGTTCTTTCGCAAGGCCGAATCGATCTTCGCAAGCGCCTGGGGCCGATCGACATTCGGAAGCTGGCGAGTCGAAAAGGGTGGTTTTCCGCGATCCGGAGCGCAGCGTGCTTTTTGCACGCGAGCAGCGGAAGCGCACAAGGCCGCCATTTGCAGACCGCCAGAGCCGAAGGTCGATTGGTCCTAGCGCGGCACCGCATAACCCGACGCATCGGCCGACGCGAAATAGCGCAGCAGCAGTTCGCGTTCGCCCGCGGTCATGTGCGGATTCCATACGTCGAAAATCAGAACCGCACGCAGCTCGTCGCTGTCGTTCCATGCTTCATGTTCGATCGTATCGTCAAAGGCAAAGGCGACACCCTCCTGCCACTCGCGCGTCTCTCCCCCTACCCGAAAGCCGCAACCCGGCGGCACGATCAGCGGCAGATGCACGATCGCGCGCGTGTTCGTGACGCCGGTGTGCGGCGGAATGCGCGTGTGCGGTTTCAGCATCGAGAAGAAGGCGCTCGGCGCCCGGCCTGGAATGCTTGCACCCGGAACGGCGGCGAGCGCCGCCGCCGTCGCCGGGCAGCGATCGAGCACCGGCTGGTTGGGTTCGCCATATTCCCACAGAAAGCAGGCGCCCCAGTCGAGCCGGTTGTCGAGCGGCGACCAGATCGTATCCGGCGCCCCCGCCTCCATCCGCACATAGGGCCGGAGCGCGTCGCCCGGATCGGCAAGCAACGCCCGTAGTTCGGCCCGAATCGCGTCGGTTTGCGCCTCGATCTCGGCGAACCAGGGAAAATGGCCCCGATCGAAAAACTCGTCGGCGGGCAGGAAGGGATAATAGACCCCGGCGCATTCGTTGCGATAGATGCGACGGCGTCCAAGCGCGCTCGCGACAAATGCTTCACCGCGCCGCGCCTCGGTTTCGGTCAGGTCGCCGCGCATGTCTTCAAACGCCGCCGATGCGGCGGCGAACATCGCGCCCGTCGCCCGGGTGACGAAATCCTCTCCATGCGCAAGCAGCGGCGCGAGCGGCGGCGGCACCGGATCGAGCTGTGCGCCAAGGGCGACGGCGGCGCTCCACGCGGCCAGCGCCGGCCCCATCTCGCCGCGCGCTTCATGTCGTTCGCCCTTGCGTATCCATGCGATCAGATCGCGACGATCGATCGCCAGCGCTGCATCAAGCGCAGCGAGTTCCCCCGCATCGTCGCCGAGCGCACGCCACGCCGACGCCAGATTGCGCTGCAACGCGCCCGAATGCGGGTCGGCGGCGATGGCGGCGGCAAAATGCTGCGCGGCCGCTGCATGATCCCCGGCCTGCAAGGCTGCAATGCCTCGACGGTTCGCTTCGACGGCAGGGACGGGAGGAGTTGCGCTGGCCATACCCATGCTTGCCATCGGCCGGATCGATCGGCAAGGTCGATCAATGCCCGCCGCGCCATCCGTGTCCGCCGTAATCGACGACGCCGCATGGCTCGCGCATCGCTATGATCCCGACCACGACGCCTTTCACTTCCGCCGCGTCGCACGGACCGTGCGCGCGGCAACCCCCTTTCTCACCGATCAACATCTGGGCGAAGAAACTTCGCCGCTGGTGCTGCGCCGTTCCGATTGCGCCGCCGTGGCGCCGGACCAGCGGGCACCGGTCCATTTTCTGTTCCATTCGGCCTATTGCGCCTCGACAATGCTTGCGCATGCGCTCGATCAGCCGGGCGTTGCGACGGCGCTTTCCGAACCGGTCCTGCTCAATGACATGATCGGGTGGCGGCGACGTGGCGCCGATCCGCGGATGCACGGCCGCGTCATGGACGATGCGCTCGCCATGCTCGGGCGCGGTTTCGCGAGCGGCGAGGCGGTGGTCGTCAAACCGTCGAACATCTTCAACCCGCTCGCGCGCGGCGCGCTGACGCTGCGACCGCAGGCGCGCGCGATCCTGCTTCACGCGCCGCTGCGCGCTTTCCTGCTCTCGGTGGCGCGCAAGGGACTTTGGTGTCGTCTGTGGTGCCGCGAGCTTCTCGAAAATTATCTCGCCGACGGGTTCGTCCGACTGGCCTTCGAGCCGCGAGACTATTTTCGCCAATCCGACCTGCAAGTCGCGGCGGTCGGCTGGCTCGCGCAGCAACAGGCCTTCGCCACGCTGCTGGGCTGGGCGCCCGAACGAATCGCATCGCTCGACAGCGAGACGTTGACGCAGGATCCGGCTGCGGCGGTCGCGGCGGCGATGGATCATCTGCGCCTCGCGTGCGATCGCGCTGCGATCGCCGGTCATCCGGCGCTGGCACGCAACAGCAAATCGGGCGCGGCATTCGCTCCGGGCGAACGGCAGCGCGATCTCGCGGCGGCCGAGGCAGCCTATGGCGAGGAGATTTCGCAGGTCGTCGGCTGGGCCGAAGCCGTCGCCGCACAGGCGGGGATTCCGCTGACGCTGCCCGGAGCACTGGCGATACGCTGACACGCCCCGAAAGGCCGTTGCAGCCGATGGCCGCGATTGTTGGAAGGACGTGCAGAACAGACTTCGCGCCGAGTCCGCAAAGCGCGCCGACAGTCGGGACATTGTTCACACGAAGACGTGGAAATGACGAGGATGGAGCGGCAGAGCCGCTCATTACGCCGACTGTGGTCGCCGGATTATCCGATGGTCAGCCGGATTATCCGATGGTCAATCGTCCCGCGAACGCCTTACTCTCCGCATCTCCGCACGAGCCCCATTCATCGCCTCTGCGCGCTCTGCGGCCCTCTGCGCGAGTTTCATCCTGTCTCACGGGGCTCCACCCCAGCGCGGCATCGACCCGCCTCGCCGTCCGCATAGAAACTCGCCGTCCGCATAGAAAAAGGGGCGGACATTGCTGTCCGCCCCCAATTCTTGCCGAAGCTTGAGTTCGACTAGAACTTCAGCTTCGCCGACACCGCGTAGCGGCGGCCCAGCGCGTCGTAGGTCGACGGATAGGTGTTGCCGCTGTTGTAGGTGGTCGAACCGATCGTGTTGCCAAGCAGCGGCGGCTTGTTGTCGAGCAGGTTCTGCACCGTCGCGGTGAACACCAGATTCTCGCTGACGTTGAAACGCGCCGTCAGGTCGAAATAGTGCTGCGCCTTGACCGAGCGGAACTGCGGATCGACGACGCAGCCGTTCGGATCGGTCCCCGTCGGATCCGGGCAACCGGTGGTCGGGCTCGTGCCGGCAGCAACCGCCGCGGCGATGTCGTCGGCCAGCTGCTGAGGTTCGAAATCGACCCGGTCGATCCAGCGCCACAGCAGCGACAGGTCAACCTTGTCGAAGCCCAGCGTGAAGCGGTTCGAGAACTGGAACTCCGGCTGGATCGAGCCGGTGAACGAGCAGTTCACGCTGTAATAGCCGACGCATTCGCGGTTGAGCGAATCCGGGCTGGCGACATTGGCGTTGAACTTCGAGCTGTTCGTCCAGTTGCCGACGAACGACCAGTCGAGGCTGGCGAAGCCAAGGTCGGTGCTGTAGTTCATCAACAGGTCGATACCGTCGGTGAACAGGCGGCCCTGGTTGTTCGTCAGGCCAAGCAGGCCCGGCGTGATCGACGGGTCGCCGTCGAGACCGCCGGTGATCGGGTCGCGGCGGATCGACGTACAGGCGGGGTCGCTTGCGCTCGCCGCCGTGATATTGTCGAAACAGGCGGCGATGATGTCGCCCGGCAGCGGGGTGCCCAACACGTCGTTGATCTTGATGTTGTAATAGTCGATCGACATGTTGAAGCGCGGCAGGAAGTCCGGCTGCCAGACCAGACCAATCGTCCAGGTGTCCGCCTTTTCGGGCTGCAGGTTCAGGTTACCGCCGACCGTGATATTGGCCTGCGCCGCGGTCGGGTTGGTGATCGAACCGATGGTTCCGACTGGAGCGCCCTGCGCGATACAGACCGCGCGCAGGTTGGCGTCACCCGTCGGCGCCGCTCCGGCGCAGGGGTCGATGCCGAGGTTGGTGAGGCCAACCGTCTGCGGAGTGAACAGCTCGCCGATGTTCGGCGCGCGAACCGCGCGGCTGTAGTTACCGCGGAACTTGACACCCGCGCCCGGTTCCCAGCTGCCGCCGGCTTTCCAGGTCCAGGTGTCATAGCCACCGGCGCCGCGGATGCTGTAATCCGAATAGCGCACACCGGCTTCGAGGGTCAGGCTTTCAAAGAAAGGCTTGTCCTCGATCAGCGGCGCGACGATTTCGGCATAGGCTTCATAGACGTCATAGGCGCCGTCGATGTCCGGAGCCGCACCGCCGGCGCCGCCGAGTTCGCCCGGCGTCTTGGCGAGCAGGTCCGACGCCTGCTGCGCGGTATATTTGCGATATTCGCCGCCCAGCGCGAAGCCGATCGGCTGAACCGCGCCCGGCGAGGCGAAGCCGAGGTCGCCCGAGACGATCGCACGAACCTGCGCCAGCGAGGTGCGGTTGGTCGTCGTGCTGTTTTCCGACAGATAATCGGCCATTTCGGGCGTGATCGAGCCTTCGGGGCCGAACAGATTGACCGGAACGCACGCGGCATTGCCGCTCTGACAGGTCACACCGTCGTTTGAAAGCGAGGCTTCGCGGAACCGCGACTGCAGCGTATAGTTCTGAATCGTCTGGATATTTTCCGACTCACCATAAGCGCCTTCGATGCTCCAGTCGATCGAGTCGGTGATGCCGCCGCGGGCGCCGACGCGATAGTCGAAGAAGGTCGTCTGATAGTCGCTGATACGCGGACCGACTTCGGGCGTACGACGGTTCAGCGTGACGGCAGGATTGCGGTTGTAGCCTTCACCGGCCGAGATCACGCCGTCGTTGTTGACGTCGAACGCGACGAAACCGCCCTGTCCAATCTCACGATAGTTCGGATCCGAGCGCCCCGTCGCGGTCGCCGCCGCGGCGCACTCAGCCGGCGTGAAGCGTGGCGTGTAAATGTCCGGACGCGGATTGACGTCGAATGCACAGAACTGGTCGCGCAGCGTCGCCGGCAGGAAGGGGTTGTTCAGGTTGATCGGCACCGTGCCGCCGAACGAACCCGAGGGGGCGATGATCGTCGAAACGGTGTTCTTCGAGAACATGCCGCGCGTATAGACTTCAACCGAGTCCGACACTTCATAATTGGCCTGAGCGTAGATGTTGAAGCGCTCGAACGGCGTCTGGAAGATGTTGAACGGGTTGAAGTTATAGGTCGCGAAAGTACCGACGCCCGCACCCGCCGCATTGACCTGGCGCAGACCGCCGTTGGTGGCGCCACCGGGGTTCGCGACGTAGATGGGGTTGCCGTTTGCGTCATAGTTGCCCGTGAAGATCGATTCGGGCAGCGTGTTCGGCGTACCAGCCGCGGTCAGCGGACGGGTGCCGGCGAAACGCGACGGAACCGAGGTGCCCGAACCGATGAAGCTGTTCGAATAGCTGTCGAGCGTGTTCTCCGAGAAGGGACGCGCGCCTTGATAGACGGGGTCGGCCTGCTGGTAACCGATGCTCAGCACCGCGTTGCCGCGACCGTCGTCGAAGTTCGCGCCGATCGTGGCGTCGACGCGGAAGATATGGCCATCGCCGCGTTCGGTGATCTGGTTCGACGCAGTGACTTCCAGGCCCGCGAAGTCGCGCTTGGTGACGAAGTTGACAACGCCGGTGATCGCGTCGGCGCCATAGGTGGTCACCGCCGCGCCGGTCAGCGCATCGACGCGCTCGATCAGCGCGAGCGGGATGTTGTTGAGGTCGACGCGGCCGTTGACGTCCGACGGCGCAACGCGGTTGCCGTTCAGCAGCACGATGTTGCGGATCGAACCGAGACCGCGAAGGTCGACGTACGACGCACCGCCGTTACCGTTGTTGACCGCCGAACCGATGTTGGCGACGACACCCGGCAGTTCGCGCAGAACCTCTTCGGCGACGTTCGACTGCTTCAGCTCGATCGTGTCGGCGGTCGTGACGTTGACCGGCGTCGACTGTTCGAGGTTCGGGTTGCGGATCAGCGTGCCGGTGACAACGATTTCGCTGCTGCCGGTAGCGCCTTCCTCGGCGTCCTGCGCATAGGCAGGAGCCGAAACCAGGGCGACGCTCAGCACGAGCGGCGCAGCACCCAGTTTCAGCTTGGAATAGTGGGTTTTCTTCACAGTGCAGTCCCTTGCTACTGGTGGATTGAACTACCCGGACCCTGTTGCGGCGGACCAAAGCCGACGCGTGCAGATGCCCCGATAGGGTGCGGGATGACCCCTCGTTCAGTTCGAGTAAAGGAAATTTGCCCAGCTAACCGCGGTTTCGCGGCGCATTGTGACGTATTTGCAACATCCGCCGAAAGCCGCGACACACAAGATGCCACGCGGCCGTATTTCGCGACATATTGTTTCAATGGTTACGATTTCACGGCGCGGTCGCCGCGATCGGGGGTCAATCGCCGATCGGTCCCGCGAGCTTGCCGGGGTCGAGCCGCTTGCCCCGCCACGTCAGCCCCCAGTGCATGTGCGGCCCCGTCGCGCGCCCGGTGCGGCCGACGGTGCCCAGCCTTTGCCCCTGCACGACACGATCGCCGACCTTCACGTCGAGCCGCTGGCAATGGAGGAAGGCGCTCGACAGCCCCATGCCGTGATCGACGATCAGCAGATGGCCCTCCAGCGTGAAGGGCGTCTCGGCGGCGAGCGTGACCACCCCGTCGGCCGGCGCGACGAAGGGCGTTCCCGCGGGGACCGCGATGTCGGTGCCGCTGTGATAGGCGCCCGCCTTGCCCCGATAGATGCGCTGCGCCCCGAAAAAGCCCGACAATCGCCCCGTCACCGGCCAGCGGAACGCCTGCCGCCAGCCGTCCGATTCGACCGCCTTCGCACGCGCCGCCGCGATCGCCGCCAGTTCGGCGGGGCGGCGGCGCGCGAAATCGGCGTCGCTCGTTGCGCCGCCGCGCCAGGGCGCATCCACATGCTCGATTCGCCAGCGTCCCGCGGCGACCGCGATCGGCCGCACGATACGCTGCCCGTCGGCAAAGGTCGCGACCAGCTCGGCCTCGGTCCCCGCATCGCGATCGAAGCCGAGCAGGAAAGCCCCGTCGCGCGCCACCGGGACCGGCGCGCCGTCCAAGGTCAGGCTGCGCACGCCGGGCGACGCGCGCCCGGTGATGACGGCGCCCTGTTCGGCGGCGCCCGTCAGGACGAGATCATGGCGCACCCGCTGGGGCGGCGGCGGTGCGGGAACGGGCGGCGCAGCGGGCGGCGGCGCGGGACGGCTTTCGCGCTCCGCCACGGGAACGCAGGCTGCCGTCGCCAACAGCGCGACGACCGCACCGCGGCGCCAGTGCGTCCACAAGCTCATTCCGTGCGCGCGGCGTCCAGTTCCGCCTGCACCGATATCGCCGCGCTCGCATAGGCTTCCTGCCGCGCCACCGACCAGTAGCGAAGCTCGTCGAGCCCGATCGGCACGCCGGTCACCGCGCACAGCACATGGTCGCCGGGCGCCAGCACGCGAAAGCCGTTCGGCCCATAGTGGAGGCGGGCAAGGCGGTTACGGCTGGCGATCAACATGGCGCATATATCCGGTGAGCGGGGGAGGGTTGGCGGCGACTATAGCAGGATCGCCCGCGCGAGCCACCCCTGCGCGCTCAGAACAGCTCGCCCTGCCCCGCTTTCGGCGCAGACGGCGATGCCTTGCGCGCCGGGCGCGGTCCAGACGATGGCGCCGGATCACCCCCCTCCCCGACCGTCACGGGCAGCTCGCCGTCGGCGAACTGGAGCCGCAGATGCCCCGCGTCGCGCGCCTTCGCCGCGCTGGTCACGATCGCTCCGCCAGCATCGCGCACCATCGCATAGCCGCGCGACAAGAGTGCGCGCGGGTCGAGCGAGGCGAGCAGGCGCCCCAGCCCGTCGAGCTTCGCGCGGTCGCGGTCCCACGCGCGCGCAAGCAGGGCCGGGCGCAGCGCCGCGCCGCGCGCGCCAAGCCGCTCGCCCAGCATCGCCAGCCGCTGCCTTTGTCCGCGGCCCAGCCGCTCGCCGACATCGTCGAGCCGCTGGCGCTGCGGCGCATAGAGCGCGTCGCGCCGCGGCAGGTGCCGCGCGAGCGCCGTCAGCCGCTCGCCCCGCAAAGCCTGCTGCCGGTTCGCGGCGCCGATCATCCGCCCGCCCCACGTCGCCAGCTGCGCTTGCAGTTCGGCGCGCACCGGCACCGCCATCTCGGCGGCGGCGGTCGGCGTCGGCGCGCGCATATCGGCGGCATAGTCGGCGAGCGTCACGTCGGTTTCATGCCCCACCGCGCTGATCGTCGGGATGCGGCAATCGGCGATCGCGCGCACGACGACCTCCTCGTTGAACGCCCACAGATCCTCGATCGACCCGCCGCCGCGCGCGACGATCACCAGGTCGGGGCGGGCTACCTTCCCGCCGGGCGCGAGCGCGTCGAAACCGCGAATCGCCGCCGCGACCTGCGCCGCGGCGCCTTCGCCCTGCACGAGCACCGGCCAGACGATCACATGGCTGGGGCAGCGGTCGGCGAGGCGGTGGAGAATGTCGCGGATCACCGCGCCGGTGGGGGAGGTCACGACGCCGATCGTGCGCGGCAGATAGGGAAGCGGCTGCTTTCTGTCGCGATCGAACAGCCCCTCGCCGCCCAGCCGCGCCTTCAATTTCTCGAAGAGCAGCATCAGCGCGCCTTCGCCCGCGACCTCCATGCTTTCGACGACGAGCTGATATTTGGAGCGCCCCGGATAGGTGGTGAGCTTACCCGTAGCGATCACCTCGATTCCGTCCTCGGGCCGGAAGGCGAGCCGCGCCGCCTGCCCCTTCCACATCACCATGTCGATGAGGGCATTGTCGTCTTTCAGCGCCGCATAAAAATGCCCCGATGCCGCGCGCTTCGCCCCCGACAGCTCGCCGCGCACGCGCACGCGCGCGAAACCGTCCTCGACGGTGCGCTTGATTGCCGCCGACAATTGGCTGACGGACAGCGGCGGCACATTGTCGCCGGGCGCCGCCTCGGCTAACAGCCGCGCGTCGGTGCCGTCGCCGGGCGCCTCATCGGGAAAAGGAACTGCCATGAATATCCTGCTCATCGGGTCGGGGGGCCGCGAACATGCGTTGAGCTGGCAACTGGCACAATCGCCAAGCTGCGCCAAGCTCTATGCCGCGCCGGGCAACCCGGGAATCGAACTCCACGCCGAATGCGTGCCGATCGCCGCCGACGATCTCGATGGCCTGATCGTCTTCGTGCGCGCGCACGCGATCGACTTCGTCGTCGTCGGTCCCGAAGCGCCGCTCGTCGCGGGCCTTGCCGACCGGCTGCGCGCCATCGGCGTGTCGGTCTTCGGTCCCTCGGCCGCCGCGGCGCGACTCGAAGGGTCAAAGGGCTTTACCAAGGATCTGTGTGCGCGCGCGGGCATCCCCACCGCCGTCTATGTCCGCTGCACCGGCGCCGACGAAGCGCTTGCCGCCCTCGACCGCTTTGCGATTCCCGTGGTCATCAAGGCCGACGGCCTCGCCGCGGGCAAGGGTGTCGTCATCGCCGAAACGCGCGCCGACGCCGAGGCGGCGATCGCCGACATGTTCGCCGGCGCCTTCGGCGGCGCGGGCGCTGAGGTGGTGATCGAGGAATATATGACCGGCGAGGAGGCGAGCTTCTTCGCGCTCTCCGACGGCCAGGACGTGATCGCCTTTGGCAGCGCGCAGGACCACAAGCGCGTCGGCGACGGCGATACCGGCCCGAACACCGGCGGCATGGGCGCCTACAGCCCCGCCCCCGTGCTCACCCCCGATCTCGAAGCCGCGGTGATGGACCGCATCATCCGCCCGACGGTGGGGACGCTCGCCGCCGACGGCACGCCCTATGTCGGCGTCCTCTTTGCCGGGCTGATGCTCACCGCCGACGGGCCGAAGCTCATCGAATATAATTGCCGTTTCGGCGATCCCGAATGCCAGGTGCTGATGATGCGCTTCCGCGGCGATCTTGCCGCGCTGCTCCACGCCGCCGCGACGGGCGCGCTCGCCGCGGCCGAACCGCCCGCCTTTTTGCACGACTATGCGCTCACCGTCGTGATGGCGGCCAAAGGCTATCCGGGCGCCCCCGAAAAAGGCGGCGCGATACGCCGCATCGCCGATGCCGAGGCGGGGGGCGTGCGCGTCTTCCACGCCGGCACCGCGCGCGAGGATCGCACGCTCGTCGCCGCGGGCGGGCGCGTGCTGAATGTCACCGCGACGGGAAAAAGCGTGACCGAGGCGCAGACGCGCGCCTATGCCGCGCTCGACCGGATCGACTTTCCGACCGGCTTCTGCCGCCGCGACATCGGCTGGCGCGAAGTCGCGCGCGAGGCGAAATAATCCGTCTCGTTCCGCCCGGTCGAAACCGGCCAGGACTGGACGCGAGGATCGCGCGCGCATAATCTGGCCCGCAAAACAGGGAGATCGTGATGACCTGGCTTCAGGAAAACTGGATGATTGCGGTCGTCGGCCTCGTCGTGGCCGTCGCGCTGCTCTGGTGGCTGTTCGGCCGCGCCAGGCCTGCCGAGGTCGCGCCGCCGACCATCGAACCGGCCAAGCCCGCCAAGCCGCTCGAACCGGCAAAGCCCGACATCATCGCCGCCGAACCCGCGCGCTTCAAGCCGATCGAGCCCAAACCGGCACCCGTCGCGCCCGCGCCGCCGCCAGCGCCCGGACCCGCCGCCACGCCGCCCCCGGCCCCTGTGGCCGAGGCGCCGACCAAGCCCGCCGCCAAGCCCAAACCGGCGGCAAAGAAGACGGCAACCAAAGCCCCGGCCGCGAAAGCCACGGTGAAAAAGGCCGCGGCCAAACCGCCAGCCGACGCCGCGGCAATTCCCGCCGAGCCGACCGTCCCGCCGCCGCCTGCACCTGCGCCAACGGTCGCCAAGGCCGACAATCTACAACTGCTGAAGGGCGTCGGCCCCAAGCTCGTCGTCCTGCTGAACGGCCTCGGCGTTACGCGTTTTCAGCAGATCGCGGAGTGGACCGACGCCGACATCGCGCGCATCGACGCGCAGCTCGGCGCCTTCCAGGGCCGCATCGCGCGCGACAATCTCGTCGACCAGGCCAGCTATCTCGCGCGCGGCGACAAGGCCGGGTTCGAGGCGAAATATGGCGCGCTGGGAGGCGAGCTTTAAGGGCAGGTTTCGACCGGTAGTTGCCCTCAACTTTATCGTCATCCCGGCGAAGGCCGGGATCTCACCCTATCGGTTTGCCGCACCGGCGAGATCCCGGCCTGCGCCGGGATGACGGATAAGGGAAAGGCAGGAATCCACCCCAAAACCGCCGCCTCAAAAAAGCCTTTCCTACACAGCTCCGCTATGCTCCAAACTCGTGAATGGACCCCACACCCCCCGCCCCGCCGCTGCTCGCCGGCACCAGCCTCGCCTTCCACCCCGTCGCGCAGCAGCGCAAGCGCGCCGACGGCTGGACGCCCGAGGTGCAGCAATGCTTCATCCGCGCGCTCGAAGCGATGGGTTCGGTCGGACAGGCGGCCCGCGCAGTGGGGATGGGCCGCCGCTCCGCCTATCGCCTGCGCGAACGCCCCGATGCCGCGAGTTTCGCGGCCGCGTGGGACCGCGCCATCGCCATGGGGCGAATGCGGCAATTCGACTATGCGATGGACCGCGCGATCAACGGCATCACCACGGTCCGCATATTGCGTGGCGGTGCGATCGACGTCACCGGCGGACCCGACATGGCCATTGTCCATTCGGCGCTGCGCGAGGATGCGGCACCGCTTAAAGCCACAAAGGACACAGTTTGAGTGCGCACGTGCGGGGCTTTTGTGGCTTTAAGCCCGGCCTATTCGGCCTCCGCCCCTTTCGGCTTGCGGACTTCGGTAACGAGCAGCTTGTCGATCTTGCGCCCGTCCATGTCGATAATCTCGAACTTCCAGCCCTTGTCGGTGAAGCTTTCGCCCTCTTCGGGCAGATGTTTCAGGATCGCGAGCGCGTGGCCCGCCGCGGTGGCATAGTCGCGATCGTCGGCCAGCTCGATCCCCAGTCGCTCGGCCATCTGGTCGGCGGGCATCGCCCCGGCGATCAGCAGGCTGCCGTCATCGCGCTCGACCACGAAAGGTTCGCTGCCGATGTCCTGGTCCGACGCAAATTCGCCCGCGATCGCCGAGAGCAGGTCGGCCGGCGTCACCAGCCCGTCGAAATGGCCATATTCGTCGTGGACGAGCAGCATCGGGACTTCGGCGACGCGCAGGGCTTCGAGCGCGTCCATCGCGTCGATCTGGTCGTGGATGACCTTGGCCGGACGCATCAGCTGTTCCAGATCGAGCGTCTGCCCGGCGAACAGCGCCGCGGCGATGTCGCGCGCCTGCACCACCCCCGCAATCTCGTCGACCGACCCCCGCGCGACGGGCAGGCGGCTGTGCGGCGTTTCGAGCAGCCGGTCGCGCAGCGCGCGCGCGTCGAGCGACATATCGATCCAGTCGACATCCTTGCGCGGCGTCATCACCTCGCGCACCGGCCGGTCGGCAAGGCGCACGACGCCCGAAATGATCGCGCGCTCGCTTTCCTCGATCACCCCCGATTTCGACGCTTCGGCGACGATCAGATGCAGCTCCTCGGCGGTCACCCGCTCTTCCGATTCGCGGCTGAGGCCGAGCAGGCGGAACACCAGCCCCGAACTGTTGTCGAGCAGCCAGACGAGCGGCGCCGCGATGCGCGACAGCCAGAACATCGGCACCGCGACAAGGATCGCGATCGGTTCCGGCGCCCGCAGCGCGAACTGTTTGGGGACAAGCTCGCCCGCGATCAGCGAGACATAGGTGGTGAGCGCGATCACCGCGGCGAACCCCGCCGCCTCGGCGGTTTCGGCATCGAGCCCCAGCCAGGCGGCGAGCCGGTCGGCGACCGGCTGGCCCAGGCTGGCGCCCGAATAGGCGCCGGTAAGCACGCCGATCAGCGTGATGCCGACCTGTACCGTCGACAGGAAGCGGCCGGGGTCCGACGCCAGCTGGCGCGCGATCTTCGCGCCGCGGCTGCCGCGCTTTTCGGCCGCCTGCAACCGCGGCTGCCGCGCTGACACGATCGCCAGTTCGGACATGGCGAACAGGCCGTTGAAGAGGATGAGGATCGCGATGATCGCGACGTCGGACCAGGGAAAAGGGGTCATCGGGCGGCAATGCGGCGCGTCGGCGCCCGGCCCCTGTCGGCTTCGGTCATGGCTCCCTATAGGCGAAAGGCGCGGCACTGCACAATGGCGCAACGCTGAACGCCCGGCTCAGCCGCCATTCAGTCATATTCTGGAACCAGAACGCCCACCATATGTTATCGGCAAGTAGCGGCGTGCACAGGACCAGAGGCATCCGCCCGAACAAGGGAGCGACATGATGAAAAGCAGGACGACCAGGCTCGCAATTCTGACCGGTCTCGGCGCGATCGCGCTGACCGGCTGCGTCACCGATCCGGTGACCGGCGAACGCAAGATTTCCAAGGCCGCGATCGGCGGCGTCGGCGGCGCGCTCGGCGGCTATCTGCTCGGCGACCTGATCGGCGGGCGCAGCGACCGCACCGAAAAGATCGTCGGCGCGGGCATCGGCGCGGTCGCCGGCGCGGGCGTCGGCTATTATATGGACCAGCAGGAAAAGAAGCTGCGCGAACGCACCGCGGGCACCGGCATCGACGTCGAGCGCCAGGGCGACCAGCTCGTGCTCAACATGCCCGGCGACGTCACTTTCGACTATAACAGCGCGCTCGTGAAACCGCAGTTCCGCAGCGCGCTCGACAATGTCGCCGCGACGCTCGCCGAATATCCGAGCACCTATATCGACGTCTATGGCCACACCGATTCGACCGGCAGCGAAACCTATAACCAGGGCCTGTCCGAACGCCGCGCCGCCTCGGTCGCCGACTATCTCGCCGGCCGCGGCATCCAGCGCGCGCGGATGGCGACGCTGGGTTATGGCGAATCGCAGCTGAAATGCGCGCCCGAACGCAGCGAGGCCGATTATCAGTGCAACCGCCGCGTCGAAATCCGCATCGCGCCGGTGACGCAGGCCGACGTGAACGCGGCGGGGTAAACGGTTTTCCGGCTAACGCCGGAAGCGGCACCGGCCCGCTCCCCCACCCGGCCTCCCATAGGCTATTATCGTCGGGGAGGCCGGGTGGGGGAGCGGGCCGGTGCCGCCGCTTTCCGCGCAGCGGAAAGCGCACTCACGTCAGCGTCGGAAAGCTCGCCTTCAGCCCGTCGATCACGAACTGCGCCGCGAGCGCGGCGAGCAGCACGCCGAGCAGGCGCGTGATCACCGCCTCGCCCTTGTGGCCGATCAGCCGCATCAGCGGCCCCGCCGCCAGCAACGCCGCCAGCGTCAGAAGGAGGACGAGCAGCAGCGCGCCAAAGATGACGAAGGCGCGCTCGATCCCGCTGTTCTGCGACACGAGCAGCATCACCGAGGCGATCGACCCCGGCCCGGCGAGCATCGGCATCGCCATCGGGAACACCGACACATCCTCGACCTCCGGGGTCGCCTTGATCTTTTCGGCGCGCTGCTCGCGGCGTTCGGTGCGTTTCTCGAACACCATGTCGATCGCGATGATGAACAGCATGATGCCGCCCGCGATGCGGAAACTGTCGAGGTCGATGTGCAGGAAGCCGAGCAGCGCCTCGCCGAACATCGCGAAAAAGACGAGGATCGCCCCGGCGATGATCGTCGCGCGAATCGCCATCGACCGGCGCTGTTGCGCGCTCGCCCCGCTCGTCAGGCTGGCATAGATCGGCGCGCAGCCCGGCGGGTCGATCACGACGAACAGCGTGACAAAGGCCGAGACGAACAGGTCGATCATGGCTGCTTCGGCGCCGCGACCCGGTCGTCGATAACCACCGCCATATCCTTGCCGTCCCACAGGCGGACGGTGACGCGCCGCGACCTGTCGGCGCGGACGGTCGAGGTCCAGCTGAGCGTCTGGTCGGGCGCCAGGCCGACCGCCATATCCTCGCCCTCGCCGCCCGCCTCGATCGGGACGGCGGGACGCGACCCGCACGCCGCCTGTTTCGACGCGATGAACTCGGGCGCCGGGCGCGGGCTCGCCAACCCGTCGCCATGGTCGAGAATCCACTCGGTCTTGCCGCTTCGGGGGTCGCGCAACCAGACGGTCGTGAAATAGCCGTTCGCCGTCCCCTTCTGCCACGCCCCGGTCGTCGCCGCGGCGTTGCCGTCGCAGCTGACATAGACGGCGTGCGGCTGCCACTTCACGGCTTCGGCAGGATCGGTCTGCGCCTTCAGCCAGTCCCGCGCCCTGACCCGCTCGGGCACGAACATGACGGCGTCGGGATGCGCGGTTTCGCGGAACGCGGTCCACTGCCCTTTTTCCTGCGCGAGCCGCGCAAAGGCGATTTCGGCCGCGATGAAACCACTGGGGTTGGCGGCGAGCGGCCGGTTGCGCGGCCCGCCCTGCGGCCCCGCACAAGCAGCCAGCATCAGGGCGACAACCATCGCAGGCAGCAGGCGCATCAGAAGCCCTCCGGATCGGCGAGCCCCGCGCGGCGGTGCGCGGCGACGAGCGTGTTGCGCAGCAGGCAGGCGATGGTCATCGGCCCGACCCCGCCCGGAACCGGAGTGATCGCGTCGGCGACCTCCGCCACCCCGGCATAATCGACATCGCCGACCAGCCGACCCTTCGCCGCGCCCTCGGCGGGCGGAAGGCGGTTGATTCCGACGTCGATCACGATCGCGCCGGGCTTGATCCAGTCGCCCTTCACCATCTCGGCGCGGCCGACCGCGGCGACGACGATGTCGGCACGGCGGACGAGCGCGGGCAGATCGCGCGTCCGGCTGTGTGCCATCGTCACCGTGCAATTGGCGCCGAGCAGCAGCTGGCCCATCGGCTTGCCGACGAGGATGGAGCGGCCGACGACGATCGCCTCCTTGCCCGAAAGATCGCCGAGCCGGTCCTGGAGGAGCAACAGGCAGCCATAGGGGGTGCAGGGCACCATGCCGGGGATGCCGAGCGCAAGCCGCCCGGCGCTCACCGGGGTCAGCCCGTCGACATCCTTGTCGGGATCGATCGTCGCCACCGCCGCCTGTTCGTCGAGATGGCCGGGCAGCGGCAGTTGCAGCAGGATGCCGTCGACCGCGTCGTCGGCGTTGAGCTGGCGAAGCAGCACCTCGACCTCATCCTGCGTCGCCGTCGCGGGCAGGCGATGCTCGAAGCTTGCCATGCCCGCTGCGAGCGTCGCCTTGCCCTTCGAGGCGACATAGACCGCGCTCGCCGGATCGTCGCCGACGAGCACGACGGCAAGCCCCGGAACGCGGCCCGTCGCCGCCTTGAACGCGGGAACCGCGTCGGCGATCCGCGCGCGCAGCCCGGCGGCGAACGCCTTGCCGTCGATCGCTTTGACGTCGGTAACGGCGCTGGTCATGCGTCAGGCCATCCCCGTCTGCATACCGAGCCGGTAGAGATAGGTCATCACGGGCCCCTGAAGGATGATGAGCAGGATCAGCACCACCATCGGCGTCAGGTCGATGCCGCCGAAATCGGGCATGATGCGACGAAAGGGGCGATAGAGCGGCTCGGTAATCCGGTCGAGCACATACCAGAGCTGCCCCACAAAATCATTGTGCGTGTTGATGACGTTGAAGGCGATCAGCCACGACATCACCGCCTGGACGATGATGATCCACCACAGGATGTTGAGCAGGATCGACAGAATATCGAGAAGCATGAAATACAAGGACAGTCTCCGGCCGAAAGGTCGATGGCGGCGATGTTAGCGGTGAATGAGCGTCCCCGCACCCCTTGCGGTGAAAATTTCGAGCAGCATCGCGTGCGGGATGCGCCCGTCGAGGATGACCGCAGCCTCGACCCCGGCATCGACCGCGGCGACGCAGGTTTCGACCTTGGGGATCATGCCGCCGGTGATCGTCGCATCCTCCTTCAGCGCATCGATCGCCGCGCGGTCGAGGTCGGTGAGCAGTTCGCCCGCCTTGTCGAGCACCCCGGCAACATCGGTCAGCAGGAAGAAACGCCTGGCGCCAAGCGCTCCGGCGATCGCCCCCGCCATCGTATCGGCGTTGATATTATAGGTTGCGCCATCGGCGCCGAGCGCGACCGGCGCCACCACGGGGATGAAATTGTCGCTCGCCAGATTTTTGAGGATCGTCGGATCGACCGCGACGGGCTCGCCGACGAAGCCCAGGTCGACGTGGCGCTCGATCCCCGAATTGGGGTCGGCCTCGGTGCGCTTCACCTTTTCGGCGAGGACGAGATTGGCGTCCTTGCCCGAAATGCCGACCGCACGGCCGCCAAGCCCCGCGATCCAGCCGACGATTTCCTTGTTGATCCTGCCCGCGAGCACCATCTCGGCGACCTCGGCGGTCGCCGCGTCGGTAACGCGGAGGCCCCCGACAAAGGTCGATTCGATCCCCAGCTGTTTCAGCATCGCGCCGATCTGCGGCCCGCCGCCATGGACGACGACGGGGTTGATCCCGACGGCCTTCAGCAGCACGACATCCTCGGCGAAGTCGCGCTGCGCCTCGGGATCGCCCATCGCGTGGCCGCCATATTTGATGACAAAGGTTTCGCCCGCATAGCGCTGCAGATAGGGCAGCGCCTCGACGAGCGTTTCGGCCTTGGCGAGCAGGTCGGGCATTTTCGAGGGATCGGTCATCGATATCATCCGGCGTTCTTCGCATCGAGGCTGCGGCCCAGCGCGACCAGCCCGGTGATGACGAAAGGAATGACGAGCACCGACAGCACCACCTTGGCAAGCATCTGCCCGCCCATCAGGTTGGCGATCGGGAACACGCCGTAAAAAGCGATCGTCACGAACAGCAATGTATCGACGATCTGGCTCAAGGCGCTGGCGATCGCGCCGCGGATCGCGAGCCAGGTCGTTCCGGTGCCGGCGCCATCGCGCCCGCGCAGCTTGGAAAAGATGGTGACGTTCAGGAATTGCGAGGTGCCATAGGCGACGATGCCGGCGGCCATCAGGCGCGGGCTTTGCCCAAGGATCGTGTCAAAAGCCGCCAGCCGTTCGGGCTGCATTTCGGGAGAGGCCGGAAGCGCGAGGACAAGGGCGGTCAGCATGATCGACAGCACCAGCGGAACGAAACCCCACAGGACGATCCGGTTCGCGACCGATTGCCCATGCAGTTCGGACACGGCGCTCGACAGCGCGACGAGCATCAGGAAGGCAAAAATCCCGGCCTCGACCGCCAGCCAGTCGCCGAGCGCGACCTGCTTGTTGCCGAGCACCCCCGCGAGCACCACCATGCCGCCATAGACGATCGAGAAAAGGAAGAGCGAGGGCGAGAGCGTGCGCGGCAGCGCCGCCGAGGTCGTGTCGGTCATGCCGCCCGATAGTCGCTTTTGCGCAGCGTGGAAAGATGCCGGTCAATCGGGCGGATTATGCTTGGCGAGAAAGGTCTCGATCGAGGTCAGCAGCGTCATCCGGTCGGCCTCTCGGGTGAAATAATGGTCGGCGAGCGGGATCGAGACGAATTCCACCACCTTGCCGGCCTTGCGCATCGCGCCATACATCTTCGCCGACTGGGCATGATCGACGGTGACGTCCTTCTTGCTGTGAATCAGCAGCAGCGGCGTCTTGATCCGGTCGATCGCGTTGATCGGCGACACCGCGGAAAAATCGGGCGTCATCTTCTGCCATTGGGTCCGATAGAGGCGGGCGCGGACATCGTTACCGAAATCATTGACCTCGCGGCGCAGGTTGGAAACGCCGTTGATCGAGATCGCGCAGCGATACTGGTCGGGATCCTTGGCGATCCCCCACATCGCGGCATAGCCGCCATAGGAGGCGCCGACGATGCACACGCGCTTCGGGTCGACGATCCCCTCGGCCACCGCCCAGCGCACGCCGTCGCTCACATCGTCCTGCATCGCAAAACCCATCTGCCCCTGCCCGGCCTTCAGGAATTTTTCGCCATAACCGGTCGAACCGCGAAAATTGGGCTGGAGCACGGCATAGCCGCGCTCGGCCAGAAACTGCGCCCAATAGTCATAGGTCAGCTCGTCATGCCCCCACGGCCCACCGTGCGGCATGACGATGAAGGGCAGGTTTTTCGTCGCCCGGCCGCGCGGCATCGTCAGCACGCCCTCGATCTCGAGCCCGTCGCGCGCCTTGTACTGGACGAGCCGGGCGCGCGAGAGCCGCTTGGCGCCGATCACCTCGTTCACCGCGGCAAGCCGATCGAGCGACCCTGTCGCGGCGTCGAAGAAATAAAAGAGGCCCGGATTGTCGGGCGTGCTGATCCGGACCAGCAACTTGGACAGATCGCGGCTATAGCTTTCGATGCGGACGCGTGAGCGCGGCGAAGCGGCATCGAGCGTCGCTTGATGCGCGGCCATTTTAGGATCGATCCAATGGATCGGCCGCGCATCGTCCGACGTATAATAGCCAAGGAGCCCCGCCCCGTCGGACGACAGAATCGCGCCTTCAATATCGGCATTTTCGGCCGTGTAAGCGATCCGCACCTCGCGCCCGGTCGTCAGATCGATTTCGGCGATCGCCGTCCGGCCGTCGGCGGATTCCTTGTAGACCAGGCCATGGTCGGTGCCGGGCACGAAGAGGAAGGGGATCGTCAGTTCCTCCTCGTCGCGCAGCGACGCGCTGTCGATCGAGCGGAAGGCGCCGCCGCCGTCGCGGCGATAGAGCAGGGTCGCCTTGGTCGACTGGTCGCGGTAGCCGATCCCGTAGCGAACGCGGCCGAGATGGTCGGCGCCCCAGTCCATGACGCTCGTCCGCCCGTTCACCTCGGTCTTCTTGCGGCCGGTCGCGACATCGACGCGATAGACGGCGGGCCAGAAATCGTCGCCCTCATAGATGCTGTTCTGCCCGGCGACCAGAATCTCGCGGCTGCCGTCGGTCGGCACCCAGAGCAGGTCGGCAGCATTCTGGCCCTTGAGATCCCACAACAGCCGCGTCGCCTTGCCCGTCGTGCGACTGAGTCCGAGCAGGCGCGTGATATACCAGTTTTCGGCCTCGACCGGCAGCAGCGCCCGCAATCCGATGACGATGTCGTCGTCGCCGACCCAGCGCAGCCAGTCGATTTCGGTCTGGTCGGGCACCCCGATAAAGACCGCGGCCGCCGTATCGCCGCGCAGCGGCAGAATGCCGATGCGCTGCTCGCCCTTGACCCCGAAAAGCCCTGCGACATGCCGGCCGTCGGGCGAAATTTCGGGCATTTCCATGAACGGCAGCCGCGCGAAAGCGGCGGTAGGAAGCGGCTCGAACGTCGCCGCAGCGCGCGGCGCAGCTGGTGCGGCGCCCCCCTCTTGGCCAAGCAGCGGCGACGAAAAGGCGAGCGCGACCCCCGCCAGGATGAAACGAAGCATGCTTACCCCCGACGCCAACGCCCCAATCTAAAACGGAAATTCCGGGAGGCCAAGTCGATTTGCATCGACCCAGTCGACGGGAGGCCGAATTTCTTGCCCTGACGCCAAAGCCCGCTAGACAGGCGCATTAACTTGCGGGGGACGCATCGACATCATGGAACGCCTGATCGGTCTTGCCGGCATCGTCGCTTTGCTTGCGATTGCCGTGCTTTTTTCATCGAACCGCCGCTGGATTCGCCTGCGCGTCGTCATCCCCGCCTTTCTGCTCCAGGCCGGGTTCGCGGTGCTCGTCATCGGAACGCCGTGGGGCCGCGCGGTGATCCAGGCGATGTCGAACGGCGTGTCGAACCTGCTCGGCTATGCCAAGGCGGGCACGGATTTCATCTTCGGCCCGCTCGCCTCGCCCGAAATGGGGGCGAACAGCTTTGCGATCGCCGCGCTGCCGGTGATCGTCTTCTTCGCCTCGCTCATCTCGATCCTCTATTATCTCGGCATCATGCAGCTCGTCATCAAATGGGTCGGCGGCGCGATCCAGAAGGTCACGGGCATCACCAAGGTCGAAAGCCTGGGCGCCGCGGCGAACATCTTTGTCGGCCAGTCCGAATCGCCGCTCGTCATCCGCCCCTATCTCGCGGGCCTCACCCCGTCGCAGCTGTTCACGGTGATGACCGTCGGGATGGCGGGAGTCGCGGGCACGATCCTTGGCGCCTATGCGAGCATGATCGGCGAACAATTGCTGCCCTATCTGCTCGCCGCCAGCTTCATGTCGGCGCCGGGCGGCATATTGATGGCCAAGATCATGATGCCCGACGATCCCAAGGATCTGGGCATCGAACCCGTCATCATGCCCGAGGCGAGCCATGACGAGGAAAAGCCCGCGAACATCATCATGGCGGCGGCGCAGGGCGCGCAAACCGGCGTGAAGCTGGCGGTCGCGGTCGGCGCGATGGTCCTCGCCTTCGTCGCGCTCGTCGCGCTCGCCAACGGCCTGCTCGCGGGCATCGGCGGCTGGTTCGGCTATCCGGACCTGTCGTTCCAGGCGGTGATCGGGGCGATTTTCCGCCCGGTGATGTGGCTGATGGGCGTGCCGTGGGACGAAAGCGCCATCGTCGGCGGCCTGTTCGGCAGCAAGGTCGTGCTCAACGAATTCGTCGCCTTCATCGATCTTGGCCGCGTGCAGGGCGACCTGTCGATGACCGGGGTGGCGATCGCGACCTTTGCGCTGTGCGGTTTCGCCAATTTCAGCTCGATCGCGATCCAGATGGCGGTGACGGGGGGGCTGGCGCCCAACCAGCGGCCGATGATCGCCAGGCTCGGGCTGAAGGCGCTGCTTGCGGGCAGCCTGTCGAACCTGATGTCGGCGGCGCTCGCCGGGTTGATGATCGGGCTGGTTCCTCCGATCGGATAATCGGCCGGAAACAGGCGTGATGATTGCGGGTCACGGACAAATGACTTAAACTCGGCACAAAAGACGTGTCCCGGGTCGCATTCGTCAACAGGGAGGCTGTCATGAAATCCGCTTATGCCTTGTCGCTGCTTGCCGCGGTTGCGGCGGGCTGGCTCGCCACCGCGAACGCTCAGCCCCCCGAAGACAAAATGTATCGCCCGCCGGAGGCGACCATCTATCGCGATGCCGGTTTCCGCGGTCCCGCGGTCTTCGTCGGCGAGGCCAAGCCGAATCTCGGTCTCGCCTGGCCGGTCAATTCGGTCCGCGTCGCGAGCGGCCGCTGGGAGCTTTGCGAGCGCACGCGCTATCGCGGAAATTGCCGGACGATCGACCGCGACACACCGATGCTCAACAATATCCTGCGCGGCCTGACGATCCAGTCGATCCGCCCGGTCGGCAATGGCGGCGGCTGGAGCCCGCATCCGCCTGCCAACGATCAGAGCGTACGGGGCAATTTTGCCGAGTTCCATACCCAGCCGTCGAGCGGCAACACTCGCGTCCCTGCCTGCACGCAGGGATCGGCAACCGCCAATTGCGCGGCGCGCGCTGCCGACAACTGGTGCCGTTCGATCGGCTGGAACGGGTCAGCGCGCGAGCATATGGAAACGGTCGGCGGGCGCGTCTATCTCGCCGATGTGCTGTGCGTCCGCTCAGGCTATTGAGGAGACAGAGCATGGCTGGTTTCAAAATCCTCACCGGCGGCGGAGCGGCCGTGCTGCTCCTGTCGGCCTGTGCCTCGGTCGGCGGCCCCGGCGTCAGCACCTATTATGAATGCGACCGCGGAACGCGGTTGAAGGTCGATTTTGTGGGCAACCGCGCGCTCGTCGGCGTCAACGGCGCGCGTGCCGTCGCGATGCGGCAAACCCCGGCGGCGAGCGGCGTCATCTACGAAAATAATCAGGGCTGGCGCCTGCATACAAAGGGCAATGAGGCGATGTGGAACACCGCCGCGCGCTCGGCACCCGAAAGCTGCCGGCAGGTTGCCGTTCCCCGCTAATAGCGTCAGGGCCGGGCCGGCGCCTTGCAGCCGCGCTCCAGCCCGACGCCTTTCAGGAAGCCGCGGCGCACCGTTCCCGCATAAACGGCGAGCGCGTAGCGCCGCCGCTCGGCGTTGGCGCCTGTAATCTCGCCGATCAGGCCACGGAAGGGAATGATCGAACCCGCAACGGTGCCGGCGACGCGGCCCGCGGTTTCCTCCCGCTTTTCGGCGCGGCTCTTGTCGACCTGTTCGTTGACGTCGGGACCGAGCACCGCGTCGAGTTCCTGCACTTCGCGGATGATCGCCGCACAGCGGCCGAGGCCCGCCAGCGAATATGGGGCCTCCTGGATTTCAAGCAGCTTCGGCGGCACTTCCTTGCCGTCGAACGGCTCGGTCACCTGGTTCGCGGTATCCTCGATCGTCGAATCCTCGGGCGCGCCCTGCTGAGCGTTGGCGGGCACGGCCATGGCCGAACAGATGGCGGCCGCAAAAAATAGAGCCTTGTTAAGCATGGTGATGTCGATTCCCGGTTTTCTCAACAATCCAACGCATCAGACGCCTTTCGGCTCCGCCGAGCCGCTCACCGCGTCGGCACGGGTTCGGCGCCGGTCCAGTCATAGAAGCCGCGCCCGGCCTTTTTGCCGACCCAGCCCGCCTCGACATATTGGACGAGCAGCGGCGCGGGGCGGAACTTGGGGTCGCCGGTGCCCGATTGCAGCACGCGGATGATTTCGAGGCAGGTGTCGAGGCCGATGAAGTCGGCGAGCGTGATCGGTCCCATCGGGTGATTGAGGCCGAGGCGGCAACCGGCGTCGATGTCCTGCATCGTCGCGACCCCCTCGCCCAGCGCGAAGATCGCTTCGTTGATGAGCGGCATCAGCACGCGGTTGACGATGAAGCCCGGCGCATCGTTCGCGTGGACGATTTCCTTGCCGAGCCCGCGGCCAAAGGCTTCGACCCTGGCCAGCGTGTCGTCGCTCGTCGCGAGTCCGCGGATCAGTTCGATAAGGCCCATCACCGGCACCGGATTGAAGAAATGGACGCCGATGAAGCGCGCCGGGTCGGGCGCCGCCTGCGCGAGACGGGTGATCGGGATCGAGCTTGTGTTGCTCGCGAGGATGGCGGTCGCCGAGAGATGCTGGCCGACGCTGGCGAAGATCGCGCGCTTGATTTCCTCGCGCTCGGTCGCCGCCTCGATCACCAGATCGGCGGGCGCAAAGGCGGCGTGATCGGCGACCGGGGTGATGCGGCCGAGCAGCGCATCGGCGTCGGCCTGCGCCATCTTTTCCCTGGCAACGAGGCGGGCGAGCGCCTTGGCAATGCCCACCTTGCCCGCTTCGGCGCGCGGGAGGTCGATGTCGGCGAGCAGCACGTCATGCCCCGCGCCCGCCGACACCTGCGCGATGCCCGCGCCCATCTGTCCTGCCCCGATAACGCCGACGATCATGCCCTTATTCTCCAATAGAAATCCTGAGACCCATCGTCATCCCGGCGAAGGCCGGGATTCCGCCGTTTCCGTGAGCCGCACGGGCGAGATCCCGGTCTTCGCCGGGATGACGACAGGGATGATTGCCCTACGTGATCGACCGTCTCCGTCAAGAGGCGCGGATCAGGGGGCGGAACGAAACTCGGTCGCTTCGGCGAGGATCAGCGCAAAGGCCGGATCGGCGTCATCCCACGTCGCGATCGGGGTCCAGCCGCCCGCGCGGAGCAGCAGATTGGCGTCGCGCGGGCCATATTTATGGCTGTTCTCGCTGTGGATCGTCTCGTCCTTAGCCATGTGATAGGCTTTTCCATCGACGGTGAAGTCCATGTCGCACGTCGCGACGAGGTGCATTTCGACGCGCGCATGGGTGTCGTTCCACACCGCGCGATGCGCGAAATTGTCGGTCGCCATATTGCCGCCAAGCTCGCGGTTGATGCGCTCGATGAGGTTGAGGTTGAACGCCGCGGTCACCCCCGCCGGATCGTCATAGGCGCGTGTCAACACCGTCACATCCTTGATCCGGTCGATGCCGATCAGCATCAGCGACCCGTCGCCCAGCACCGCGCGCCAGCCGCGCAGCAGGTCGATCGCGGTGCGCGCGACCATGTTGCCGATCGTCGAGCCTGGAAAGAAGCCGAGCTTGGGCAGTGCGCAGATTTCGCGCGGCAAGGCCACTTTCTGCGTGAAGTCGGCTTCGACCGGATAGACAGGAAGGCGCGGAAAGCGCGCCGCGAGCGCCTCGGCGCTGCCGCGCAGGAAATCGCCCGAAATATCGACGGGCACATAGGCAGCAGGGTCGATGGCGGAAAGGAGCAGCGGCGTCTTGGTCGAACTGCCCGATCCCAGCTCGACCACCGCGCGGCCGGGCCCGATTGCGCCCGCGATGTCGGCGGCGTGCCGCGTCAAGAGATCGGTTTCGCTGCGCGTCGGATAATATTCGGGGAGTGCGGTAATATCCTCGAACAGCGCCGAGCCCGTCGCATCGTAGAACCAGCGCGCGGGAATCGCCTTCGGTGTCTGCGAAAGCCCGGCATGGACATCGGCGCGGAAAGCGACATCGACGCCCGCATCATCCGCGGAAACCTGCCGAAGTTGACGCACAACGCCCATGATCAAATGTCTTTCGCAAGGCGCAGGCCGGTGAACTGCCAGCGCTGGTGGGGATAGAAGAAATTGCGATAGGAGGCGCGGCAGTGGCCGCGCGGGGTGGCGCAGCTGCCGCCGCGCAGCACGAACTGGCCGCTCATGAACTTGCCATTATATTCGCCGACCGCGCCCGGCGCGGTGCGGAAGCCGGGATAGGGGCGATAGGCGCTGCCGGTCCATTCCCACACGCTGCCGAACATCTGTTGCAATCCGGTGTCGCCGTTGGCCCCAGCTGGTTGCACCGGCCCCGCGGCGTCGAGCTGGTCGCCGCCGCCGGGATCGAGCGCGGTGGCCGCCGCCTCCCATTCATACTCGGTCGGCAGGCGCGCACCGGCCCAGCTGGCAAAGGCGTCGGCCTCGAAAAAACTGATATGTGTCACGGGCGCTGCGGCGTCGATGTCCTGCCAGCCCGACAGGGTGAAATGTTGGTCCTCGCGCCAATAGGCGGGCGCGTCGACGCCCTCCGCCTGCACCCACGCCCAGCCGTCGCTGAGCCAGAGCGCGGGGGTGCGATAGCCGCCATCGGCGATAAATTGCTGCCACTCGCCATTGGTGACGGGACGGTTGGCGAGCGCGTGCGGGGCGAGCAGCACCTCGTGGCGCGGGCCTTCGCAGTCGAAGGCGAAGCCCTCGCCCGCATGGCCGACTGCGGCGATCCCCGCCTTGCCCTCGATCCATTTCATGGCGGAAAACTGCGCAACTTCACTCGCAATTGCGCTTTTTTGCCACGCCGCCGGGCCGAGCGGGTTTTGCGCGAAGAGATGCTTGAGATCGGTGAGCAGCAGTTCCTGATGCTGTTGCTCGTGATGGATGCCGAGATCGACCAGCGCAAGCGCCGCCGGGGGCAGGCCGGGCAAGGCGTCCGCGACCGCCGCATCGACATGCGCGCGCCACGCACGCACTTCGTCCAGCGACGGGCGCGTCAGGAGGCCGCGCTGCGGACGCGCGTGGCGCGGCCCCTCGGCCTCATAATAGCTGTTGAAGAGATAGGGGAAGCGGTCGTCGAAGAGCGTATAGCCCGGCACATGATCGCGCAGCACGAAGGTTTCAAAAAACCATGTCGTGTGCGCGAGATGCCATTTGGCGGGCGAGGCGTCGGGCATCGACTGCGCGCTGGCGTCGGCGTCGGACAGCGTCGCCACGAGGTCGAGCGAGAGTTGCCGGGTTGCCGCGAAGCGTCCGGTCAGCGCCCCAATCGGGTCGGCAAGAGGCGAAGCGTCGGTGCGGCTGGCCATGCTGAAACAATTCCCCGAGGTGCGATTCGGTTTCGCAGTTCGACGGATTATGGTTACGCCGCAGCGAGTTGTCTAGAACATTTAGGGAACAAGAATCGTCGCCCCCGCGAAGGCGGGGGCGACGGTCTTTACCGCGTCGCGCCCGGTTTCCAGAGTATGTCGCCGCCCGCCCCGGCGTTGATGTGGCGTGCGAGCACGAACAGATGGTCCGACAGGCGGTTCAGATAGGTGAGCGCGAGCGGATTGAGGTCGCGTGTCGCCGCCGCGGCGACCGCCGACCGCTCGGCGCGGCGCGTCACCGCGCGCGCGAGGTGGAGCCGCGCCGCGGCGTCGGTGCCGCCCGGCAGGATGAAGCTTTTGAGCGCGCCGAGCGAGGCGTTCATCGCGTCGATCTCTTGCTCCAGCCGCGCGATCTGGGCGGGGACGATGCGCAGCGCCATGTCGTGCGCACCGAAGCCGCGCTCGGCGTCGGGCGGGGTCGCGAGATCGGCGCCGAGGTCGAACAGCTCGTTCTGGATGCGCGTGAGCATCGCCGCCTCGTCGGGCGCGTCGTCGAGCGCGACCGCCGCGAGGCCGATCCAGCTGTTCGCTTCGTCGACATCGCCGATCGCCGCCATCAGCGGCGCCGATTTGGCGATGCGCGATCCGCCGACGAGGCCGGTGGTGCCGTCGTCGCCGGTGCGCGTGTAGATTTTGTTGAGCTTGACCATCGATCGGCGTCGGGCGTCGCCCGATTATGAACTGCCCGCGGCGAACAGGCCGATGAGCACAAGCAGGATGATGGTGATCGCCTGCCATTTGACGCGCGCCATCATCATCCGGTTCTGCATCAGATGATTTTCCTGCACCGTGCCGTCCATCTGCGCGCGGTGCCCCTGCGAGAAATAGAAGAGTCCGCGCGCGAGCGCGAACAGGACGAGACCGGCGGCGATGACGACGCCAAGGACGAGCAGGATTTCCATGACCCCTATTTAGGGCATTTGCAGCGAATATCCAGCGGGAAGCCGTCCGCCCCGCAAATCGGCGGCGAGCGCCCGGCCGTCGACACCGGCGGCGCGCAGCGAAGCGAGCGAGGCTGCGGCGTCGCGCTTCGCCAGCCTTTTGCCGTCGGGACCACAGACGAGCGCATGATGACGATAGAGCGGCACCGGCAGATCGAGCAACGCCTGGAGCAGCCGGTGAACGTCGGTCGATGCGATGAGGTCGGCGCCGCGGATGACATGCGTGATCCCCATGGCGGCATCGTCGAGCGTGCTCGCGAGATGATAGCTTGCGGGCGCATCCTTGCGCGCGAGGACGATGTCGCCGTGCGCGGCCGCATCGGTGGCGCGCAGCCCCTGCCCTGTCTCTTCCCGGAAAAGAGCGCCTGTCTCCGCCACCGCGCGCGCCATGTCGAGCCGCCAGCAATGCGGTTCGACCGCCATGCGCCGCATACGCTCGCGCGCTGGCAGATTGCGGCAGGTGCCGGGATAGACGGCGCCCGACGGCCCGTGCGGCGCCGACAGGCTCGCGGCGATGTCGGCGCGGGTGCAGAAACAGGGATAGACGAGGTCACGCATTCGCAGCGTGTCGAGCGCGGCGGCATAATGTGCGAGCCGGTCCGACTGGCGCACCGGATCACCGTCGCGGTCCAGCCCGAGCCAGTCGAGGTCGGCGAGCGACGCCGCGACATATTCCTCGCGCGAGCGGCGGCCGTCGATATCGTCGATGCGGATCAGGAACCGTCCGCCCGCCGCGCGCGCGGCCTGATGCGCCTGCACGGCGCTATAGGCGTGGCCGAGGTGAAGCTCGCCGGTCGGGCTGGGCGCGAAGCGGGTCAGCATATTGCTCCCATGAATCCATATGCTGTGGCGAGTCAAAGCGAATCATTCCATATCTTGCGGCACATGCCCCCTTGACGCCAGATTCTGATGCGGCATGTAATGATGTTGTCACTCGGGAAAGGCAGTGGCGCGCCATCCCGCGCAGCAAAGGGGGCAGCGTTACCCAGCCATGTTCCATCCCGATCTTGCCCGGCATCCCGATAGCTGTCCGGCGCTCGTCCTCAACGCCGATTACACGCCGCTGAGCTATTATCCATTGAGCCTTTGGCCCTGGCAGACCGCGGTGAAGGCCGTTTTTCTCGATCGCGTCACCATCGTTGAAAATTACGAGCGCGAGATTCATTCGCCGACGCGGACGATGCCGATCCCCAGCGTCATCGCGCTGCGTCAATATGTGAAACCGTCGGAGCATCCGGCCTTCACGCGCTTCAACCTGTTCCTGCGCGATCGTTTTGCGTGCCAGTATTGCGGATCGGGCAAGGATCTGACCTTTGATCATGTCGTGCCGCGACGGCTGGGCGGGCGGACGACGTGGGAGAATGTCACGACCGCCTGCGCGCCATGCAATCTGAAAAAGGGCGGCCGCACGCCACAACAGGCGCATATGCCGCTCCATCGCCAGCCGTGGCGCCCGACGAGCTGGCAGCTCCAGGACAATGGCCGGGCCTTCCCGCCCAATTATCTGCATGAAAGCTGGATCGACTGGCTCTATTGGGATGTCGAGCTGGAGGGTTAGGCCGCTCCCCTCTCGTCATTGCTGCCCTTAGCTCATCCGTCATCCCGGCGAAGGCCGGGATCTCGCCGGTGCGGCAAACCGAAAGGGTGAGATCCCGGCCTTCGCCGGGATGACGATCGAATGAAGGTCGTCTTTCGGCGGAAACGCGCCTTCCATCTCCAGCTTGCGCACTGTAGACCTTCGCCTTCGGAGAAGGTTTCGAGGAGAGGGAATATGGTTCGCACGGTCTTTCTCGGGCTATCGCCCCTCGCGCTCGCCGCGTGCGCCACCACGCCCGCCGAGCAGCCCGTGACCGTCACCGGCAGCATCACCTATCGCGAGCGGATCGCCCTGCCGCCGACGGCGCAGGTCGAAATCACCCTCGCCGACGTCAGCCTGGCCGATGCGCCGTCACGGACGATCGCGCAGCAAGCCTTTACCGCCGACGGGCGGCAGGTGCCCTTTGCCTTTTCGCTGACCATCGACCAGCGCCAGCTCGACCCGCGGCACAGCTATGCCGTGTCGGCGCGCATCACCGACGCGTCGGGCAAGCTGATGTTCATCACCGATACGCGTAATAGTGTTGCGTTCGATGGACGCCGCGCGATCGATATGGACATGTTGACCCTCATCAAGACGCATTGATCTAACCCACGCATAGCTATGCGCGGCTTGACCCTGCACCTTCGCAGGTGCAGCAAGCGGCGCATGGGCCCACCGATCCAGATCTCGCAAAATCCGGACATCCGCTATCTGGGGCGGATCCTCGGCGACGTCATCCGCGCCTATGGCGGCGACAAATTATTCCGCCAGACCGAATATATCCGTTCGTCGAGCGTCGACCGGCATCGCGGCATCGCCGGGGCGGAGGCGATCGACCCGGGCCTCGACGCGCTGAGTCTCGACGACACCATCGCCTTCGTGCGCGGCTTCATGCTGTTTTCGATGCTCGCCAATCTGGCCGAGGATCGGCAGGGCGTCGCCGCGGAGCCCGAAGCGACGGTTGCGGCAGCGCTGGAGACGCTTAAGGGCGACGGGATTGGCAGTGAAGCGATCGCCGCGCTGCTGAACGCGGCACTGATCGCGCCCGTGCTGACCGCGCACCCGACCGAGGTGCGCCGCAAGTCGATGCTCGACCACAAGAATCGCATCGCCGAACTGATGCGGATGCGCGATGCCGGGCTCGACGAAACGCCCGAGGGCGATGTGATCGAGGACGCGATCCGGCGGCAGGTGGTGCTGTTGTGGCAGACGCGCCCGCTGCGCACGCAGAAATTGTTCGTCGCCGACGAGATCGACAATGCGCTCACCTATTTGCGCGACGTCTTCCTGCCCGTGGTGCCCAAGCTTTATGCGCGCTGGGAAAAGGAGCTAGGGACGCGCCCCGCAAGTTTCCTGCGCGTCGGCAGCTGGATCGGCGGCGACCGCGACGGCAATCCCTTCGTCACCGCCGAGACGTTGCGCATGGCGACCAGCCGCAACGCCGCGGCGGTGATCGGCCATTATATCGACCAGGTCCACGCGCTCGGCGCCGAACTGTCGGTGTCGTCGGCGCTCGCCCCGGTGCCCGAAGCGGTCGAGGCGCTGGCCGAGGCGAGCGGCGATACCGCACCGAGCCGCAGCGACGAACCCTATCGCCGCGCGCTGTCGGGCATCTATGCGCGGCTGTCGGCGACTTATGCCGCGATCACGGGCAGGGCGCCGCCGCGCCCCGGCGCGCTGAAGGGCGAGCCCTATGCCGCGCCCGCCGATTTCCGCCGCGACCTCGTCACCATCGCCAGCGGCCTGTCGTCGAGCGGCAAGGGCCAGCTCGCGGGCATCGGCGCGCTGGGACGGCTGATCCGCGCGGTCGAGGTGTTCGGATTCCACCTCGCGACGCTCGACATGCGGCAGAACAGCGCGGTCCACGAGCGCGTGCTCGCCGAGTTGCTCGCGGTGTCGGGGGTCGAAGCCGATTATCTGGCGCTCGACGAGGCGGCGCGCGTCGCGTTGCTGCGCCGCGAACTTGGCGTCAACCGGCCGCTCGCCGCGCCGTGGCACGCATGGAGCGACGAGACCGCGGGCGAACTCGCGATCGTCCACGCGGCGGCGGACGTGCGCAAGAGGCTGGGCAATGACGCGATCGTCCAGTGGATCATCAGCAAGGCCGAAAGCCTGTCCGACCTGCTCGAAGTGCATGTGCTGGCACGCGAGGGCGGGCTGTGGTCGGCCGAGGGCCACGACAATCTGATGGTCGTGCCGCTGTTCGAGACGATCGCCGACCTCGATGACGCGCCGGCGATCATGGCGGCCTATTTCGCGCTGCCCGAAATCGCACCGCATGTCGCGGCGCGCGGGCATCAGGAAGTGATGATCGGCTATTCGGATTCGAACAAGGACGGCGGTTATCTGACCTCGACCTGGGGGCTGCATCAGGCATCGGCGGCGCTGACCCCGGTGTTCGAGGAAGCCGATACGGCGATGCAGCTGTTCCACGGGCGCGGCGGCGCGGTCGGGCGCGGCGGCGGCAGCGCCTTTGCCGCGATCCGCGCGCAGCCCGCAGGCACGGTGCAGGGGCGCATCCGCATCACCGAACAGGGCGAGGTGATCGCGGCGAAATATGGCACGATCGACAGCGCGGCGACCAATCTGGAAGCGATGGTGTCGGCGAGCCTGCTGGCGAGCCTCGAACCCGAGGCAATGGGCGCGAAAGAAGCGGCGCGCTTTACCGCGGCGATGGATGCGCTGTCGGACACCGCCTTCGCCGCCTATCGCGGGCTGGTTTACGACACGCCGACCTTCAAGGATTTTTTCCGCGCGATGACGCCGATCGCCGAGATTGCGACGCTCAAGATCGGGTCGCGGCCGTCGAGCCGCACCAAGTCGAGCGCGATCGAGGATCTGCGCGCGATCCCCTGGGTGTTCAGCTGGGCGCAGGCGCGCACGATGCTGCCCGGCTGGTACGGCACCGGCGAGGCATTCGCGGGTTTCGACGACAAGGCGCTGTTGGCGGACATGGCGGCGAGCTGGCCCTTCTTCGCCGCGCTGCTCGGCAATATGGAGATGGTGCTCGCCAAATCAGACATGGGGATCGCGGCGCGCTACGCCGGGCTTGCGGGGCATGTCGACGGTCACGACATGATCTTCGGGCGGATCAAGGACGGATGGAACCGCGCGCACGACGGGCTGCTCGAGATTACCGGCCAGACGCGGCTGCTTGAGAAGAACCCGGCGCTCGAGGCGTCGATCCGGCTGCGGCTGCCCTATATCGAGCCGCTCAACCTGCTCCAGATCGAACTGATGAAGCGCCACCGCGCGGGCGAGACCGATCCGCGCATCGCCGAGGGCATCCAGCTGACGATCAACGCGATCGCGACGGCGCTGAGGAACAGCGGGTAGGCTCTTTCTGCGCTCGCAATGACGAGGTGATTGGGGCCGCCTCAGCTCTTGCTGATCAGCACCTCGCCCTTCGACGCCTTGCCGTCGGGGGCGAAGCGGATCGTGAAATTATCACCGTCTTTCGCCCGCCCCGCCAGCGTGTCGCCGCTGCGCGTGACCTTGATTCCCTTTTTCGCGAACTCGCCCGCCATCCAGTCGGCCGCGACCCCGGGCGCGGCGGGGGCGGTGAAGCCGAGCTTCACGGCGGCGGTATCGGCGCCCTTGCGGTCGTTCGCGTCGATGTCGACCCGCGTCACCTTGCTGCCCGGATAGAGTTTCACGCCATCGATGTCGAAATCGCTTTCGATGTCGAGGTCGACAAGGTCGGGGACGTCGATGTTGATCGCGGCGTCCTGGCCGCCGATGCTGATCCTGCTGCCATCCGCGCCGGTCCGGATCTTCACCCCGCCCTCGCCGCCGGCATTGATCGAAACCTGAGGGTCATCGCCGGCCTTTGTGCCCTCCGCGCCGCACGCGGCGAGGAGCATCATCGGGGGAATGAGGAACGCAAGACGCATGGAGACTCTCCTTGGTGCATTAGTTGAATAATACACCTTGGCGATGGGCGAGTCAACTTGCCGTTCGTCATGCTGAACTCGTTTCAGCATCCATGGCCGGACGCCGCCGCAACCACGGCGTCGATTTCGACGGCAGGCCATGGACCCTGAAACAAGTTGGCGATTATCCCCTTACCATAAGGAGACCCCACTCGTCATTGCGAGGACCCCGGACTTGATCCGGAGGACGAAGCAATCTCCAGCCATCGTTCGCGTGCTACGCAAGCTGGAGATTGCTTCGCTGCGCTCGCAATGACGCCTACGGATGCGAGCGGGATAAGCGCCAAACAAGTTCAGGGTGGCGGGGAAACGGAAGACGGCCTTACGCGTCGATGCTCGTTTTCAGGTCGCCGTGGACGAGGCCGCCATCGACCGTGATCGTGTCGCCGACGACATAGTCGCCCGCTTTCGACGCGAGGAAGATCGCGGCGCCCGCCATGTCTTCCGGCACGCCGATGCGCTTGACCGGGATGCTCTTCGCGACCGCGTCGCCATGGTCGCGCGCGGCCTTGTTCATGTCGGACTGGAAGGCGCCGGGGGCGATCGCGGTGACGAGGATATGATCGGTGACGAGCCGCGCGGCGAGGCGCTTGGTGAGGTAGAGGATCGCCGCCTTCGACGCGTGATAGCTGTAGGTTTCCCACGGATTGAGGCGCATGCCGTCGATCGAGCCGATGTTGATGACCTTGGCGGGGCGTTCGTGCGAACCGCCCGCCTTGAGCAGCCCGTGCAGCGCCTGCGTCAGGAAGAAGGGCGATTTGACGTTGATGTCCATCACCTTGTCCCAGCCCGCTTCGGGGAAGCCCTCGAAGGGTTCGCCCCACGCCGCGCCGGCGTTGTTGACGAGGATGTCGAGCCGTTCCTCGCGCGCTTCGAGTTCCTTGGCGAGCGCGCGGCAGCCTTCGACCGACGACAGGTCGACAGGAAGCCCGATAACCTTGCCCGGATAGCGCGTTTCGAAATCGGCGACGGCTTCCTCGATCTGCGCCGTCTTGCGCGCCGAGATATAGACGCGCGCGCATCCTGCGGCGAGATAGCCCTCGACGATCATCTTGCCGATGCCGCGCGAGCCGCCGGTGACGAGGGCGATGCGGCCGTCGAGGCCGAACATGTCCTGGAGGTTCATAAAACTTTCCTTTCGACTCCCTCCCCTTCAGGGGAGGGTTGGGGTGGGGCCTGTGGGCCGTCTGCCCTCCCCGCTGCGACTAGGGAACAAGTTCCCAAGTCTCGCTGCCCCTCCCGCAAGCGGGAGGGGATGGATTCAATTCAATAGCCGTTCATCCGCGCGACCTGGTCGATGTGATAATGCACATCGCCCATATATTCGGCGAGCGCGCGGTCGCGTTTCATGTAGAGGCCGATGTCATATTCGTCGGTCATGCCGATGCCGCCGTGCATCTGCACGCCCTCGCGCACCGCAAGATTGGCGGCGCGGCCGGCCTTGGCCTTGGCGACCGAGACCATCAGCTTCGCGCCGTCGCTGCCGTCGTCCAAAAGCTGCTGCGCCTTCATCACCGCGGCGCGCGCGACTTCCATCTCGCCATAAAGATGCGCGGCGCGGTGCTGGAGCCCCTGAAACTCGCCGATCAGCCGCCCAAACTGCTTGCGTTCCTTGAGGTAGGCGACGGTCATGTCCATCGCCCCCTGCCCGACGCCGACCATTTCGGCGGCGGCGCCGGTGCGCGTTGCGGCGAGCAAGGCATCGAGGATCTCCCCGCCCGCATCGACTTCGCCGATCACCGCATCGGCATCGACCTCGACGCCGTCGAGCGTGACATGGCTTGCGAGCGACGAGTCGACGAGACGGCGCGGATCGGCGGTCACGCCCTTGGCATCCTTCGGCACCGCGAACAGCGTGATGCCGCCGCCACTCTTGGCCGCGACGATGCTCATGTCGGCGACATGGCCGTGGAGGACGAAGCTCTTTTTGCCGTCCAGCCGAAAGCCGTTTCCGGCGCGCGTCGCGGTGGTGGCGATGCGGTCGGGGCGGTGCTTCGCTCCCTCGTCGATCGCGAGCGCGACGATTGCCTCACCGCTGGCGATGGCGGGGAGCCAGCGGCCCGCCTGCGTGCCGCCCGCCTTCGCCAGCGCGGCGACCGCGCCGACGCTTGTCGACAGGAAGGGCGACGGGGTCAGGTTGCGGCCGATTTCCTCGAGCACGATGCCCGCCTCCATATGCCCCATGCCGAGCCCGCCATGCGCCTCGGGAACCAGCATCCCCGGCAGGCCCATTTCGGTGAACTGCGCCCAGAGGTCGCGCGAGAAGCCGGTGGCGTCGGCGCTGTCGCGCAGGTGGCGCAGGTGCGACACCGGCGCCTGTTCGGCGACGAAGGGCGCAACGCTGTCCTTGAGCATCGCCTGGTCGTCATTGTGGTAGAGTGGCATATTTTGTTTCTCCAGTTCCCCTCCCGCAGGCGGGAGGGGTTAGGGGTGGGCCAGCGACGTCGCATTTGCCCACCCCGCTGCGGCTAGCGAACAAGTTCGCAAGCCTCGCTGCCCCTCCCGCAAGCGGGAGGGGAGAATGGTCAGGCCCCCGGCAACTCCAGGATCCGCTTGGCGATGACGTTGAGCATGACTTCGCTCGTCCCGCCTTCGATCGAATTGGCCTTGGTTCTGAGCCAGCTGCGCGCACGCGCGCCGCCCTTGCTTTCGGTGCTGTCCCATTCGAGCGCGTCGCTGCCGCCGCCCGCCATGACAAGCTCGTGGCGGCGCTTGTTGAGCTCGGTGCCGACATATTTCATCATGTTCGATGATGCGGGATGCGCGCGGCCGGTCTTCCACATGTCCATGAAGCGCTCGCCCATCGCGCGATAGGCGAAGACGTCGGTGTCGAACGCCGCCATTTCGGCGCGCAGGATCGGGTCGTCGAGTTCGCCCGCCGCGTTGAGGCCGAGCGACTTCGCAAACAGCGCGCCGACGCTCACCATGTCGCCGCCCGCGCCGCCGCCCGAGATCATCTCGCGTTCGTGGCCGAGCAGATATTTGGCGACGTCCCAGCCGCGGTTCACCTCGCCGACGAACTGGTCTTTCGGCACCTTCACATCGTCGAAGAAGGTTTCGCAGAAGGGCGAATTGCCCGAGATGAGAAGGATCGGCCTGGTGGTGACGCCGGGGCTTTCCATGTCGAAGAGCATGAAGGTGATGCCCTGATATTTGTTCGCCTTGTCGGTACGGACGAGACAGAAGATCCAGTCGGCCTTGTCGGCATAGCTCGTCCAGATTTTCGACCCGTTGACGACCCAATGGTCGCCCTTGTCCTCACCGAAAGTCTGCAAGCTCACGAGGTCGCTGCCCGAACCGGGTTCGCTATAGCCCTGGCACCAGCGGATTTCGCCGCGCGCGATCTGGTTCAGATAATGGACCTTCTGCTCCTCGGTGCCGAACTTGAGCAGCGCGGGGCCGAGCATCCAGATGCCGAAGCTGTCGAGCGGCGAGCGCGCCTTGATGCGCTTCATTTCCTGTTTGAGGATCTTGGTCTGTTCGGGGGTCAGCCCGGCGCCGCCATAGGCCTTGGGCCAGTCGGGGACGGTATAGCCCTTCGATACGCAGGCTTCGAGCCACGCCTTCTGGGCGTCATTCTTGAACACCCATTTGCGCCCGCCCCAGCAGACATCGTCCTCGTCGCGCACGGGCTCGCGCATTTCGGGGGGGCAATTGGCCTCCAGCCATTCGCGCACCTCGGCGCGGAAAGCGTCCAGTTCGCTCATCCTTTTCGGCTCCTCTTCTCTGCGGCGAACCTACGTCCGCTTCGCTGCTTTACGCAAGCGTCAACTTGGCACGCCGCACTTGCCGTTACGGCGCCGTAACGTCGGACAGGCCAGCGTTGACGCGGCTTCCCGCGCGCCTAAGCTGAGTAGCAAAAGAAAACGGGAGAATGGGTGATGCGATTCGCGGGCAAGATTGCCGTCGTCACGGGTGCGGCGTCGGGCATCGGCAAGGCAGCGGTGCTGAAACTGGCGGGTGAGGGCGCGCATGTCTTTGCCGCCGACATCGATGAAGCAGGCGGCCGCGCGCTCGCCGAAGCGTCGAACGGCAGGATCGACTTCGTCCGCTGCGACGTCACCGTGCCTTCGGACATCGAGGCGCTGATGAACGAAGCGGCGGCGAAGGGCGGCGGTATCGACATCGTCTTCAACAATGCCGCCGCGGGCGGCGATCGCGCGCCGATCGACGAGATCACGCCCGAGGGCTGGGACCGGACGATGGACCTGGTGCTGAAATCGGTCGCAATGGGCATCCGCTATGCCGCGCCGCACATGAAGGGCCGCAAAGGGGCGAGCATCGTCAACACCGCGAGCGTCGCGGCGCTCGGCGCGGGCTATTCGCCGATCGCCTATGCCGTCGCGAAGGCGGGCGTGCTGCACCTCAGCAAGGTCGCGGCGACCGATCTGGCCCAATATGGCATCCGGGTGAACGCGATCTGCCCCGGCTTCATCAACACCAATATCTTCACCGCGTCGCTCGATGTGCCCAGCGAACTCAAGGCGCAAGCCAATGCGGTGATCGCCGAGATGAGCGCCAAGGCGCAGCCGGTCGCGCGCGGCGGCCAGCCCGAGGATATCGCCAACGCCGTCGCCTATCTTGCGAGCGACGAGTCGAGCTTCATGACGGGCACCCACCTGCTCGTCGACGGCGGGCTGACGATCGGCCAGCGCCATGCGTGGGACAAGGAAACGCCGGGGATGTTCGACGCGCTGGTGGCGATGGAGGAAGCGGCGAAGGCCGGAGCCGCAGCGTGAGCGCGGCGACGGCCGCGGTCCCGCGTCGCGAGCGCCTGCCCGTCTGGCTGAAGGTCACGCACGGGCTCGGCAGCATCGCCTATGGCGTCAAGGATAATGGCTTTTCGACCTTTCTGCTGCTCTTTTACAATCAGGTGATCGGGCTCGACGCGGGAATCGTCGGGCTGGCGATCATGGTCGCGCTGATCGCCGACGCCTTTGTCGACCCGGTGATCGGCGAGCTGACCGACCGCACGCGCAGCCGCTGGGGCCGCCGCCTGCCCTGGCTCTACGGCGCGCCGATTCCGCTGGCGATCATGTGGATGCTGCTGTGGAACCCGCCCGAAATGAGCGACACGATGACCGTCGCCTGGCTGATCGGTTTCGCGATCATCGTGCGTTCGCTCGTGTCGATGTGCGAGGTGCCGTCGGTCGCGATCGTCCCCGAACTCACCGCCGATTATGACGAGCGCACCGCGGTGATGCGCTATCGCTTCCTGTTCGGCTGGGGTGGCGGGCTGCTGATCCTGCTGCTCGCCTATGGCGTCTTTTTCGGCGGCGCGAAGGGGCTCGTCGATCCCGACGGCTATTTCCCCTATGCGCTGACCGGCGCGCTGCTGATGACGGGGGCGGTGATGCTGTCGGCGGCGGGGCAGCACAAGCGCATCGCGGTGTCGAACCTTGCCGACGTCAAACCCGGGACGACGCTGCGCCGGGTGCTCGGCGAAATGCGCGATACGCTGTCGAACCGCGCTTTTCTGTGGCTGGTGTTCGCGGCGCTGTTCGGCTTCGTCAATCAGGGAATCACCTTTTCGATGAACAATTATCTGCTCGGCTTTTTCTGGCAGTTCACGCAGGGCGAGATGGTCGCTTATGTCTTCCTGCTCTTTGCCACGATGGTCGCGGCGTTCATTCTGGTCGCGCCGATCTCGACGCGGCTCGGCAAGCACGACGGCGCGATTTTTGCCGGCGCGGTCGCGCTGCTCGTCAACAGCGGCATCTATTTCGCCTATATCCAGGGCATTTTCCCCGGCCTGCCGGGCAAGCCCAGCGTGGCGACGATGTTCGCGCTGGTGTTCGTGAGCAATACATTTTCGATCATCCTGATGATCCTGTCGTCGTCGATGATGGCCGATGTCGTCGAGGCGTCGCAGAGCGAAACGGGGCGGCGGTCCGAAGGCCTGTTCTTCGCCGGCTATTTCTTCATGCAGAAATGCGCGACGGGCATCGGCATCTTCGTCGCGGGGCTGATCCTGTCGCTCGCGGCCTTTCCGGCGAATGCAAAGCCGGGCGAGGTCGGCGCGGACGTGCTCGGCAATCTTGCGCTCGGCTATGCGCTCGCGATCCTGGTCATCGGCACGCTGGGGCTGATCGTGATGCGCCGGTTCCCGATCTCGCGCGCCGACCATGAAGCGCGGCTCGCGATATTGAGCGATGCAGCGCGCGCCGAGCCGGATGCGAGCGGCGCGCATCCGTGAGCGAAAACTGCGCGGTGTGACCAAATGAGGTAATTTTCGGACCGCAGGACTTGGCAAGGCCGCCGAATCGGTCCAAGGGTTTACGTGAACGTAAAGGGAAAGGATGCGTCGCATGGATTTCGATCTCACCGAACGACAGAAGCACTGGCAGGGCCGCGTGCGCGAGTTCATCGAGCGAAAGGTCCGCCCCGCGGTGCCGACCTATTATGAACAGGATGCGCAGGGCGACCGCTGGAAGGTGATCCAGGTCGTCGAGGATCTGAAGGCCGAGGCGAAGGCCGCGGGCATCTGGAACCTGTTCATGCCGCCGCGCAGCGCCGCGCACCATCATGTCGACGAGACGTTCGAGTTCGAGGGGCCTGGCCTCACCAACCTCGAATATGCGCTGTGCGCCGAGGAGATGGGGCGCATCGGCTTTGCGAGCGAGGTCTTCAACTGCTCGGCGCCCGACACCGGCAATATGGAAGTGTTCCACCGTTACGGGACGCGCGCGCAGAAGGACAAATGGCTGAAGCCGCTGATGAACGGCGAGATCCGCTCGGCCTTCCTGATGACCGAGCCCGCGGTCGCTTCGTCCGACGCGACGAATATCGAGACGCGAATCGAGCGCGACGGCGACGATTATGTCATCAACGGCACCAAATGGTGGTCGTCGGGCGCGGGCGATCCGCGTTGCTCGGTGGCGATCGTCATGGGCAAGACCGATTTCGGCGCCAAGCGCCACCAGCAGCAGTCGATGCTCGTCGTGCCGCTCGACGCGCCGGGGATCACCATCAAGCGCCACCTGCCCGTCTTCGGCTATGACGATGCACCGCACGGCCACATGGAAATCGAGCTGAAGGACGTGCGCGTCAACGCCGAGGAAGCGATGCTGCTCGGCGAGGGCCGCGGCTTCGAGATCGCGCAGGGGCGCCTTGGGCCGGGCCGCATCCATCACTGTATGCGCACGATCGGCGTCGCCGAAGAGGCGCTGGAGAAGATGTGCAAGCGGCTCCAGTCGCGCGTCGCCTTCGGCAAGACGATCGCCGAGCACAGCATCTGGGAACAGCGGATCGCGCGCGCGCGCATCGACATCGAGATGACGCGCCTGCTGTGCCTGAAGGCCGCCGACATGATGGACAAGATCGGCAACAAATCGGCCGCGGCCGAGATCGCGATGATCAAGGTTCAGGCGCCGAACATGGCGCTGCAAATCATCGACGACGCGATCCAGGCACATGGCGCGGGCGGCGTCAGCGAGGATTTCGGGCTCGCCAAGGCCTATGCGCACCAGCGCACCTTGCGCATCGCCGACGGCCCCGACGAAGTTCATGCGCGCGCGATCGCGCGGATCGAGTTCGCGAAACATTCGCCCGCGGCCGACCCCGGTTTCTCGTCGGGCGACATCGGGGTTTCGCGGTAAACACGCTCCCCTCCCGCTTGCGGGAGGGGAATGATACGGAGCTATAAATGACCAAAGCCGCGATCCTGATCGAACCGGGCAAGCCGCTCGTCATCGAGGACATCGTCGTCGACAGGCCCGGCCCGCACGAGGTACGCATCCGCACCGCCGCGTGCGGCCTCTGCCATTCGGACCTACATTTCATCGACGGCGCCTATCCGCACCCCCTGCCCGCGATTCCAGGCCATGAGGCGGCGGGCATCGTCGAGGCGGTCGGCAGCGAAGTGCGAACGGTGAAGGTCGGCGACGCGGTCGTCACGTGCCTCAGCGCCTTTTGCGGCCATTGCGAGTTCTGCGTCACGGGCCGCATGTCGCTGTGCATGGGCGGCGACACCCGGCGACCCGCCGGGTCGGCACCGCGCATCACGCGCCCCGACGGATCGCCGGTCAATCAGATGCTGAACCTGTCGGCCTTTTCGGAGACGATGCTGGTCCACGAACATGCGTGCGTCGCGATCGACCCCGACATGCCGCTCGACCGCGCGGCGGTGATCGGCTGCGCGGTGACGACGGGCGCCGGAACGATCTTCAACGCGTGCAAGGTAACACCGGGCGAAACGGTTGCGGTGGTGGGTTGCGGCGGCGTGGGCCTCGCCACGATCAACGCCGCGAAGATCGCGGGCGCGGGGCGAATCATCGCCGCCGACCCGATTCCCGAGAAGCGCGAACTCGCGATGAAGCTGGGCGCGACCGATGTGGTCGATGCGATGGACGGTGATGCCGCGAAGCAGATCGTCGAGCTCAGCAAAGGCGGGGTCGACCATGCGATCGAGGCAGTCGGACGTCCCGCCTCGGCAAGCCTCGCGGTCGCGTCGCTGCGCCGCGGCGGCACCGCGACGATCCTGGGCATGATGCCGCTTTCCGAAAAGGTCGGGCTGGGTGCGATGGACCTGCTTTCGGGCAAGAAATTGCAGGGCGCGATCATGGGCGGCAACCGCTTCCCGGTCGACATCCCCCGGCTGGTCGATTTTTACCTGCGCGGGCTGCTCGACCTCGATTCGATCGTCGCCGAGACGATCCCGCTCGAGAAGATCAACGAAGGGTTCGACAAGATGAAGAAAGGCGACGCCGCACGGTCGGTGATCGTTTTCGATCAATGAACGCCCTGACACCCCAGCAATCCTCCCCGTCGAAGATGGGGAGGGGGACCGGCCGCAGGCCGGTGGAGGGGCAGCGAGCGCAGCTCGCCGACTTCGTCGGCGGCCCCTCCACCATGCTTCGCATGGTCCCCCTCCCCACGCTTCGCGCAGGGAGGAACAAATGACTCTCGACGCCCAGAAAGCCTTTAGCGGCACCGTCGCGCCCGAAGGGGCGGACGTGCTCGACGAGGCGAAGCTGACCCAGTGGATGGAAGCCAATGTCGAGGGTTTCCAGGGACCGCTGACGCAGAGCAAATTCGCCGGCGGCCAGTCGAACCCGACCTATAAAATCTCGTCGCCGTCGGGAAATTATGTCCTCCGCCGCAAGCCCTTCGGCCCGCTGCTGCCCTCGGCGCACGCGGTCGACCGCGAATATAAGGTGCAGGCGGGCCTGTATAAGATGGGCTTTCCCGTTGCGCGCCAATATGGGCTTTGCACCGATGATGATGTCATCGGCAGCTGGTTCTATGTCATGGACATGGTCGATGGTCACACGATCTGGGACGGGTCGATGCCCGGATCGACGCCGGAGAACCGCCGCGCGACCTATGAGGCGATGATCGACACGCTCGCCGCGCTGCACAAGGTCGATGTCGAGGCGGCGGGCCTGTCCGATTTCGGCAAGCCGGGCAATTATTTCGGGCGCCAGGTCGACCGCTGGACCAAACAGTACAAGCTCGCCGAAACCGAGACGATGGACGAGATGGAACGGCTGATCGCCTTTCTGCCCGCCAGCCTGCCCGAACAGACGCGCACCAGCGTCGTTCATGGCGATTATCGCATCGACAATATGATCTTCGCCAGGGACCGGCCGGAGGTGCTCGCGGTGCTCGACTGGGAATTGTCGACGCTGGGCGATCCGCTCGCTGATTTCACCTATGTCGCGATGGCGTGGGTCACCGAAAACGGCGGGCGATCGGGGGTGATGGACCTTGACCGGAAAGCGCTCGGCATCCCGGAACTCGACGAAATGGTTGAGCGTTATTGCACCATCACCGGGCGCGAGGGCGTGCCCGACATGAACTGGTATTTCGCCTATAATTTCTTCCGCCTTGCGGGGATCATGCAGGGCATCAAGAAGCGCGTCATCGACGGCACGGCTTCCTCCGCCCATGCCAAGGCGATGTCGGAGCGCGTGCAGCCGCTCGCGCAAAAGGCGTGGCAATTTGCACGAAAGGCGGGCGCATGAGTCTGTTCGACATGAGCGGCCAGGTCGCGCTGATCACCGGATCGTCGCGCGGCATCGGCAAGGCGACGGCGGAAGCGATGGCCGAACAGGGTGCGAAGGTCGTGATTTCCAGCCGCAAGCAGGACGCGTGCGACGCGACCGCGGCGGAGATCAACGCGAAGTTCGGCGAAGGCACCGCGATCGCGGTCGCCGCCAATATCTCGTCGAAGAACGATCTTCAGAACCTCGTCAACGAAACGCGCGCGGCCTTCGGCAAGATCACAACGCTCGTCTGCAACGCCGCGTCGAACCCCTATTATGGTCCCGGCCTGGGGATCAGCGACGAGCAGTTCCGCAAGATCATGGACAATAATATCCTGTCGAACCACTGGCTGATTTCGATGGTCGCGCCCGAAATGCTCGAACGCGGCGACGGGTCGATCATCATCATCAGCTCGATCGGGGGCCTGAAAGGATCGCCGATCATCGGCGCTTACGGGATTTCAAAGGCCGCCGACATGCAGGTCGCGCGCAATTTTTCGGTCGAGTTCGGGCCGCGTGGCGTGCGCGTCAACTGCATCGCGCCGGGCCTCATCCGCACCGACATGGCCCGCGCCTTGTGGGAAAATGAAGAGAATCTGCGACGCTCGACCGCCGCCTCGACCCTGAAGCGCATCGGCGAGCCGCACGAGATCGCGGGCGCCGCGGTCTTCCTCGCCAGCAAGGCGGGGGCATTCACCACCGGCCAGACCATCGTGTGCGATGGCGGTGCCACGATTTCGGGAGGCGCATGATGGGCGCATTGGACGGCAAGGTTGCGATCATCACCGGCGCGGGCAGCGGCATCGGCCGCGCGAGCGCGCTGCGCTTCGCCGCCGAGGGCGCGAAGCTGGTGCTCGGCGACAAGACGGCGGCGGTGCATGAAACGGCGCAGCTGGTGAAGGACGCCGGGGGCGATGCGGTCGCGATGGAGATCGACGCGGGGGTCGAGGCCGACGTCGCGGCGATGGTCGCCGCCGCGAAGGAGCGCTTCGACGGCCTCGACGTCGCTTTCGCCAACGCCGGGATCATCGGCGACATGGGCGGTATTTTCGATTTCGATCCCGCCGCCTGGGCCGAGACTTTGCGCGTCAACCTGATCGGCCCCGCGCTGATGGTGAAACATGCAGGCAAGGCGATGGTCGACCAAGGCCGCGGCGGCGCGATCGTGCTGACCGCGAGCGTGGCCGGGCTCAATTCGGGCGCCGGTCCCGGCGCCTATTCGGCGTCGAAGGCGGGGGTCATCAACCTCGCCAAGGTCGCCGCGCAGCAGCTGACCACCAGCGGCGTGCGCGTCAACGCCATCTGTCCCGGCCTCACCGAAACGGGGATGACCAAGCCGACCTTCGATTATGCGCGCGCCAAGGAGGTTACGCACAAGCTCGGCCAGCTCAACCCGCTGAAGCGCGCCGCGCAGCCCGAGGAGCTGGCCAATGTCGCGCTGTTCCTGGCAAGCGATCAGGCGAGCTATGTCAACGGACAGGCGATCGCGGTTGACGGCGGACTCACCAGTTCGCATCCGGTGACGCGCCAGCTGCTTGGCCAGACATCGCATTGATGGGTGGCTCGCAAATGATGCGCCTTGTTATAAGCCGTGTATCCCCGCGAAAGCGGGGATCCATCTCCGACCGGTTCAAACTGGCACCATCCGGTGATGGGCACCCGCCTTCGCGGGTGCGCACAATCTGTTCAGTTCGGATTTGATCGCATGACCCAAGGCTTCGACCCCGCGCGCCTCGACCGCATTCCCGCCTTTCTCGAGGCGAAATATGTCGGCACCGGCCGCCTGCCGCATGCGGCGACACTCGTGTCGCGGCGCGGCGAGATCGCGCATCTCTCGTGCATCGGCGAGGCGCGGCCCGGCGAGCCGCTGAAAGAGGACGCGATCTTCCGCATCGCGAGCATGACCAAGCCGATCACCAGCGTCGCCTTCATGATGCTGGTCGAGGAAGGCAAGGTCGCGCTCGGCGATCCGCTCGTGAAATTCTGCCCCGAGTTCAGAGATACCGGCGTTTTTGTCGCGGGCGGCGGCAATGTCCCCTTTGTGACGCGACCGCCGACGCAGCCGATCCGCATGGTTGATTTGCTGCGCCATACAACGGGGCTGACCTATGGTTTCCAGGAGCGCACGCCGGTCGATGCGGCGTACCGCAAGGCGCGCATCGACGACTTCGACGCCGATTATACGATGGACAGCTTCATCGCCGCGCTCGCCAAAATCCCGCTCCAGTTCGACCCGGGCGCGCACTGGAATTATTCGATGGCGACCGACGTGCTCGGCGCGGTGATCGAGCGGATCGAGGGCAAACCGTTCGCAGAGGTGTTGCAGGAGCGCATTTTCGGCCCGCTCGGCATGGTCGACACCGGATTCAAGGTGCCCGCCGAGCAGCAGCACCGGCTCACCGACGCTTACGCCTTTCACCCCAGGGACAAGATGCAGGGCTTCGACGAAGGCAAGCGCAGCCGCTGGGCGAAGGACAGGAGCTTCCATTCGGGCGGCGGCGGGCTCGCTTCGACGCTCGCCGACTATCACCGCTTCTGCCTGATGCTGCTCGGCGGCGGCAAGCTGGACGGCACGCGCATCATCAGCCGCAAGACGCTCACTCTGATGACGTCGAACCACCTCGTCGGCGGCGGCGACCTGACCGAACACAGCGTCGGCGTGTTCAGCGAGGATGAAAATGCCGGGGTCGGCTTCGGGCTCGGCTTTGCGGTGACGCTCGATCCGGCGCGCGCGGGCATTCCGGGATCGGCGGGCGATTTTTACTGGGGCGGCATGTTTTCGACCGGCTTCTTCGTCGATCCGGTCGAGGAAATCTGCATGGTGTTCATGACCCAGCTGATGCCCTCTTCCACCTATCCCGTGCGGCGCGAGGTCAAGACATTGATCCACGCGGCGCTTGATGACTGAAGATGCAACACCCGCTTTCCGTTCGTGTCGAGCGAAGTCGAGACACCCATCGACCGGATGCCTAGCTCGATGGGCATCTCGACTTCGCTCGATGCGAACGGACCTATTTGAAGGAGTTCTCCCATGACCGAAGACACCCCCGTATCCGTCACGATGGAAAAGGATGGCGAAATTGCCGTCATCATCGTGAACAACCCGCCGGTGAACGCGCTGAGCTGGCACGTCCGGCAGGGCCTCGAGGATAATTTCAAGGCCGCGCTCGCCGACGACAGCGTGAAAGCCATTGTCCTGCGCTGTGCAGGGGCGACTTTCATCGCGGGCGCCGACATCAGCGAGTTCGGCAAGCCGCCGCGCGGCCCCGATTTCAACGCGGTGCTCAACAGCATCGAAGCGGCATCGAAGCCCGTCGTCGCGGCAATCCACGGCACCGCGCTCGGCGGCGGCTTGGAAACCGCGCTCGTCTGCCACTACCGCATCGCGGTGCCTTCGGCGAAGCTCGGCGTTCCCGAAGTCAAGCTCGGCCTGCTCCCCGGCGCGGGCGGCACGCAGCGCCTGCCGCGCATCGTCGGCGTCGAAGCCGCGGCGACGATGACCTCGACCGGCGATCCGGTTCCGGCGCCGAAGGCGAAGGACATGGGGCTCGTCGACGAACTGGCGGGCGAAGCCAGCCTGGCCGCCGACGCCATCGCCTTCGCGCGCGCGAAGATCGCCGACGGCCCGCGCCCGACGCGCGAACGCCCGGTGTTCGGCGACGTTGCCGTCATCGAAGAGCTGAAGGCGAAGAACGCCAAGCGCTGGCGCGGTTTCGAGGCGCCCTACGCCAACCTCGCCTGCGTCGAGGCCGCGACGCGCCTGCCCTTCGACGAAGGCCTGGCCTTCGAGCGCGAGCAGTTCATGAAGCTGATGTTCGGCAGCCAGTCGGCGGCGCAGCGCCATATCTTCTTTGCCGAGCGCCAGGCCGCGAAGATCGACGGCCTGCCCAAGGATACGCAGCTGCGCGACATCAAGAAGGTGGGCATCATCGGTGCCGGGACGATGGGCGGCGGCATCATGATGAACTTTCTGCAAAAGGGCATCCCCTGCACGATCGTCGAAATGGCGCAGGATGCGCTCGACCGCGGGCTCGGCGTCGTGCGCAAGAATTACGACGCCTCCGCCGCCAAGGGCCGCTTCACGCCCGAACAGGTCGATGCGATGATGGGGCTGATCACCCCGTCACTCAGCCTCGACGACCTTGCCGACTGTGATCTCATCATCGAGGCGGTCTATGAGAATATGGACGTCAAGAAGGATATTTTCGGCAAGCTCGACAAGATTGCCAAGCCCGGCGCGATCCTCGCGTCGAACACCTCTTATCTCGACATCGACGAGATCGCGACCGCGACGAACCGCCCCGGCGACGTGCTGGGGATGCACTTCTTCTCGCCCGCCAATGTCATGAAGCTGCTCGAAGTCGTGCGCGGCGACAAGACCGCGCCCGATGCGCTGGCGACGGCGATGGCGATCGGCAAGAAGATCGGCAAGGTCGCCGTCGTCGCGGGGGTGTGCGACGGCTTCATCGGCAACCGGATGCTGAAACCCCGCCAGATGGAGGCGATGAAGCTGCTGCTCGAAGGCGCGACCCCGGCGCAGGTCGACAAGGTGCATGTCGATTTCGGCATGCCGATGGGGCCGTTCCAGATGAGCGACCTCGCCGGCGTCGACATCGGCTGGCACCGCGACCCGAACCGCATCGAAAGCATCCGCGACGCGCTGTGCGCCGAAGGCCGCTGGGGGCAGAAGAAGCAGGCGGGCTTTTACGACTATGACGACAGGCGCCAGCCGTCGGAAAGCCCGCGCGTCGCCGAGATCATCGAGGAGTTCCGCCAGAAGGCGGGGGTCGAAAAGCGCGAGATCACCGATCAGGAGATCATCGAACGCACCCTCTATCCGATGGTCAACGAAGGCGCATTGATTCTCGAGGAAGGCAAGGCGCAGCGCGCGAGCGACATCGATGTCGTGTGGATCTATGGCTATGGCTGGCCGGTCTATCGCGGCGGCCCGATGTTCTGGGCGGGGCTGGAAGGCACTGACAAGATCGCCCAGGCGCTGGAAAAGCACGGGTTCGAGATCGCGCCGTTGCTCAAGGAGAAGGCGGAGGCGAAGTCGGGGTTCTAAGCCCGCCTGGGCTTACGAAACCAAGGCCGTCTGTCCCGCTGCGGGGCAGGCGGCCTTTGCTTTGCCTTGGGAACGCCGAAGGCGTGACCGAAAAGCTGCGATTCAAGGTTAAAGCGCTGGCAAGACCTGCCGTTAGGGCTGAGCATGAACGCCATGTCCCTTGCCGCCGCCCTGATGCTTGCCGCAAGCGCACCCGCCGCCGCGCCCATAGCGCAGCAGCCGAAGGCGAGCGCGGTCGGCATCGCGCGCGTGCGCATCCTGGCCCCCGCCGAGGTCCGACGCGTGGACGGGCGGCTGGAGGTGCGAAGCGGCAGCCGCGACGCACCGACGCAGGTCCACCGCACCGAACGGCGCGACGGCGGCGAAACCGCCGATTTTTACTGAGTTATGGGCCTCAACCCTTTTCGCCTGGAAAGAAGCGCGCGATCACATCGCTCGCGAGCCGCGCGGGGCGCAGCGTTTCGGCGTCGATACAGCACCAGCTCGACTTGACCTCGGCCAGCACTTCCTCGCCGCGGCGGATGATCGTTTCGTAAAAGGCGCGCGCGCCCTGCACCTTTTCGAGGATGACCGTCGCGATGACCTGATCGTCGAGGAAGGCGGGGCGGCGATAGGTGATTTCATGCTTGAGCGCGACCCAGAGATGCGCGGCGACCGCTTCGGGCGGCGCGATCTTGCGCCAGTGCGACAGCACCGCGTCCTGCACCCAGCTCAGATAATGGGCGTTGTTCACATGCCCCATGAAGTCGATCGCGTCGGCGCCGACGGCAATGGGATGGTCGTGCGGAAGCGAGGCTGTCGTCATATCGTTTACACTAGTGTCAACAAAATGTGTCGGAAAGATGAAATATCAGCCGCGCCCGCGATAGGGCGCGACGCCCTGGTCGGGGAGCCACAGCTCCGCGGGCGGCGGTCCCGACTGCCAGAAAACGTCGATCGGAATGCCGCCGCGCGGATACCAGTAACCGCCGATGCGCAGCCATATGGGCCGCATCTCGTCGAACAGGCGACGGCCGATACCGACGGTGCAATCCTCGTGGAAACCGGCATGGTTGCGAAAGGAACCGAGGAACAGCTTGAGGCTTTTCGATTCGACGATTGTTTCGCGCGGCGCGTAGTCGATCACCAGATGCGCGAAATCGGGCTGGCCGGTAACCGGGCAGAGCGACGTGAACTCGGGTGCGGCGAAGCGGACGAGATAAAGCTCGCCCACGCGTGGATTGGGCACATAGTCGAGCACCGCGGCCCCGGGCGAGGCAGGCAGTTCGCTCGATTGGCCGAGATGTTTGGGCGCGAGCGGCGTAGGGGTGGAATCGGTCATGGAAACGCTCTAGTGCGCAGCGCGGCCGATGTCACCGACCTCGTGGGACTGCGGGCCGCGAGGTTCAGCGCCAATTCAGCGGCGCGGGCAAGATATGGACGGTTTGGGATCGCGACAGGATGAGCGTGCGGATATTCGGGCAGGATCGGGCGGCACGGGTCGCGCTGGCGGCAGCGATGCTGGTCGCGAGCGCGTCCGCGGGCGCGCAAGACAGTGGAACCGCCACGCAAAATCCGCCGCGCCAGATCGATTTCCGCCTCCAGCCCGAAGACGATGGCCGCGCGCCGGGCGTGCAGGGGCCCGCCGACAACGGCCTGCCCCCCGTCGCGCCGGGCGAGCGCCGCGGCCAGCCGACGCCTGCGCCCACGCCTACGGTCACGACCACGCCGACAGCGCCCGCCATCCCGCCGCGCGTCGTCCCGACCCAGCCCGAACCGCCAGCGGCGCCCGAGCCGACGGCCGCCCGAGGCCCGTCACCTGTAGCATCCGAGGCGCAGCGCACTGCCACGCCGACCCCCACACAGCAGCTCGACCCAGCGGCCGACGCGGAGGAGTTGCCGCCGGTCGATTCGGAAGCTACCGCGCCGGACCTCGTCACGCGCGAATCGGCCGATGACATTCGGGCGGTCAACGTGCCCGCGTCGGGCACCCCGCCTTGGGCGTGGGCGCTCGCCGCGCTCGCCGCGCTGGGCGCAGGCCTCTGGTACTGGCGCCGCCGCATCGCGCCAGCGGGACCGGCGCTGGACGAAACGCCCGAAGCCGCATCGCCGCCCCCCGCGCCGCGTCCGGTCCAGCCGCCGCCCGCCAAAACCGCAACGCCGCGTCCGCCCGTACCCGCTACTCCCGCCGCATCCCCGGCCGCACCGCGCCCGGCTTCGCCGCTCGTCACTCGCCCCGCGGCCGAGCGCCGTGCGATCGTCGCCATGGCGCTCGAGATTCGCGCCATTCGCTTTGCCGCCGATCATGTCGCGGTCGCCTTTGCGCTCAACCTGGTCAACCAGGGCAGCGCCGACGCGACCGGGCTGATGGTGCGCATCGCGCTGAATCAGGGATCGGCGATGACCGAACCGGTGCTCGGCCGCTTCTTCGACGGCGCGGGCGGCAGCGTGCTGCGCGACGACATGATGCTCGCGCCCGGCGCGGGCGAGCTTTTGTCGACCGAAGTGATGCTGCCGCGCGCCGCGATCGAACCGCTGATGATCGGCGGCAAGCCGATGCTCGTCCCCGTGATGGCGATCGACGTCACCTATCATTGGGACGGCGAAGGTGACGCCTTCGGGCAGAATGCGGGCAGCTTCGTCCTCGGCCGCGAACAGGGAGCGGCCAGCGACAAGCTTGCACCGCTCGCGCTCGACCGCGCCGCCTATGCGGTCGACCGCCCCGCCGCCCGGCCGACCGCGATTCGCCGCAGCCAATAGGCGCGCAGGGCTGCAATCCGCCGCTTTTATTGTTGCGGTGCAGCAAAGGCTGGGGCAGAGCGGACCCGCTTGAAAAAGCACAGGTGGGGGCATAGGCTGACGATCCCCGGAAAGAAGCCACAGCAGGATGGCCGGACGAGGAACAGGCAGAAGCTTCCCGACCGGCGGTAACAGGAGCATGACATGGACGCCTTGGTTTCAACCGACTGGCTGGAACGCGAACTGGGGGCATCGGACCTGCGGGTCGTCGATGCGACGAAATTCCTGGGGACCGATCGCGACGCGCGCGCCGAATATGAGGCAGGGCACATTCCCGGCGCGGTGTTCATGGACCTGGCCGAACTGACCGACACGTCGAGCGCGATCGAGAATATGGCGCCGCCCGCCGAAAAATTCGCGAGCCGCATGCAGTCGCTCGGCCTCGGCGATGGCAGCCGCATCGTGCTGTATGACGACAGCCCGCTCAAGAGCGCGGCGCGCGCCTGGTGGCTGCTCAAATTGTTCGGCGCACACGACGTTGCGCTGCTCGACGGCGGCCTCGCCAAGTGGAAGGCCGAAGGCCGCGCGCTTGAAATGGGCAAGCAGACGCTGCGCCACCGCCACTTCACCGTTTGGCGCGACGCCAAGGCGGTGCGGACGAAGGAACAGATGCTCGCCAATCTCGACAGTCGCGCCGAACAGGTGGTCGACGCGCGCCCCACGGCGCGCTTCACCGGCGAGGAACGCGACCCGCGCCCCGGCCTGGCGCCCGGCCATATTCCGGGATCGCGCAGCCTGCCGCACAGCGAATTGTTCAACGCCGACGGCACCTGGAAGCGCGGCGATGACCTCAAGGCCGCTTTCGACGCCGCCGGAATCGACCTCGACAAGCCGCTCGTCGCGACCTGCGGCAGCGGTATGACCGCCGCCGTCGTCGCCTTTGGCGCGCATCTGCTCGGCAAGGACGACGTCGCGGTCTATGACGGCAGCTGGCTCGAATGGGGGGCCGACGCCGCGACGCCCAAGGCGACCGGCGCGGCCTGATCGGGCGCGGTGGTCGAATTGCCGCCTCTTGTCATTCCCAGCTTCGGCGCGGCGGTGCGCGTCTATGCGCGTATCGGCTTGCTGAGCTTCGGCGGCCCCGCAGGGCAGGTCGCGCTGATGCACCGCGAGTTCGTCGACGAGCGCCGCTGGGTCGACGAGGCGACCTTTCTCCACGCGCTCAATTTCTGCAATTTGCTGCCCGGCCCCGAAGCGCAGCAGCTCGCGACCTGGATCGGCTGGCGGCTGCACGGGCTGCGCGGCGGGCTGGCGGCCGGACTGCTGTTCATCGTTCCAGGCGCGCTGGTGATGCTCGGCCTGTCGCTGCTGTATGTGATGGCGGCGGGGCTGGGCTGGTTTACCGCACTCTTCCTCGGCATCAAGGCGGCGGTGCTGGCGATCGTCGTGCAGGCGTTGCTGCGTATTGCCGGACGTGCGCTCAAGACCCCGCTCCAGCGCGGCATCGCGGCCGCCTCCTTCGTCGCCATCGCCATCCTGACCTTGCCCTTCCCGCTCGTCATTCTTGCAGCATTGCTGACCGGCTGGGCGGCGGGGCGCTGGCGGCCGGGCTGGCTCAGGCTCGCACCCGCCGCCGCGACGCCCATTGCGCCTTCGCGCTCGGCGTGGCGGCAGAGCGTTTCGGCGGTGCTGATCTGGGGCGCGATCTGGGCGGCGCCGATGCTGCTGATCCTCGCCACCCTGGGGCAGGAGCATGTCCTCTGGGACATCGGTGTCTTTTTCTCGCAGCTCGCCGTCGTCACCTTCGGCGGCGCCTATGCGGTGCTTGCCTATATGGCGCAGGAAGCGGTCGGCGGCTTCGGCTGGCTGCGGCCGGGCGAGATGGCCGACGGGCTGGGACTCGCCGAAACGACGCCGGGGCCGCTGATCCTGGTGACGCAGTTCGTCGGCTTTCTCGCCGCCTACCGCGACGCCGCGCCCTTCACGCCCTTTGTGGCCGCCCTGTTCGGCGCGGGGCTGACGCTGTGGGTCACCTTTGCGCCTTGCTTCCTGTGGATTTTCACCTTCGCGCCGTGGATCGACCGGCTCGAACGCGCGGCGGGCCCGAAAGGCGCGCTCGCGGCCGTGACCGCGGCGGTCGTCGGCGTGATCGCCAACCTGTCGCTGTGGTTCGCGCTGCATCTGCTTTTCCGCGAGTCCGTCCGCAGCGGATGGGGCATGGAACTGCCGGTGCTTGCCAGCCTCGACCTTCGCGCGCTGCTGCTGGCGCTGCTCGCGGCGCTGCTGCTCTTTCGCTTCAGGATGGGGATCGTGCCGGTGCTCGCAATCTGTTCGGCGGTGGGGCTCGTGGTCGGCTTTGCCGGTGCGCCACTGGATTTTACCTAGCGCTTCGCTAACAAGGCGGGGATGAGCAAGAACGACGATGACGGCCTCCGCCCCGCGACACGGCTGGTGCGGGGCGGGCGGCGGCCCGAATGGACCGGCGACCCGCGGCTGGGCGGCGGCATCGTCAACCCACCCGTCTGGCGCGCTTCGACCATCCTTTACGACAATGTTGCCGATCTCAAGGCGCGCGGCCATGCGACCCACGACAGGCTCTATTACGGCCGTCGCGGGACGCCGACGGTGTGGGCGCTCGCCGACGCGCTGACCGCGATGGAGCCGGGGGCCGAGGGGACATTGCTCTATCCTTCGGGCGTCGCCGCCAATTCGGCGGGGCTGCTCGCGCTCTTGTCGCCGGGCGATCATCTGCTGATGGTCGACAGCGCCTATGAGCCGACGCGCGCCTTTTGCGACGGGATGCTCGCGCGGCTGGGCGTCGAAACCACCTATTATGATCCGCTCGTCGGCGCGGAGATTGCCGCGCTGATCCGCCCGGAAACGAAGCTGATCTTCCTCGAATCACCGGGCAGCCTGACCTTCGAGGTGCAGGATGTACCCGCGATCACCCGCGCCGCGCGTGCGCGCGGCGTGCTGACGATGATCGACAACAGCTGGGCGACGCCCCTGCTGTTCCCCGCGCTGGCGCACGGGGTCGATGTCGCGATGATGAGCCTTACCAAATATGTCGGCGGGCACAGCGACGCGATGATGGGCTCGCTCACCGCGACGCGCGCCGTCTGGCCAAAGCTGCGCAGCGCGGCGTACCAGCTCGGCCAGTCGGTCTCGCCCGACGATTGCGCACTCATGCTGCGCGGGCTGCGCACGCTCGACGTGCGGATGCAGCGGCATGGCGAAAACGGGCTGACGATCGCAAACTGGCTCGCCGGGCGCAAAGAAGTCGGCCGCGTGCTCCACCCCGCGCTTGCAGGTGACGCGGGCCACGCCATCTGGTCGCGCGATTTTGCAGGCACCAGCGGACTGTTCGGCTTCACGCTCAAGGGCGCCGACGAGGGCGCGCGCACGCGCTTCATCGACGCGCTCACCCATTTCGGCATCGGTTTCAGCTGGGGCGGCTATGAAAGCCTGATCGTGCCCGCCGATCCCGCGGGCATCCGCACCGCGACGCGCTGGGCCGACCCCGACCCCCTCGTCCGCCTGTCGATCGGGCTCGAAGACCCCGCCGACCTGATCGCCGACCTCGCGCGCGGCTTTGCGGCGATGACGGCGTGAACAGCCTCGACGCCCTGCTCGCCCGCATGGGTTTTCCGGCGCTTGCCGAAGCGCAGCTGGTTGAGCTCGGCGTCGCCGCGGCGCTGGCGGTGCTCGCACTCGCCGCGAACTGGCTCGTCAGAAAGCGGATCGGGCCGCGGCTCGCCGACTGGCTGCATGGGCAGGATTTCGGCGCGCGCGGGCCGCTCACCGAACGCGCCGGCGCAATTCTCGGCTGGATCGCCGCGCTGCTGATCGTCGGTATCGCAGGGGCGCTCTGGCCCTGGCACCCCTATGCGTTGCTGCTGCTGAACCTGCTGTTCGCATTCGGCGCCGCGGCGCTGGTGCGACATATATTGATCGGCGTGGGGCTCGGCGACGGGGCGGCGCTGGCGGGGGCGTTCGTCGCGCTCGTCATCATGTTGTCACGCGCGGTCGGCGGGCTGGAACTGTTGCAGGAGCGGCTCGACGCCTTTGGCTTCTCGATCGGTGCGCGGCATTTCTCGCTGCTCACCGTCGTCAACCTGCTGGTGACCGTGGTCATTCTCTTCACGCTGGTGCGGCTCGCGACGCGCGTGCTGCGCCGGGCGATCAGGCGCAGCGATCGTTTCGATCCGACACAGCGGTTGCTTATCGAAAAGATCTCGGCGGTGGTGATTATCGTCGCCGCCTTTTTTGTCGGCATCGACATATTGGGCATCGACCTCACCGCCTTTGCGGTGTTTTCGGGCGCGCTCGGCCTGGCAATCGGTTTCGGGCTGCAAAAAACCGTCGGCAATCTGATCGCGGGGATCATCCTGCTGATGGATCGTTCGATCAAGCCGGGCGACGTCATCGCGGTCGGCGACAGCTTTGGCTGGGTGAACAAGATCGGCGTGCGCGCGGTGTCGGTGATCACGCGCGAGGGCAAGGAGCATCTGATCCCCAACGAAATCCTGATGACGCAGGAGGTCGAGAACTGGAGCTATTCGAGCCGTACGGTGCGCGTGAGCATCGCGGTGGGCGTCGCCTACGACACAGACCTGCGGCTCGCGCAGCAGCTGATGATCGAAGCGGCCAGCGAGACGAGGCGCGTGCTGGCCGAGCCCGCGCCCGTATGCTGGATCACCGCTTTCGGCGACAGCAGCGTCGACCATGAAGTGCGCTTCTGGATCACCGACCCTGAGGCCGGGATCGGCAATATCAAGGGGGACGTCTTTCTGCGCATCTGGGACAAGTTTCAGGCGTCGGGGATCGAAATCCCCTATCCGCAGCGCGACCTGCACGTGCGCTCGATGCCCGCGCCCCAAACGGCGTCGGCGCCGAAGCCGAAAGATTGAATCGTCGCCTTCGCGGGGGCGACATATGCTTCAGAAGCCGACTTTTTTCGCGCGCTCGACCGCTTCGACAATGATGCGCTTGGCCGCATCGACATCGCCCCAGCCGTTGAGCTTCGCCCATTTGCCGGGTTCGAGATCCTTGTAATGGGTGAAGAAATGCTCGATCTGTTGCAGCACGATCGGCGGCATGTCGGTGTAGCTTGCGACATCCTTGTAATAGGGGAAGGTCTTGTTCACCGGCACGCACAGCAGCTTCTCGTCGCCGCCGGCGTCATCCTCCATCATCAGCACCCCGATCGGGCGGCATTTGACCACCGCGCCCGCGACGATCGGCGAGCGCGCGACGACGAGCGCATCCAACGGGTCGCCATCGTCGCCGAGCGTGTGCGGAATGAAGCCGTAATTGGCGGGATAGCGCATCGGCGTGTGCAGGAAGCGGTCGACGAACAGCGCGCCCGACGCCTTGTCGAACTCATATTTCACCGGCTCGCCGCCGATCGGCACTTCGATCAGGACGTTGAGGCTGTCAGGCGGGCTGTCGCCCGCCGGAATGAGGTCGATACGCATGGGAGAAATCCTGTCTTTTCTTGATTCGCGCGCGGCCTTAGCCCCGGAGGGCGCGACAAGTCGAGGGCAATCAACCCTGCAAGGTGCGGATGATCGCCGAAAAGTCGTGGCCGTCCTTGTCGGCCTCGACAAACGCCTCGTATAGCTCCCGCGCCTTTGCCCCCATTGGCACATCGGCGTTGACGCTGGCGGCGGCCTCCATCGCGAGGCGCAGATCCTTGAGCATCAGCGCCGCCGCGAAACCGCCCTTGTAATCATTGTCGGCGGGGGTCGTCGGACCAACGCCGGGAAGCGGCGCATAGCTGGTGAGCGACCAGCATTGCCCCGACGACACGCTGGCGATGTCGAAAAATGTCTGCGGATCAAGGCCGAGTTTCTGAGCGAGCGCGAGCGTCTCGCACGTCGCGACCATCGACGCGCCGAGCAGCATATTGTTGCAGATTTTCGCCGCCTGCCCCGTACCCGCATCGCCGGCGTGGATCACCGCCTTGCCCATTTTGGCGAGAATCGGCTCGGCGCGTGCAAAGCCTTCATCGGTGCCGCCGACCATGAAGGTGAGCGTTCCGGCATTGGCGGCGGCGATGCCGCCCGACACCGGCGCGTCGACAGCAACGAGGCCCTTGGCGGTCGCCGCCTCGATATTGGCGCGCGCGGTCGCGACGTCGATCGTCGAGCAGTCGAGGAGCAGCGTGCCGGGCGCGGCGTTGGGATAGACATCGCCTTCATAGACGCCTGCGACATGCTTGCCCGCAGGCAGCATTGTGACGACGGCTTCGGCGCCGGTCACCGCTTCAGCGGCGGAGGCGGCGCGGGTGCAGCCCGCTTCGACGGCGCGCGCCAGCGCCTCTTCGCTGAGGTCGAAGGCGCGGACCTCATGCCCCGCCCTGGCGAGGTTCGCGGCCATCCCGCCGCCCATATTGCCGAGTCCGATAAAAGCGATCTTCATTTGTCTCTCCATGAGCCCTCTCCCCTTCAGGGGAGAGGATTGGGAGAGGAGGACGTGGTCACAAGCCCCTCTCCAACTCCGGCCAGGCGCTACGCGCCAAGCCTCCATATCCTCTCCCCTGAAGGGGAGAGGGTTTAGAAGGTCACCGCCCCTTCCACACGCCTTCGCGCTTCTCGATAAACGCGGCCATGCCTTCGGCCTTGTCCTCGGTCGCGGCGAGGATCTGGAACAGGCGGCGTTCGTAGATGAGGCCCTGGTCGAGCGTCGTCTCGAACGCGGCGCCCACCATCTCCTTGTTCACCATCGCGGCCATCGGCGGCATTGCCGCGATCGTCGTCGCGGTCTTCACCGCTTCGTCGATGAGGCTTTCGTGCTGGACGACGCGCGCAACCAGCCCCGATCGCTCGGCCTCCTCGGCATCCATCATCCGCCCGGTGAGGCACATTTCCATCGCCTTCGCCTTGCCGATCGCGCGCGTCAGCCGCTGCGACCCGCCCATGCCCGGCGCGACGCCGAGCTTGATTTCGGGCTGGCCGAATTTCGCCTTGTCCGACGCGATGATGAAATCGGCCATCATCGCAAGCTCGCAGCCGCCGCCGAGCGCAAAGCCGTTCACCGCGGCGATCCAAGGCTTCCTCACCTTCTTCACGAAATCGCTCGTCCATTTCGAGAAAAAATCCTCGAGGTAGAAATCGGCGGCGGGCTTGTCGGCCATTTCCTTGATGTCGGCGCCTGCGGCGAAGGCCTTGTCGCCCGCGCCGGTGAGAACGGCGCAGCGCTGGCCGGGGTCGGCCTCGAAGGCGGCGAAGGCGGCGATCAGCTCGCCCAGCACGCCCGAATTGAGCGCATTCAGCGCCTGTGGGCGGTTGAGCGTCACCAGGGTGACGGCGCCGCGCTGTTCGACGAGGAGGGTTTCGTAGGTCATTCGCTATTCTCCGGATTTTCGTCATGCCGGACTTGATCCGGCATCCATGGCCGCCTGGACCCCGGATCAAGTCCGGGGTGACGAGCTAGGTGAGCGGGGTCCATTTCTCATTCTCAGGCAGCGGCGCAAAGATGGCGTCGATCCAGTCGTCGGTCACCGCCTCGGGCGTCGGCGGATTCCATTTCGGGCTGTTGTCCTTGTCGATGATCAGCGCGCGCACGCCCTCGATGAAGTCGTGCATCGTCACGACGCGGCTACCGATCGCATATTCCTGCGCCATCTCGGCAGCGAAGTCGTGCATCTCCGCCCCCTCCTTGAGCTGTCGCAGCGCGACCTTGCACGTTTGCGGCGATTTGCTGTGCAGGGTTGCAAGCTCCCTTTCCGCCCATTCGCCGCCATCGGCTTCCAGCGCGGCGAGAATCTCCTCATAGGTGTCGCTCGCGAACAGCCGGTTGATCCTGTCGATCTGATGGGTGATCGTGGCGGGCGGTGCGGTGATCGACAGCTCGCCCAAAATGCCGCCGATGCGATCGGGATGCGCGGCGATGCGCGCCTTTGCCTCGGCGAGCTTTTCTGACGGCAGATAATGCGTCGCGAGGCCGAGCGCGAGGCATTCCGCCCCGTCGAGCCGCGCGCCGGTGAGCGCCAGATATTGCCCGACGCGCCCTTCGAGCCGCGGCAGATACCAGCCGCCGCCGACGTCGGGGAACAGGCCGATTCCCGTTTCGGGCATCGCAAAGCGTGTGTGCTCGGTCGCGACGCGATATTTCGCCGGCTGCGAAATGCCGACGCCGCCGCCCATGGTGATGCCGTCCATGAAGGCGACGACGGGCTTGGGATAGGTGAAGAGCAGATGGTTGAGCCGATATTCGGTGTGAAAGAAGGCGCGCGCCTCGACCCCGTCCTTCGCGCCGCTTTCCGCGAGCATGCGGATGTCGCCGCCGGCGCAGAAGCCGCGGCCCTCGCTATGGTCGATGATGACGGCTTCGACCGCATCGTCGGCGCGCCACTGCAAAAGCGCGTCGATCATCGCCTGACACATTGCGAGGTTCAGCGCGTGGATCGCCTTGGGGCGATTGAGCGAGATTCGGCCGACGCGGCCGCAGGTCGAGATGAGAACGTCTTCGGTCATCGCCGATCCTCCCCCAAGGGGGGAGGGGGACCACCGAAGGTGGTGGAGGGGTACGGGAGGTCATACGCAGCGCTCGACACCGCGTACCCCTCCACCATGCTTCGCATGGTCCCCCTCCCCGTGCCGGGGAGGATCTTTTCGATCGTGATCATTGGCGCAGCAAATCCCTTCCGACGATCATCCGCATCACCTGGTTGGTGCCCTCGAGGATCGAATGGACGCGCAGATCGCGCCAGAAACGCTCGATCGGATAATCCTTCAAATAGCCATAGCCGCCGAACAGCTGGAGCGCGTCGTTGACGATCCTGCTGCCGTTATCGGTCGCGAGCCGTTTCGCCATCGCCGAAAAGCGCGACTTGTCGGGGGCGTTGGCGGTCACCTTGGCCGCCGCCATATAGAGCAGCGCGCGCGCGGCCTCCAGATCGGTCGCCATGTCGGCCAGCATGAACTGGGTGTTCTGGAAATCGGCGATCGGTTGCCCGAACTGCTGGCGGTCCCTGGTATAGGCGATCGCTTCGTCGAGGCATCGCTGCGCGCCGCCCAGCGAGCAGGCGCCGATGTTGAGGCGGCCGCCGTCGAGCCCCGCCATCGCGAAGCGGAAGCCGTCGCCCTCCGCGCCGACAAGATTCTCCACGGGCACGCGGCAATCCTCGAAAATCACCTGCGCGGTCGGCGAAGCGTTCCAGCCGAGCTTTTTCTCGGGCGCGCCGAACGACAGGCCCGGCGTGTCCTTTTCGACGACGAGGCAGCTGATCCCTTTCGACTTTTCCTCGCCGGTGCGCACCATGCAGACATAAATGTCGTTGACCCCGGCGCCCGAGATGAACTGTTTGGTGCCGTTCAGCACATAATGATCGCCGTCTCGCCTTGCCGTCGTCTTGAGCGCCGCGGCGTCCGACCCCGAACCCGGCTCGGTCAGACAATAGCTCGCTATTCTTTCCATGCTGACCAGCTGCGGCAGGAAGCGCGCCTTGATCTCCGCTCCGCCGAAGCGGTCGATCATCCACGTCGCCATATTGTGAATCGAGACATAGGCGGATGTAGCGGGACAGCCATAGGCCATCGCCTCCATGATGAGCGCGGCTTCCAACCGGCCGAGCCCGATGCCGCCCGATTCCTCCGCGACGTAAATCGCGCCGAAGCCGAGCTCGCCCGCGGCCTTCCAGACATCGACGGGATAATGGTGCGTCTCGTCCCATTCGGCCGCGAAAGGCGTGATCCGGTCGGCGGTGAACTTGCGCGCCATGTCCTGGATGGCGAGCTGGTCGTCGGTCAGCTGGAACTGGTCGGTCATGCGGTCTTCTCGATAATGATGGCTTCGGCTTCGATTTCCACTTTCCACTCAGGGCGGATCAGCGCGGGGATGACGAGCATCGTCGATGCCGGGCGGATGGCGCCGAACATAGCGCCATGCGCGCGGCCGACGAGATCGGCATCAGCGGGGTCGGTGACATACATGCGCGTGCGCACGACGTCGGCGGGCGAAGCGCCGAGCGCCTCCAGCGCCTCGGCGATGATCGCCAGGCAGCGCGCGGCCTGCACCCCCGCGTCGCCGACGGTCGAACTGCCGTCCGGCTCGATCGGCGCACAGCCCGCAACGTCGATGCGGTTGCCCACGCGCACCGCGCGGCTGTAGCCGTATACGGGCTCGAACGGGGACGCCGAGCCATGATTGCGGCGCGTGCCGTCAGCCACAGGTGACCTGCGTGATCTTGTAGGCGTCGTCGTACATGATGTTCACCCGGTCCTGGCGGTAATCCATCGTCATCGCCGAACGCGGCGGCCCCCAGCGCAGCGTGCGCGCGCCGGTGGCTTTCAGGATCGCCGCGCCGACAGCCCCGGTCGCGGTCTGCCCGACGTAGGATTGCGCCGCATCGGCGTTGCACGTCATTTCGGTGGGCGGCGGCGGGGTCGATTCGACAGGCGCCTCGCCGCCCATGCAGGCGGCAAGCGGCAGCGCGGCGGCGATGGCAAACAGGCGGATGTCCATGGTGAATCTCCCTTTCAAAACGACGCCGTCATCCGGCACAGCGCGTATAGCGCATCGCGCCCGCCACGGCACCCTCGCCCATATCGCGGCGCACGAGCGCCTTGCCGCCGTCGGCGAGGGTGAGCGTCATGCGGCGGTCCCATTGCTCGCCCTCGCCGCTGAACCGATAATCAGCGACGATGCGGTTCGCATCGCTTTCCCGAACGCGCACAAGTTCGCCGTGCGATTCATAGAAGCGCAAATCGGTCGCGCCGATCGTCAGCACGGTGAGGTCGGCGCCCTTGCGCGCCGTGCAATCGGCGGCGCTCAGCGCCCAACGTCCACGGATTGCGGGCGGGTGCGTATCGCCGTCGACGCGGGCGCCGTCCTCGTCCGGCGCGGGGGCTTCAGCGTTGACGCCCGCAGTCGGCATTTCGGGCGGCGCCGCACGCTCGGCCTTTTGTACCGGGCTGATCGCGGCGCTGTCCTCGGGGCCCGTCTCCCCATCCTGACCGCCGCCGCACGCGGCAAGCAGCAGAAGCGCGGCGGGCATCATCCATCGCATCATCGTCCTTCTCCTTTGCCCGGAGAAATGTCCGACCCGGCGCATGGGTTTCATCGGCGCTTGCCGATCAACCCATCGTCGGGATGACGAAGGCGTTGCCGCCGTCGGGCGATCCATCGGGCCAGCGCGCGGTGATCGTTTTCACCCTGGTCCAGAACCTCACCCCTTCCATGCCGTGTTGGTTGGTGTCACCGAACGCCGAGCGCTTCCAACCGCCGAACGTATGATAGGCGACGGGCACCGGAATCGGCACGTTGATGCCGACCATGCCGACCTGCACGCGCGCCGCGAATTCGCGCGCGGCGTGGCCGTTGCGCGTGAAGATCGCGACGCCATTGCCATATTGATGCTTCGACGGCAGTTCGAGCGCGGTCTCGAAATCGGGCGCGCGGACGATCTGGAGCACGGGGCCGAAAATCTCTTCCCTGTAGCTTTCCATGTCGGGGGTGACATGGTCGAACAAGGTCGGACCGACGAAAAAGCCCTTTTCATGCCCCTGAAGCGTGAAGCCGCGGCCGTCGATCACCAGCTCGGCACCCTCGTCGGCGCATTTGGCGATCCAGCCTTCGACCTTTTCCTTGTGCGCCTGTGTCACGACGGGACCATAATGCGCCTCGGCATCGGTCGACACGCCGACGCGGAGCGCCTCGATCGCCGGGATCAGCTTTTCGCGGAGACGATTGGCGGTATCCTCACCCACCGGCACGACGACCGGCAGCGCCATGCAGCGTTCACCCGCCGAGCCGAAGGCGGCGCCGGTGAGGTCGTTCACGACCTGGTCGAGATCGGCGTCGGGCATGACGATGCCATGGTTCTTGGCGCCGCCCATCGCCTGCACGCGCTTTCCGTTCGCGACGCCGCGATTATAGACATAATGCGCGATGTCCGACGAGCCGACGAAGCTGACCGCGCCGATGTCGGGATGGTCGAGAATCGCATCGACCATTTCCTTGTCGCCGTGGACGGTCTGGAAAATCCCCTCCGGCATCCCGGCTTCGAGGAACAGTTCCGACAGGCGCACCGGCACCGACGGATCGCGCTCGCTGGGTTTCAGGATGAAAGCGTTGCCCACGGCAGTCGCGACGCCGCCCATCCACAGCGGGATCATGGCGGGGAAGTTGAACGGGGTTATGCCCGCGCCGATGCCGATCGGCTGGCGCATCGAATAGACGTCGATGCCGGGTCCGGCGCCTTGCGTATATTCGCCCTTCAGCACATGCGGGATGCCGCAGCAGAACTCGATGACTTCAAGGCCGCGCTGGATGTCGCCCTTCGAGTCCGCGATCACCTTGCCATGCTCGGCCGACAGCATTTCGGCGAGCTGGTTCATATTGGCTTCGACGAGGCGCTTGAACTCGAACATCACGCGTGCGCGGCGCTGCGGGTTGGTCGCGGCCCATGCGGGCTGCGCGGCCTTTGCCGCGGCCACGGCGCGGTCGAGAACAGCGCGGTCGCCGAGCGCGACCTGTGCCTGTACGCCGCCATTATTGGGGTCGAGGACATCGCCGAAGCGAGCGGAGCCGGCGGAACCGCCGACGATGTGATGGTCGATCTGTCGCATATCCGAGTCTCCCATAAGATGTTGCCGCTGCCACAGCCGAGTTGCGGGGCGATTGCAAGGGATAGACTTGCAGAGTCATCCTGCATATTTGCAGGTTATGGACTGGGACAGGCTGCAATATTTCCTGATGGTCGCACGCCATGGCACGCTCGCGCGCGCGGCGGCGGCGCTGCATGTCGATGCGACGACGGTGAGCCGCCAGGTCAGCGCACTGGAGGCGGCGCTCCAGCAGACCTTGTTCGAACGCGCGCCGACGGGTTTCGTTCTGACCGCGGCGGGCCGGGCGCTTGTCCCGCACGCCGAGGCGATGGCGACGGCGGCGGCGCGCATCCATAAGGCGTCCGAAGGCTCATCGGCGCTGTCGGGGCAACTCCGCGTCAGCGTCTCCGAAGGCTTCGGCAACAGCTTTATCGCGCCGCGGCTCGGCGGCTTCGTCGCGGCGCATCCCGAGCTTGAGATCGACCTTGTCGCCTCGTCGGGGTTTCTGAACCCGTCGCGGCGCGAAGCCGATATGGCGGTGCTGCTCGCGCGGCCGCGCAAGGGTCCGCTCATCACGCGCAAGCTCGCCGATTACAGCCTCGGCCTCTATGCCCCGGCGAACCGCCCCGATTGGCAGGAAGCAGTTGGCAACACGCCGCTGTCGCGCGCGGGCATTCCGGTGATCGGCTATATCCCCGACATTCTTTACGCCCCCGAACTCGACTATCTGGGCGAGATCGAGCCGGGGTTGCGAGCCAATGTCCGCTCATCGTCGATCCTCGCCCAGCGACGGATGATCGCCGGCGGCGCGGGCGTCGGCGTGCTGCCCTGCTTCCTCGCGAGCGGCGATCCTGCGCTGGTCCGTGTGCGGAGCGATCAGGCGATCGCGCGCGCCTTCTGGCTTGCGCTTCACCGCGACATCGCGCCGCAACCGCGCATCAGGGCGTTTATCGACTGGCTGGATGGCGAGGTGAGGGAGAGCCGGGGGTTGCTGGTTCCAAGCTAACCCCTCCCCGTCATTGCGAGCGGAGTGAAGCAATCCAGGGCGGTTTACGCAGACTCTGGATTGCCGCGTCGCCTTCGGCTCCTCGCAATGACAGCGGTTAGATAGTGGTTTCCGGCCGCCATTCCGACGCGATCAGGCCGCCGTCGCCGAACAATTTTGCTGTCGCGTCCGGACCCGCCGCCGCCTCGCGCAACCTGTCCGCCAGCGGATCGTCAATCGGATGCCCGCTCCGCAGAAAGGCAATCCACGCCGCAATCGCCGTTTCGAGCGACGGACAGCGCGCACCGCGCGCCTGATGCCACGTCAGCGTCTCCAGCCAGCGCTGCGGAATCTTCTGGCTGCCGTCCATCGCGATCTGAATCAGCCGGTGGTCGAGCGCGGGATTGGCGAAGCGGTCCAGCAACGCATCGGCATAGGCGCCAAGATCCTGCCCCGGCGCGGCGTCGATCGTCGGCGCGGCTTCGCCCAGCATCAGCCGTTCGATCACCGGGCGGATGGCAGGATCGGCGATCGCCTGATGGACAAAATCATGTCCGCGCTCCAGCCCGATATAGGCGAGCGCCGAATGCGCGCCGTTGAGCATCCGGAGCTTGGCGGTTTCATAGGGCGCGACGTCGGCAACGAGTTCAGCCCCGACCGCCTCCCAGCGCGGTCGCGGGCCCGCGAAATCATCCTCGATCACCCACTGGCTGAAGCCTTCGGTGACCACCGCTCCCGCGTCGCGCGCGCCGAGTTCGGCTTCGACCGCCGCGCGGTCGGCGTCGGTGGTTGCGGGGACGATGCGGTCGATCATCGTTGCGGGGCAGGCGCAGGTCGCATCGAACCAATCGACCAGTGCCGGATATTCGGCGGCGAGATATTGCCGCATCAGCCGCCGCAGCACGGCGCCATTGCTCGCCAGATTGTCGCAGCTCAGCAGGGTCAGTCCCGGCAGGCCCGCCGCCCGGCGGGCGGCGAGCGCGGCGCCGACGAAGCGGTAGAGGCTCGACGCCCCGCGTGCCGCATCAAGGTCGAGCGATCCGTCGGCGCGGCGCAGATAGCCCTTCTCGGTGACGGTGACGCTGACGATATGCGTCGTCGGCGCGGCGATGGCGTCGATCACGGCTTGCGGATCGTCGGCGGCGACGAGCACATGCCGCACCGCACCAACGATGCGGAGCCGTGTGCCCGCCGCGCTGCGGCTGCTCACCGAATAGAGTCCCGCCTGCGGGTTCAGCTGCGCCGCGACGTCGCCCGACCGCAGCGACACGCCGATGATGCCCCAATCGCGGTCGCCGGCGTCCATCGCGTCGTCGGTGTACACCGCCTGATGCGCGCGGTGGAAAGCGCCGATACCGAGATGGACGATGCCCACGGCTTGGGCGGAGCGGTCGTATCGCGGCCGCCGCACCGACGCCGGGAGCGGCGTGTCGGCACCCAGCCTCACAGCTTGTAGGCCGCCTTGGCGAGATTGTAGCTGAGGTCGGCCGCGAGTTCGGCGGCTTCCCATTCCTCCAGCCGATGTTCGGCGACCAGCCCGGCGAGAAAGCCGCAGTCGATGCGCCGCGCGACATCGTGCCGCGCGGGGATCGACAGAAAGGCGCGCGTGTCGTCGTTGAACCCGACCGTGTTGTAGAAGCCCGCCGTCTCGGTCATCTGCGAGCGGAAGCGCCGCATTCCTTCAGGGCTGTCGTGAAACCACCACGCCGGGCCGAGCCTCAGCGCCGGATAATGGCCCGCGAGCGGCGCGAGTTCGCGCGCATAGCTCGTCTCGTCCAAAGTGAAGAGGATGATCGTCAGCGCGGCTTCGTTGCCATATTTGCCGAGGAGCGGACGCAGCGCGTGGACAAAGTCGGTCGCGGTCGGAATATCCGCGCCCTTGTCGCGGCCATAGGTCGCGAACAGCCATGGGTTATGGTTGCGGAACGCGCCGGGGTGGATCTGCATGACCAGCCCGTCGTCGAGGCTCATCCCCGCCATCACCGTCAGCATATGCGCGCGGAACAGCTCGGCATCGGCGGCGCCGACATCGGCGCCGGTGACGCGCATGAACAAGGCTTCGGCCTCGGCGTTGGACAGGTCGGCAGTTGCCGCGCTCGGGTGACCATGATCGGTCGAGGTCGCGCCCATGCTGGCGAAGAAGGCGCGGCGACCCCGATGCGCGGCGAGATAGCCGGCATAGCTGAACGCATCCTCGCCCGACAGCTCGGAAAAGCGTTCGAGGTTATCGCGAAAACCCTCGAACTCGGGATCGACCACGGGGTCGGGGCGATAGGCGGTGATCACGCGCCCGCCCCATTCGCCGCACGCGTTGGCCGCGCGGATGACGGCGTGATGGTCGAGCGTGTCAAGCGGGCTTTCGGTCGTCGCGATCACCTCGATCCCGAAACGGTCGAACAGCGCGCGCGGGCGAAAGGCGTCGGTCGCCAGCGCTTCGGTGATGCGGTCGTAATAAAGGTCCGACGTTTCGGCCGAAAATTGCACCTCGATCCCGAAGGCTTCGGCGAACACCCAGTCCATCCACATGCGGCTGGGGGTGCCGCGAAAGAGATGATAATTCCCGGCGAACAGCCGCCAGCTCTCGCGCGGGTCGGCGTCGGGGTTGCCGATGCCCAGCGCGTCGAGCGACACCCCCTGCGAATACAGCATGCGGAACACATAATGGTCGGGATGGAGCAGCAGCTCCGCCGCATTGCCGAAGGGCGCATTGCCCGCAAACCAGGCCGGATCGGTATGCCCGTGCGGGCTGACGATCGGCAGGCCCGCCACCTCCTTGTAGAGTCGGCGCGCGATATCGCGCTGTGCCGGCTCGGACGGAAAGAGGCGGTCGGGAGAGAGGGTCAGCGGGCGTGGCATGACGCTATTTTGCGCCTTCCACGCTGACCGGCGCGAGGCGCGGGCTGAGGATATGGACCGCGAGCACCGCGAGGAAATAGACGGTCGTGCAGGCGGCGAAGATGAGCGTGTAATTGCCCCCCGTCGCGTCGAGCACAAGTCCCGTCGACTTCGCCATGATCATCCCGCCGACGCCGCCCATAAAACCGCCGAGCCCGATCACCGACCCCACCGCGCGTTTCGGGAACATGTCGGGCGGGATCGACAGGATCGTCGACGAAAAGGCCTGGTGCCCCGCAAGCGCAATGCCGATGAGCACGACCGCGAGCCACATATTGTCGAGCCCCGTCACGAACAACAGCGGCAGCACGCAAAGGCCCGCGCCGATCATCGTCACCTTGCGCGCAAAATTGACGCTGCGGCCGGTCTGGATCAGCTTCGACGACGCCCAGCCGCCAAGGATGCTGCCGACGTCGGACAGCAGATACATGATGATCATCGGCAGCAGCACGATCTTGAGGTCGACGTCATAGGTCGAGGCGAAATATTTGGGCAGCCAGAAGAGCATCAGGAACCACACCGGATCGGTCAGGAACTTCGCCGCCGCAAAGGCCCAGGCTTCGCGCTTGGTGACGATCCTGCCCCAGCCGATGCGCTCGACCTGTTCGGGCGGGTCATGCTCGATCCACGCGAGCTCGGCCTCGCTGACCTTCCCGCTTTCGCGCGGATTGCTGTAGAGCCAGAGCCAGAGCAGCAGCAGCACGGCGCCGAAAATGCCGGTGTAGATGAAGGTTTCGCGCCAGTCGAAACCCAGCACGCGCATGAACAGCGCGACGGTCGGCGCGGTGAGAATGACGCCGATCGTCGTCGCGCTGTTGACCCAGCCGATCGCGTAGGAGCGTTCCTTTTGCGGGAACCATTCGCTCGACGCGCGGACGACCGAGGGGAAATGCCCCGCTTCGCCGACGCCCAGCACGACGCGCGCGAGCATGAAGGAAGCGACCGACGACGCAAAGCCGTGCGCGACATGGCCGATCGTCCAGATCGAGATGGCGATCGCATAGCCGATCTTGGGACCGAAACGGTCGATCAGCCAGCCCATGACCAGAAAACCGAGCGCATAAGCGGCCTGGAAAGCGGTGACGATGTTGCCATAGTCATTCTCGCTCCACTGAAGCTCGGTGCCGAGCGTCGGCGCGAGCAGGCCGAGCATCGTGCGGTCGATATAGTTGACGGTGGTTGCCGCGAACAGAACCGCGACGATCATCCAGCGATAGCGGCCCGTGCGGGGCACCGGCACCGCCGCACCCGTGTCTGCGATTGCCTGCGCCATCATCCTCTCCCGTGTTTGCTTCTAATAGCTTGTGATCGTGCAGCCGACGCGGATTTTTCCGTCGAACAGCGCCTCGGCCCGCTGGCCGGGCCGGACCTCGTGAATACCCGTGATCGCCCCCGCCGACACCCAGGTGCCCGGCGCGATCGCAATGCCGCGCGCCCGCAGGATGCCGATCAGGAACAGCGCCGATCCGAACGGGCCGTCGAGCATACCCGCCATCGTCGCGGCGCCGACGCGCGCGCCATCGATGAACATCTCGACGGGCATATGGATCAGGTCTGCGTCCCGCCAGTCGGGGATTGACGGACCGAGGATCAGCCCCTTGTTATTGCCATAGTCGGACGCCGTCACTGCGGGACCGTGCCGGTTGATTTCGGGAAAGGGGGAACTCGCGATCTCGATCCCCGTGCGGACATCGGCGATGCACTGTTTCACGCTGTCGATGTCATAGTCGCGCGCGCCGACATCGCCGAAGCAGAGCAGCACCTCGGCCTCGGCCGCGGCGAAGCCGTCGGCATAGACGGGCATCGCCGGGTCGGTGGCGCTATCGACGATTTCATCGGCGAAGATCGGGCCGGTCAGGCGGTTGCCGCCGAAGCGGTCGACGAGTTCGGGCGCGATTCGCCCGACCTTCCATCCGCCGACGCGCCGCCCGTCGAGCGCGATCGCCCGATCCTGGATCGCATAGGCCTCCGCCATCGTTTGCGGCATCGCGCCGGGATAGACGGTAAGCGGTGTCTTTCCCGCACGCGCGTCGATTAATACGCGCGCCACATTTTCCGGATCGCTGATAGCCGCCATCTTTCTCATTTCCCTCTTCCGCGAAGCGGTGTAAGAGACACCGGTGTCAAAGGCAAGCGAATATCCGATGAATTGCGCGATCCGTATCGCTGGTGGCGACAATGTGGCGACCGCGATTGCCGACATTGCGCCGGGCCAGCCGATCCTTGCCGGGACCGACCTTCGCGCCGCCGCGCCCATTGCACGCGGGCACAAGGTCGCCCTCGCCGCTATCGGGCGCGGCGCGGCAGTGATCAAATATGGCTTTCCGATCGGCATCGCGCAGGCCGACATCGCGCCCGGCGAGCATGTCCACAGCCATAATCTGGCGACGGCGCTGGGCGGTGACGACGATTATCACTATGCGCCGCCGCCGGTTCGCGCGATTCCCCCCGGTTCGGCACCCCGCTTTCGGGGCTATGTCCGCGCCGACGGCCGTGTCGGGACGCGCAACGAAATCTGGGTGCTGCCGACCGTCGGCTGCGTCGGCAATCTGGCCGCGCGCGTCGCGCGGATCGCGGGCGAGCGCCTCGCCGGGCGCGTCGACGGCGTCCACGCCTTCAAGCATCCCTTCGGTTGCTCGCAGCTCGGCGACGACCTGGCGCATACGCGCGCGCTGCTCGCAGCGCTCGCGCAGCATCCCAATGCGGGCGGGGTGCTGATCGTCGGGCTGGGGTGCGAGAGCAACCGGCTCGGCGCGCTGCTCGACCTGATTCCCGCCGACCGTCGCGGGCATATCCGCATTGTCTCCGCGCAAGCGGTCGAGGATGACGAAGCCGCGTGCCTCGCGCTGATCGACGAGCTGATGGAGGGCTGCGGCGACACGCCCCGAACCGATGTGCCGCTGTCGCAACTGGTGCTGGGGGTCAAATGCGGCGGATCGGACGGCCTCTCGGGCCTCACCGCCAATCCGCTCGTCGGGCGCATGGCCGATGCCGTCGCGGCGGCGGGCGGCAAGGTGGTGCTGACCGAGATTCCGGAGATTTTCGGCGCCGAACAGATATTGATGGACCGCGCGGTGTCGCGCGCGGTGTTCGACGACGCGGTCGCGCTCGTCCGCGACTTCAAAGACTATTTCATTCGCCACGGCGAGCCGGTGAGCGAAAATCCCTCACCCGGCAATATCGCGGGCGGCATCACGACGCTGGAGGAAAAGTCGCTCGGCGCGGTGCAAAAGGGCGGGCAGGCGCCGCTCGTCGATGTCCGCCGTTATGGCGATGAGGCGACGATTCCCGGCCTGACCCTCCTCGAAGCACCGGGCAACGACGCCGTCTCCTCGACCGCGCTGACCGCGGCAGGGGCGACGATCATTCTTTTCACCACCGGACGCGGCACCCCGCTCGGCTTTCCGGCGCCGACGCTGAAGATCGCGTCGAACAGCGACCTGGCCGTGCGCAAGGCGGGGTGGATCGACTTCGATGCGGGGACGGTGCTCGACACGGGATTCGATGGCGCGGCGGACGCCTTGCTCGGCCTGATCGCTGCAACGGCCTCGGGCGCCGCAACACGCGCCGAGAAAAATGAGGAACGCGACATCGCCATCTGGAAATCGGGTGTGACGCTGTAATTGCTCACGAACAAAAGAGCGATTCTCGCACAAAGTCACGAAGCCACAAGGGGGGCTGCCCAGCAAGATTTTGTGGCTTCGTGGCTTTGTGCAACAAAAACGCTATCCCAGTGCCTTAAAGCTGAAATTGCGAAAGCGCGCTTCGCCTGCCCCCGCCGAATAAAGTCCAGGGCGCAGCATCAGGAAGCCCCCGCGCACATTATGGTGGTATCCTGACACTTCCATGCCGCGATCGAAACGCACCCACGTTTTTCCGCCGTCGCCGCTCGTGTCATAAGTGACGATATGCCGGTCGTTCGTGACGCGCATCCGCATCGTTCGGCCGTGCGGATTGGCCGGGCGCGCGCGTTCGATGCCATATTGATGCGTCACGAAACGGTCGCCGTCGAAGCCGAGCCCGCAATAGAGTTTTTCGTCGTAAAAGAGGATCAGCCCGGCAGTGCCGCCGGGCGCGACTTCGATATCGCATTCAAAGCGGTAGGCCTGGTCGCCCGCGATGAGCAGCAGGGGCGATGAGTCGGCGGGCGCCGAGCCGCGCGCCGCCAGCACCAGCGCGCCGCCCTCGACGCGCGCGCGGCGATGTTCGCCCGGCGCAGGTTTGAAGAAGTTCCATTTGGCGCCGAGCGCGAGCGATGAAAAATCGTCCGACAGCGCCATGCCGTGCGGCCCCGCGACCGTCCCGCCCTTTGGCTTCGCGATCGGTTGCGACAGGTCGCCGCCGGTCATGCGCAGCCAGCCGTCGGCGGTCCATTCGACCGGATCGAGCAAGGCCTGTCGCCCCAGGGTCCAGAAACCATTTTCATAACCGTGATAGACCGCCCACCAGTCGCCCGCCGGTCCCTCAACGAGCGTGGCATGGCCCCGCGACCACCATTTTTCGCTGGCCGAGCGCGTGCGCACGAGCGGGTTCGCCGGGCAATTTTCCCACGGCCCGTGGATCGATTTCGCGCGTGCCGCAATGACCATATGCCCCGTTGGCGGGCCCGCCGTGCCGCCGACCGCGGTGATCATGTAATAATAGTCACCATGCCGCGTGATCTTTGGCCCCTCGGGCGCGAAGCCTTCGACCACCCAGTCGGCGGGGTAGCGCCACGGGTCATAGACATGCTCGGGCTCGCCGATGCGCTTGAGGCCGTCGTCCGACAGGCGCACCCGGTCGCCGCCCGACAGGAACAGCCAGCGCGACCCATCTTCGCCGACCGCATGGCCGGGGTCGATATGGTTGGGCAGGTTCAGGTCGACGGGATCGCTCCACGGCCCCTCGATCCGGTCGGCCCAGATCACCCAGCTCGTGTTCGGGCCTTTGGTCGGGATGTAGAGATAAAAGCGCCCCTCGTGCTTCACCAGTTCGGGCGCCCAGACCGACCCGATATTCCGGTGCAGCGCGGACCCGACCGGCCGCCAGTTCACCAGATCGCGCGAGTGCCAGATGACCAGCCCCGGATAGCTGTCGAAGGTCGAGAAGGTCATGTAATAATCGGCGCCGTCCTTCAGGATCGACGGATCGGGATGATCGCCCGCCATGATCGGATTGAGGAAGCGCCCATCGCCCAGGTCGGCGATGCGCTGGCCATCGAAGCCTTTGGCCCAGGCGGGCGCCGGACCCTCGGGCGCCGGAGCCGACCGCCCCAGAACGGCAGGCGCCGCGAAGCCCGAAAGACCTGTCGCGAGAAGGCCGGTCCCGGCCAGTTTGAGCATCTTGCGGCGACCCGTCACCCATCTCTCCTTTCCAAAGAAAAAGGCCCGGCCCTTGCGAACGCAGGCCGGGCCTTTTCCGGGACAACCCTATTGGTCAGATTTTCACGCGCGCACCGAAGAGGAAGGTGCGGCCGAAGTGGTTATTCTCATAATTGCGGTCGGCATCGAAATCGGTGAAACGATACCGATATTCGTCGGTCAGATTGATCCCTTCGACCGAAATCTCGATATTCTCGGTGATCGCATAGCGCATCGACGCATCGACGTTGATCGTCGAGCCATAGCCTTCGAATATATTGCCGGTGCCACTGTTGGAGTCGACATAGCGGCTGCGGTAGCTGATCGAGCCGCGTGCGCTGAACTTGCCGTCGTCATAGTAGAGCGTACCGTTGAATGCGCGCTTCGACAGGCCGAACAATGTGCTGGTGCGGGTGGTGCCCTGAAGGCCGCCGCCGGGGACGATCGCCGGGCCGCTGACGCGATAGTCGGCATCGGAATCGACAAAGGTAGCGTTCACGATCCCGCCGAAATTGGACAGGAAGCCCGGCAGGAACTTGAACGGCGCCTGCAGCGACACCTCGACGCCCTTGAGGCTCGCGCCTTCGCCATTACCGATCGAATTGATCGTCCACAGCTGCCCTTCCGGATTGATCGCGGCGGGACTGCTCGGCGGGATGATCGACAGCGGCAGTCCGGTCGAGGCGAAAGTGCCGCTCGACGTCGTCGAAACCGGGAAGCTCGCGACATCCTTCTTGAACAGCGCGACCGAAAAGATCGACTGCGGCGCGAAATACCATTCGAACGCAAGATCATAGGCGGTCGCACGGAACGGGTCGAGGAAGGGGTTGCCGTAATTGATGCGATAGTTGAACCCGTCGACCGATCCGCCGGGGGTCAGATTGCCAAGCGTCGGGCGCGTCATCACATCGGCGACCGCCGCGCGGATGATTATGTCGTCGTGCGGGAACAGCGCAAGGTTCATCGACGGCAGCCAGTCCTCATAGCCGCGCTCGACCGTCACGGCCGTGCCGCTGGAAAGACCGCTCGACGTCTGGTCGGTGTGGACATAACGCACCCCGGCGTTGAGCGCATAGCGCAGCCCGCCGAGTTCGCCCTTCGCATCGAATTGCAGATAGGCGCCCTTCACCTCTTCACGCACCGAGCGGTTATTGCCGGCGTCAAGCGCCGGGGTGCGATTGTACAGACCGGTGAAATCGGTCGCGGCGTCGAGATTGGGCACGAGCCATTCGGTCGTCGTCCCCGCCGGTTGTCCCGCCTTGCCGAGCTGGAACAGCTGCGAAAGCGCCGGAGTTACCGCAAAGCCATAGACGGCCGACGGGCCGAACGCGCTCGACGGCGAACAGGTGATCGTGCCGAGCACACGATCGACGCCGCCATTGCCGCACACCACCGTATCGCGCGTGAAGGCGACGCTCGCGAAGTCGAAGCGGCGATAGACGCCCCCCGCCTTGACGGTGAAATCCTCGCTGACGTCCCATTCGGTGCGCAGCTGGACGGTGCGGAACTTGTTTTCGACCTCCGACGGGCGGTCGCGGATTTCGGCGAGCTGGAAATTGGCCGGATCGGTGACGCTGGTGCCGAAGCTGAGCAGCGGGCTGCCCATGTCGCTATAGTCATAGCGATAATCCTGCGCGTCGCGATCGTCGAAAACGATCGTCGTTTCGAGCGGGATCGACGCGGTCGACTTCGACATGCCGCCGAGCAGGGTGAAGCGGAAGCTGTCCCCGACGTCCTGGTCCCAGCTGCCGCCGATCTGATAGAATTCGGTTTCGGCCTTGCGCAGATAATGTTCGGTGCGCACCCAGGCATCGTCGAGCGTTGCCGAAATCAGGTTGTTGTTCGCGTCGATCTCATAATCGCTGACGTTGATCGAGCGTTCGTTGCTGCGCAGCAGCACTTCGGCCCATTGTTCGCGGCGCTGGTGCTTGAACTTCGAATAGAGCGCGTCGAGCGAAATCTTGGTCGCATCGGTCGGCGCGAACTGCACCGATCCGGTCAGACCCAGCCGCTGCTTGTCGTGGGCGATTTCGCCATAGCGCGGAATGCGCGGATGGAACGCCAGCGCGACCTCGTCGCAAGCGGCGCTCGGCACATAGGTGCCGCCCGAATTGGCGGTGGTGAAGCAAGGCGTGCCATCGACCGAATCGAAACGCGCCTGCGCCCAGCGAACCGTGTTATTGCCGAGTTCCAGCGTCTTCTGGTCCGAATAGGCCGCCGAGACCGAGACGCCGAAGGTGCCCGCATCATTGACCCAGCTGAGCAGCCCGGCGACGCGTGGGCCCACCTTGTCCGACAGGTCGTTATAGCTGCCCTGCGCCGACAATGCGCCCGAGAAGCCCGAACGGCCGCCGAGCGGATTGCCCGTGTTGAGGTCGACGACGGCACCGAGCGAGCCTTCGTCGAGCTCGGCCGAGGCGGTCTTGTGGACGACGATCGAGGTGAACAGCTCCGACGCAAAGACGTTGAAGTCGAAGGCGCGGTCGCGGTTCGCCGACGCGCCATCGGTCGAGGTTGCGACGGTTTCGAGCCCGTTGACGCGAACGCGCGTGAATTGCGAACCGAGCCCGCGCACCGTGATCGCACGGCCTTCACCGCCGTCGCGCTGGATCGTGATGCCGGGAATGCGCTGAAGCGATTCGGCGAGGTTCTGGTCCGGGAATTTGGCGATGTCTTCGGCAACGATCGCATCGACCGCAGCGACCGATTCGCGCTTCACGTCGAGCGCCTTGTCGAGCGAGGCGCGGAAGCCGGTGACGATGATCTCGTCTTCGCTCGCAACCGCTTCATCGCCGGTGGCCGCATCCTGCGCCCAGGTCGGCGACGCCGCCAGCACGGCAAGCGAGGCCCCGCACGCCAGACGGGTCAAAGTGCGAACGCTCCGCATTGCTTGAATTGACATTTTCATCCTCCCTTAATCGCCCCGCATCCTCGCTCGCACAAGAAATGACACCGGTTACTTTGCTCGACGAAATGACGCGGCGCGCCACCCTGTCTATTGATTGTCAGAGAGCGATAAGGGTCCGCGCGTCGTCGCGGCGGCCCCGATCAAAGCCTCTCCTTCGGAAACATTTTCTCGTTGACCGATTGGGGTAACCGGTGTCAGAAAGATTGAAGGATAGGCGACGCCCTGTCAAGACCCAAAGAATGAGGGAGAGAATTATGCGCCCGACCCCGTGGATAGCCGCGCTTTTGCTGGCCTTTGCGCTGCCCTCCACGCCGCTTGCTGCGGCCGAAGCGGCACCGCGCGCCTTTCCCGGCGCGGTCGGCCCGGCGGCCGAAACCCCCGGCGGGCGCGGTGGCAAGATACTGCGCGTGACGACGCTGGCCGCCGACGGGCCGGGGTCGCTGAAGGCGGCGATCGACACGCCCGGACCGCGCATCATCGTGTTCGAGGTCGGCGGCGTGATCGACATGGGGCGTCAGCCCATCGAGATCAAACATCCCTATCTGACGATCGCGGGGCAAACCGCGCCCGGCCCCGGCATCACGCTGATCCGCACCGGCATCGACGTGAAGACGCACGACGTCATCCTGCGCCACCTGCGCGTCTATACCGGCGTCGATGGCCAGCCGAAGCGCAGCGGGTGGGAAGCCGACGCCTTTTCGACCGTCGCCGCGCACAATGTCATCGTCGATCATTGCACCTTCCTGTGGGCGATCGACGAAAATATGTCGGCGTCGGGGCCGCGCTTCACCGGCAAGAGCGTCGAGGAATGGCGTCAGGGCACGAGCCGCAACATCAGTTTCTCGAACAATATCGCCGCCGAGGGGCTTGCCGATGCGAGCCACCCCAAGGGCGAACACAGCAAGGGATCGCTGATCCACGACAATGCCACCGGCATCGTCTTTTACCGCAATATCTGGGCGCATAATGTCGAGCGCGCACCGCTGGTGAAGGGCGGCGCGCAGGTGCTGATGATCAACAATCTGATCTATAACCCCAAGCACCGCGCGGTGCATTACAACCTGATGAACCTCGAATGGACCGGGCACGACTATGTCACGGGACAGATCACCGCGATCGGCAATGTGCTGCGCGGCGGCAACGACACCGACGACGGCCTGCCCTTTCTGATGCTCGGCGGCGACGGCGACCTCGACTATTATGGCAAGGACAATCTGGCGGTCGATCGCCACGGCCAGCCGCTGCCCGAATTCGGCCGTTATGGCGAGACGCGCGCCGAGCTGATCCGCGCGAAGGCGCCGCTCGCGCCGGTCGAGGGTTACCATATCCTGCCAGCGCGCGACGTCGAAACGTCGGTGCTCGCGACCGCGGGCGCGCGGCCGTGGGCGCGCGATGCCGAAGAGATTCGCGTGCTCTTCTTCGTGGCCGAGGGGCGCGGCGCGATCATCGACGACGAAAGGGAAGTGAGCGTCTATCCCGCGGTCAAGCCGCCGGTGCGCGCGCCCTTCGTCGAGGCCGAGTGGGATCTCGCGACGATGGAGCCCAAATCGGGCCGCTATCCGGGGCAGACCGCGCCGATGCCGCAGGAACATCTGTCGGCGCGCGACCGCGCCTCGCGCGGAGAGGCGCCATGAGCGCGCTGCTCGCGATGTTGCTGGCCAGCGTCGGCGCCGCGCCCGCGATGGTCGTGATCGACGAAGCCGCGACGGTGCGCGAGGAAGCTCCGCCGCACGGGCAAATCGGCATGTCGACCGCATGGCGGATCAGCGACGCCGTGCCCGCGCCGCGCAGCTTCGAGTTCCGCAAGCGCGCGCTGCACGTCGGCGCGGCGATCGGCGTGCATCCGATCGACCATGACGAAATCTATTATGTCCTGGCAGGGACCGGCATCGTCCATTCCGACGGCGAGGAAAAGGCGCTGAAGGCCGGGACTGCGGCGTGGCTCTACAAGGGCGCCAAGGTCGGCATCCGGCAGACAGGCACCGAGCCGCTGGTGCTCATCATCGCCTATCCGAACAAGGCCGCCGGATCATGACTGTCGGCCGCCGCGAACTCCTTACCGCTGGTCTCGCGCTGCCCTTCGCGAGTGTGGCAGCGCGCGAGGCGTGGACGCGCCCCGCCGGGGTCGCGCCCGATGTCAGCGTGCCGCTCTGGCCCGAAGGCCATCTCACGCGGCCCCCTGGCCTCGCCGAGCGCGTCGTCCAGCGCAGCGACGACCCCGACGCCAGCGACCGGATGCTCGAAGGCATCACGCGCCCGCGGCTCGACATCTTCCGCCCGGCGCAGCCCAATGGCGCCGCGGTCATCCTCGCGCCCGGCGGCGGCTATCGCTATGTCGTGATCGACAAGGAAGGTTATGAGCTGGCGCGCTGGCTGAAGGAACGCGGCGTCACCGTTTACGTTCTTTTCTATCGCCTGCCCGGCGACGGCTGGACGAACGGAGCCGACGTGCCGCTCGCCGATGCGCAGCGCGCGGTGCGGCTGGTGCGCAGCCGCGCAGGCATCGACGGCATCGATCCGGCGCGCGTCGCCTTCGGCGGCTTTTCGGCGGGCGGGCAGGTCGCGACGAGCCTGCTCACGCGCTTCGACGCAAAAGTCTATGCACCGGTCGACGCCGCCGACGCGCTGCCCGCGCGGCCCGATGCGCTCGCCGCCATTTATCCGGTCGTGTCGATGGACCCCGCGATCGCCCATGCGGTGAGCCGCGAGAAGCTGATCGGAACAAACCCCGACGCGGCGCGCGAGGCGCTTTACTCGCCCGACCGCAATGTCCGCGCCGACCAGCCGCCGCTCTGGCTGCTCCACGCCGAGGATGATGATGTCGTCAAGGTCGACAACAGCGTCCGCCTGCGCGACGCGGCGCGCGCCATCAATGCGCCGTGCGAAGCGCATTTCTTCGAGCGCGGCGGTCATGGTTTCGGGCTGATGAAAACCGCGGGGCTGCCCGTCGCGATCTGGCCCGACTTGCTGTGGAACTGGCTGGGGTCGCACCGGATCGTCTGACCAAATCATCATGCCGGCGAAGGCCGGGATCTCACCCTCGCCCCCTCACGCACCGGCGAGATCCCGGCCTTCGCCGGGATGACGAACAAGGGCGTTGTGACTGCCGCTTAACTCCCCGGCTGGATATAGGGCACGCGCGCGAACAGCTCGCGCTCCCACCGGCGCGGATCGCTCTCGACGCGGCTGTCGGTGTCGAAGATCATCGTCTGCCGCGTGCCCAGATCATAGGCGGGCCAGCCCGGATCGCCCGTGCGCGCGAAGCGGACGAAGGCATCCATCATCCGGTCGCTCATCGCCTGCTGCGCCGGGCTTGCATCGGGGGTGGTGCCGAAAGCGAAACCGATGTCGTCGGTGTGCTTCGCATCCTCGAAATCGAGCTGATAGACAAAGGCGGGCGCCCCGGCGCGCGCACGCGCCTCGGCCTCCTCGACCTGCCCGCGCCAGCTGCGCCCCGCGGTAACGATGCGGTGGAAAAGGTCGAGTGGCGCGGCCTTGGGATAGCGCGCGCGAAACTGCGCGACGACCCATTCGGGGTGCGCATCGACCTTGATTTCGGGGGCGATCCGCGCCGCAAGATTGTCAAAACTCAGCCCCGCCAGCGGCTTGCCGTCGGGCGCATAAAAGGCGCGCGTTTCCAGCACCGTGTTGCCGAGCATCATCGGGATGTCGAGCGACTGCGGCGCTGCATCGGGCCAGAAGGGGTGGCGCGTCAGATGCGTCATGTCGAGCACCGGACCCATGTAGACGGAGCCGCCCAGAATCGGGTCGGTCGCCTCCAGCGCTGCGATCAGTTGCCCGATGGGTGCGGTCGCGGGATCGACGCCCTTGCCGAGTGCGTCCAGGAAAGCTTCGGCACGCTTCGTGGCGTTGAGCGGGCCCGAGGCCGTAACCTGCTGCCCGCTCATCGTGATCGCCTTGTGGAACAGGCCCTTCGCCGCCGGCATCGCCATCAAGGTCGCAATCTTCGCGCCGCCGCCCGACTGGCCGAAGACGGTGACATTGCGGGGATCGCCGCCGAAGGCCGCGATATTGCGCTGCACCCATGTCAGCGCCGCGATCAGGTCGAGCTGCCCGGCATTGCCGCTGTCGGGAAAACGCGGGTCGAGCCGCGCGAGATACAGATAACCGAGCGCGTTGAGCCGGTGGTTCACCGTCACGACCACGACATCGCCGCGCGCCGCGAGCGCCGCGCCGTCATTGATCGGATCGGTGACGCTGCCGGTCGAATAGGCGCCGCCGTGGAAATAGACCATCACCGGCCGCCTGGCATCGCTTGCCGTCGCGGGTGTCCAGACGTTGAGGAACAGGCAGTCTTCGGACTGCGGGGCATAGCGATCGCCGCGCTGCGGGCAGGCGGGGCCGAAGTCGCCCCGCGCGGTGCGATTATCGGGCGATGGCACCGGCGCCTCGAAGCGCCTGGCCGTCGCGTAGCGAATGCCTTTGAAGGTCCGGACGCCTCCCCCCGTTCGCGCAAAAAGCGGCGGCGCCAGCACGGCGCCGGCGCCTGCCGCGAGCAGCGCGCGGCGGGTCAGCTCAGCGCCGGACATCGAGTCCGCCGCCGTGGAAAGCATCGATGTCGGCCTGGCCGAAGCGGCTGGCGTCGCCGGGGAGCGAATGTTTGAGGCAGGTGAGCGCGAGGCCGCTCATCGCCATCGTTTCGGCGGTGCCTCCGCCCAGATGCGCGTGGAGCACCCCCGCGGCAAAGGCATCGCCCGCGCCGATGCGGTCGACGATTCCGGTTACGTCGACCTCGTCAGTCTGGTGGCAGCCATCGCGAAGATCGACGCGCGCCGCGATGCGGTGGTGGTCGGCGGTGACGGTATGGCGCGCGGTCGAGGCGATGAGGCTGAGACCGGGAAAAGCCGCGAAGCCCGCTTCGGCCGCCTCGCGCCGCCGGTCCTCGCCTTCGCCACTGAACTCCTGCCCCAGCACCAGCGACAGGTCGCGGTGGTTGCCGAACAATATGTCGGCGCTGCCGATCAGCTCGGAAAGAATCGCGCGCGGATCGCTGTCCCACGCCTCCCACAGCATCGCACGGTAATTGCCATCGAAGCTGACGGGCACGCCCAGCCGCTTCGCCATACGCGCCGCCGCGAGCGCCGCCTCGGCCGAGCGCGGGCCCAAGGCAGGGGTGATGCCCGACAGATGGAGGAGCGCTGCGCCATTCAGCAGCGCGTCCCAGTCATAATCGTCCGCGCCGCTCGCCGCAAAGCTCGATCCCGCGCGGTCATAGACGATTTCGGACGCGCGCAGCCCTGCCCCGACGCTGAGGAAATAAAGCCCCATGCGCCCCGGCGCGGTCGTGACAGCGGTGCAATCGACGCCCGCGCCGCGCACCGCCGCCACTGCGCCACGACCCAGCGCATTGTCCGGAACCCGCGACACCATCGCGCAGGCATGGCCAAGATGCGCGAGTCCAATCGCCACATTGGCTTCGGCCCCGCCGACGTGAAGCGCCAGCGTGGGCGACTGCATCAGCAGCTCGTTGCCCGGCGCGTTGAGGCGGATCAGCAGTTCGCCGAAAAAGACCAGCTTGCCTTGCGCCATTCCTACTCCGTTCGCCCTGTCCCGGACCTGATGCGGGATTGTCGAAGGGCTGTGTTTTTTTTGCGCCAAAGGAAGAACGGTGCTTCGACAAGCTCAGCACGAACGGTCCTTTGAAATATATTTACCGAGCCAGCCAGCCGCCATCGACGGCGAGGATATGGCCTTGCACATAGTCCGACGCGCGCGACGCCAGGAACACCGCGGCGCCGCCGATATCGGCGGGGTCGCCCCAGCGACCCGCGGGAATGCGCTCCATGATCTGCCGGTTGCGCGTCTCATCCGATTGCAGCGCGGCGGTGTTGTTCGTCGCGATATAGCCCGGCGCGATCGCGTTGACGTTGACCCCCTTTGCCGCCCATTCGTTCGCGAGCAGCTTGGTGAGTCCGCCGACCCCCGATTTCGACGCGGTGTAGCTCGGCACGCGAATACCGCCCTGAAAGGTCAGCATCGAGGCGATGTTGATGATCTTGCCCGACCCGCGCGCGATCATGTGTCGCCCGACGCTCTGGCAGAGGAAGAAGAGCGTCTTCAAATTGGTGTCCATCACCGCATCCCAGTCTTCCTCGGTGAAATCGACCGCATCGGCGCGGCGGATGATCCCGGCGTTGTTGACGAGGATGTCGATGCGCCCGAACGCGGCGAGCACCGCATCGACGAGCGGCTGCACTGCGCCGACGCTCGACAGGTCGGCGGCGAAATTGTCGCCGCGGCGCCCGATCGCGCGCACCTTGCCAATGGTTTCATCGGCGGGCGAGCGGCCCGCCGCGGCGATGTCGGCGCCCGCACCGGCGAGCGCGAGCGCAATCCCCTGCCCGATGCCGGTGTTGGCGCCGGTGACCAGCGCGACGCGTCCGGCGAGATCAAAGAAGGATGCGCTCATGTCAGGCGAGCGCCGGCTCCGCCGACAGGCTCTTCAGATAGGCGCTGATCGCCTCGTCCTGCGAATTGGCGTAGAAATAATCGGCGAATTTCTCGCCCGCGATCGCCGCACGCAGCAGATCCTGATCGACAGTCTTCAGCACCGTCAGCATGTCGTGGCACGCCGCCGCCTTCAGTTCCTTCAAAATGCCGCGGTTCGTCCGCATGATTTCGGCGCGCTCCTTGGGATAGCCGAGGCCGCGCTCGCCGTCGAACAGCTTGGCATAAACATCCCGGAGGTTGAGTTCGGCGGCCCAGCCGAAACCCTTGGCATAGGGCATCGAAATGGCGTTGCCGTCGTTGATCTGGCCGAACAGAAAGGCATCGGTCGGATCGATCACCAGACCGCAGAACACGCCGGGCATCGCGTTGCAGGCGAGCATCGAACCCATGCCGGTTCCGCAGCCGGTGACGACGAAATCGGCGGCCTTCGAATTGAGCAGGATGCCCGCGAGCAGGCCGTTCATGACATAGGTCAGCGACGCCTTGTCGTCGGCCGAATACATGCCATAGTTGAAAACCTGATGACCCAGCGGCTCGGCAACCGCGGCCAGTGCTTCGTGGATGATGCCGTTCTTGGCGGCCTGGCTGTTCTCGGTGATCAGCGCGATCTTCATGTCCGGTTCCTTTGCTGCTTTCCAGACAGGCTACTCATTCAGGTAACCGGTGTCAATATCTGAAGCGGCCCGACGACAGCATTGCGTACCAGACACCGGTATCAATAATCAGCGCGCGCGCCTCGCGATGGTTGATTTTGGCGCGGCGAGCGCCCATCACACGGCGGGAAAGGCGGGGCAGAAGCCAAAACCACCCGCGGAGGAACAAGCGCATATGGCGGCACAGACCAAGGGGCCGGGGGGCAAGCAGCCGACAATCAACGACGTCGCGGCGTTGGCGGGCGTATCGAAAAAGACGGTGAGCCGGGTGATCAACCGGTCGGAGTTCCTGACCGAAAAGACGCGCGCCGCGGTCGAAAAGGCGATCGAGCAGCTGGGCTTCGTCCCCAATCCACAGGCGCGCGCGCTCGCCTTTCGCCGCAACTTCCTGATCGCGCTGCTTCACGACAATCCGAACGCGCAGACGGTGCTCAATTTCCAGCGCGGCGTGCTCGACGCGATCAAGGATAGCGATCTCGCGCTGCTCGTCCGCCCGGTCGATCGCGGGTCGGACAAATTGCTCGACGATGTGCGCACTTTTCTCGAAAAGCAGCGGCCGATCGGCGCGATGCTGTTGCCGCCAATCTCCGAGAATGACGAGCTAGCCGGGCTCTGCGAGGATCTGGGCGTGCGCTATGTCCGCATCGGCTCGGCGCCGCTCGACGACCCCAGACATTGCATCTCGTCGAACGATCGCGAGGTGGTGGCGGAGGCGGTGCGCGGGCTCATCGCGCTTGGCCATCGCCGCATCGGTTTCGTGCGCGGCCCGGTGGGTTTCCGCTCGGCCGCCGAGCGCGAAAAAGGCTTTCTCGAAGCGCTCGCCGAGGCGGGACTCACGCTGCCCGACGAACTCAACGCTCCCGGCAACTACCGCTACACGGCGGGGATCGAGGCGGGCGAGGCGCTGCTGGCGCGCGCCGATCCACCGACCGCGATCTTCTGCTCGAACGACGAAATGGCGGCGGGAGTGCTGAGCGTTGCACACGGCAAGGGGATCAAGGTGCCCGCCGAACTGTCGATCATCGGCTTCGACGACAGTCCGACCGCGACGCATATCTGGCCTGCGCTCAGCACGGTGCGCTGGCCGATCCGCGAAATGGGCGTGCGCGCCTCGCAGATCCTGGTTCCCGATTTCCTCGGCCCCGGCGCAAAGCTGGACGAGGAAGATAATGTCCTGCCCTCGACCTTGATCGAGCGGCAGTCGGTCGCGCCACCGCCCGGCGGCTCGAAGCCGTAAATCCATGAACGAAGAAGCCCGGCGAATCGCTCCGCCGGGCTATCCGAAACATTCCTATGGCGGTCCGCTTATTCGCGGCTGCCCAGAAGGTTGAGCAGGAAGGTGAACATGTTGACGAAGTCGAGATAGAGCGACAGCGCGCCCATCACCACCGACTTGCCGACAAAATCGGTCCCGCGAACATAGAAATACATGCTCTTGATCTTCTGCGTGTCATAGGCGGTCAGGCCGGCGAAGATCAGCACGCCGATGACGCTGATCGCGAGGCTGAGCGCGCTCGACTGCACGAAGAAGTTGATCAGCATCGCGACCAGGATGCCCACGACGCCCATGATCAGGAAGGTGCCGAAGCCCGACAGATCCTTCTTGGTCGTATAGCCATAGAGGCTGAGGCCAAGGAAGGCCGCCGCGGTCGCAAAGAAGGTCGTCGCGATCGACGTGGCGGTAAAGGCCAGGAAAATCGTCGACATCGACAGGCCCATCACCGCGGCATAGACCCAGAAGATCGCCTGCGCGGCCGGAGTCGACAGCTTGTTGATGCCAAAGCTCAGCACCATCACGAAGGCCAGCGGCGCCAGCATCACCACCCACATCAGCGGACTGCCGATCAGCGATGCGGTAAAGCCCGACTGAAAGGCCAGCAACGCGACGATGCCCGTGAGCAGCACGCCCGAGGCCATATAGTTGTAAACCGACAGCATGTACGACCGCAGACCGGCATCGACGGCCTGGTCCATTGCGTTCGCGCCGGCGCCAAAACCGGAAGCCGCCATATTGGGGTCGTTCCAATTCGCCATTTTTCATCTCCATCACCGGCCAGCCCATACCGGCCGTGACCGCAATATCGGGACTTTTCCTGTCCGATTCAAGCGAAACCGGACAGGAAGGTGGCGACGGGGGACTCGCGGCAAGCGGCGGTACGCCCTATGCTCATGCCATGTCGACGCACCGCCTGTTTGTCGCGCTGCGACCGCCACCGCCCGTCCGCGCGCTCTTGCTGCGCGCGATGCACGGCATTTCGGGCGCGCGCTGGCAAAGCGACGAGCAGCTTCACCTGACGCTGCGCTTCATCGGCGAGGTCGACCACCACCTGGCCGAAGACATCGCCGCGGCGCTGGGCGCGCTCCACGCGCCGCCGATCACGGCGCGAATCGCGGGTGTCAGCCTGTTCGAGCGGCAGGGGCGGCCGCACATGGTCTGGGCGCGCGTCGCCCCCGAAACGGCGCTCGCGGCGTTGCACCGCAAGGTCGAACAATGCCTGGCGCGCGTTGGCATCGCGGCCGAAACGCGCGCCTTTGTGCCGCACATCACGCTGGCGCGCCTTAACCGCGCGTCCGGGCCGGTCGCGCCTTTCCTCGCGCTGAACGGCGACCTCGCGAGCGACCCTTTCCCCTTCGGCCATGTCACGCTTTACGAGAGCGAAATGGGGCACGGCGGTTCACGCTATCACCCCGTCGCGCGCTATCCGCTCGTCGACCAGCGCGCGGCGAGCGCCGACGCGACTGCCGCCACATCCTCCCACGTCGCGGCAAAACCCTCGTCCGAGCCATAATAGGGATCGGTCACCCCCTGCCCCGCGCGTCCGGCAACGAGGTCGAGCATCAGGCATAGCTCGGCGATCGCGTCGTCGGGGCGGATTGCCAGCGCGTCGCGCAGATTGCTTTCGTCGGCGGCAAGGATCAGGTCGAAGCGGTAAAAATCGTCGCGGACGAGCTGACGTGCGCGCAGCCCGGAAATGTCGATGCCGCGACGCCGCGCCTCGGCCTGTGCCCGGCGATCGGGCGGATGGCCGACATGCCAGTCGCCCGTTCCCGCCGAATCGATATGCGCGTCGATCCCCGCGGCGGCGAAGGCCGCACGCGCCGCGCCCTCGGCGAGCGGCGAGCGGCAGATATTGCCGAGACACAGAAACAGGATTGCCCGCGGCGCGCTTCCGTCCTTGTTCATCTCGCTCCTGCTCCACCAAAGTTGAACCGAGTTTCAACTTGCGCCGCCGTGCGGCTCTGCTAGCCATGATGCGCAACAGATAGAGGGTCAGGGAGAGGGTTGCCATATGGCCGATGCCGCGAGCGAAAACAGCATGTCGGGTGCATCGGCACCCTCCGAACCCAAGGCCACCGCATATAGCTGGTATGTGCTGGCGGTGCTGGTGGTCGTCTATATCCTCAATTTCATCGACCGGCAGATCATCAGCATCCTCGCGGTCGACATCAAGGCCGACCTGCAGCTCAGCGATTCGGACATGGGCTTCCTCGGCGGCGCGGCCTTTGCGGTCTTTTACGCGCTGTTCGGCATCCCGCTCGGCCGCCTCGCGGACAATTGGAGCCGCGTGCGGCTGCTGTCGATCGGCCTGACCCTGTGGTCGGCGATGACCGCGGCCTCGGGCTTCGCCTATGACCGGCTGACGCTGACGCTGGCGCGCATGGGGGTCGGCGTCGGCGAAGCGACCGCGAGCCCGACCGCCTATTCGCTGATCTCCGACTATTTCCCGAAGAGGCAGAAGGCGACGGCGCTCGCCATCTATTCGTCGGGCCTTTATCTCGGCGGCGGCGTGTCGCTGTTCATCGGCGCGGTGATCGTCGAAAGCTGGAACCGCGCCTATCCGGCGGGCGGGCCGCTGGGGCTCGTCGGCTGGCAGGCAGCGTTCCTCGCGGTCGGCATTCCCGGCCTGCTGCTCGCGCTGTGGGTCGCCAGCCTGCGCGAGCCGGTGCGCGGCGCGATGGACGGCGTGCCGACGCAAAGTTCGCCGACGCCGTTCCGCGCGTTCGGCAGGGATCTGTCGATGATCGTGCCGCCGCTCACGCTCTATGGCGCGTGGCAGCGCGGCCCCGCGGCGCTCGCGATCAACGTCGGCGTCGCCGCCGCGCTCGCCGCCTTTGCCTGGTGGATGATCGAGCTGACGGGCAATTTGCCGCAATGGTCGGCGGTCGCGCTCGGCTATTATGCGGTCTTTTCGTGGGCGAGCACGCTGCGCGCCAATGACCCCGCGACCTTTCGCCTGATCTGGGGCACGCCCGCGTTCATCTGCACCACGCTCGGCTATGGCCTCGTCGCGCTCGCCGCCTATGCGCTTGCTTTCTGGTCGGCGCCCTATGCCGAAGTCGTGCTGGGGCTGCCCAAGCAGCAGCTTGCCTCGATCCTCGGCGCCAATGGCGCGCTCAGCGGCTTCATCGGCGTCATCATCGGCGGCCGCGTCGCCGACGCGCTGCGCGCGCGCCACCCCGCGGGGCGCATCTGGATGATCCTGTTCGGCGTCGTCGCGCCGATCATCCCCATCTGGATCGGATACACCACCGAAAACGCCGCGCTTTTCTATGTGATGAACTTCCTCGCCGGGCTGTTCGGCGCCGCGGCACTCGGCGCGGCGGCGGCGACGACGCAGGATCTGGTGCTGCCGCAGATGCGCGGCACCGCGACCGCCGCCTTCTTCCTTGGCACGACGCTGATCGGCCTGTCCTTCGGCCCCTATATGGTCGGGCAGATTTCGGACCTGACGGGCACGGTGGTGAACGGCCAGCCGGTCGGCAATCTGCGCACCGGCATATTGTCGCTGATCGGCGTCGCGCCGGTCGCGGTCGCGCTGCTCCTCTATGCCTATCGCGCGCTGCCCGAGGCGGAGGCGACGCTTGTGGAGCGGGCGGCCGCAGCGCGCGGCGAGGGCTGACCGGTCAGCCGCCGACCGTCGGCGCGCCCGCAACGATCACGCCGCACGCGACGCGCCCGCCGCTGTTGCCGCTGGGGTCGGTCCGGTAATCATCGGGGCCGGCGTGAATGACGAAGGCCGCGCCGTCGGCGTCGAGCAGCCCGCCGTCGCCTTCAAAGCGTGAGCCGACCATGCGCAGCGTCGCACGGCCGATCTGGTCGGGTTCGACAACCAGGTTGGGCAGGTCGCCATGGTGCGCGCCCATCGGATTGTCGCGGCCGTGCTGAACCCCCGTCGGGTTCCAGTGCCCGCCCGCGCTCGTGAAATCGGGCGGCGCGCACTGGCCGACGGCATGGACGTGCATGCCATAGGTGCCGGGCCCGAAACCGCGCGCCACCAGCTCGATGCGCAGCCCGCTGGCGTCGCGATAAATGTCGGCGCGGCCGCGGTCGGCGCCGCTCGCGTCGTAAAGCTGGGCATGGGCGTCGGGCGGCGGCAGCGTCGTCGTCGGCGCCTTGCCGCCCATCCCCGCGCAGCCCGCAAGGAGCAGCGCGCAGGCGAAGGCGCCACCGCGGGCGAGAAACTGTTTGTGGTGCGAACCGATCGTCATGTGGCGGCCTCCCTGCTGTTCCATCGGGATCAGAACGCCGTAGCGGCGCGTTTCGATCCCCAGCCACGATGCCGCTTTTTGGAGCAGCTTCCAAGGGCATAGTGGCGCGCAGCGTGCGGTCGTCGCATTTCATCGTCGCCCGGTGCGACCGCGATCCGGTCGGCGCCGGAGGACTCCCGATCGGCCCAAAGGTCAGGGAAAGTCGGCCCTGTGCGGCCCCCCGGCCGGCAGCGCTCGGCGGACAGTTCGACCGGGCCCCTGTTCACTTCGCGATGCCGGTCAGCCACCGCAGTTTCGTGCGCCGATGGAAAGAACCGGGGTAGAGCTTCGCACAGGCGGAGCATGTAGGACAGCGTTATTATGATGGCCGCTTTGGGGTGGGAAGCGGCCGTTGCCGATCCTCCTCCAACGGGGGAGGGGGACCACCCGCAGGGTGGTGGAGGGGTACGGGAGGTCATACGCCGCGCTCGACACCGCGTACCCCTCCACCATGCTTCGCATGGTCCCCCTCCCCGTGGCGGGGAGGACCATCAACGTCCGCTTCCGGTCGTTTTCAGCCCTTGTCGGCCGCCACGGCAAAGGGGCCGCGAATCGCTTCGCGGCCCCTGGTCTTGCCGTGCGGCGCTGATGTCAGAAATCAGAAGACGCGGGCATATTGTTCGTTGCCGACGAAGCCGAGCTTGCCGACGCCGCTGCGCTTGATCACCGCCATGACATTGTCGACGACGATATAGCGGGCATAGGGGTCGGGCTGAACCTGCAGTTCGGGTTCGACCGGCAGCGCCTTGGTCTGTTCCAGATATTGCGCAAGCTGCGCCAGATCGACCGGCGTGCCGTTCCAGGTGATCGTCCCCGCGCGGTCGATCATCACCTTGTTCTTTTCGGGGTCGACATTGCTCTGACTGTCGGTCGGGACCGGCAGGTCGATCTTCACCGCGTGAGTCTGGACCGGGATGGTGATGATGAACATGATGAGAAGCACGAGCATGACGTCGATAAGCGGCGTCGTGTTCATGTCCATCATCGGTTCATTGTCGTCCCGTTCGCCAACTGACATGGACATTGGTTATTCCTTCATATCTGGGCGGAGCGCCTTAGAGGCGGCCCACCGTGCCCGAGCCAGGAGCCGGTTCCGAAATGAACCCGATCTTCTGGAAGCCGGCATATTGCATCGTGTAGATCACGCCGCCGATGCACTGGTACGGCGTGTTGACGTCGCCGCGGATATGCACTTCGGGGAAGTTTTCTTCGGTGATGTTCTGCGGCCCGCCGATATCTTCGAGCAGCTTTTCCAGCTTCGCCTGTCCGCGTTCGAGCAACTGCCGCGAATCAACCGGGGTCTGACCCCAGTAAACTTCGCATGCCGTGCTTTCCGGATTGGGCAGGCCATCGCCGTCGGTGTCGGCCGACCGGATCGACAGCAGCACATTTTCAGGCTTCGTCGTCGTCGGTTCAAAGACCACGTCGGGCAGCTCGAGCTCCACCGTCTCCAGCACCACGGGAACCGTGATGAGGAAGATGATGAGAAGCACGAGCATGATGTCCACGAGCGGGGTCGTGTTGATTTCGGACATCGGGGCGTCTTCGCCGCCCTTGTCGCCTACACTCATCGCCATAGGATTAGCATCCTGTCACAAAATTATCTGTCATGGACGGCGATTATGGGCCGTCCAGCGGACCCCGCCCGTCCCAGGGGACGGGCGGGGATCCAGGAGCCGAATCAGGCTTTCTTCGGCGCGGCGGCCGGAGCAGCGGCCTTTGCCACCGTCGGCGACGCCGGCTTCACCTGGCCGTTCGACATGATCGAGCCGAGAACGTCGTTCGAGAAGATCGAGAGACGGCGCGCGATCATCTTGTTGCGGCTCTGGAGCCAGTTGAAGGCGAGCACCGCGGGAACCGCGACGATCAGACCGATGGCGGTCATGATGAGCGCTTCGCCGACCGGACCGGCGACCGTGTCGATCGACGCCTGACCCGAGGCACCGATCTTCACCAGCGCGCGCAGAATGCCGATAACGGTACCGAACAGTCCGATGAACGGCGCGGTCGAACCGACGGTCGCGAGGAAGGCGAGGCCGCTGTTCAGCTTCGAGTTGATGTGGTTCTGCGAACGTTCGAGCGTACCGTGCATCCAGTCATGCGCTTCGACGGGGTCGGTCAGCTTGTTATGCTCTTCGTTCGCGCGGAGGCCGTCTTCGACGACCTGGCGGTAGGCGCTGTTCTTTTCGAGCTTGGAAACGCCATCGGCAAGCGTCGGCGCGCGCCAGAAGGTGGCGTCGACGGTCTTGCCCTGGTTGATCACCTTGTTCTGCTCGAACAGCTTGGTGAACAGGATGTAGAGCGTCCCGACAAACATGATGAGCAGGATGAGGAAGGTGAGCTGCGAAACGATGCCGCCCTCGCAGAGCGCGGGAACCAGACCATAGGGGTTCTGGCCTTCTTCCTTCACGCACATGGATGCGGGCATCAGGCTGAGGCCTGCGTCGTGAGCGGCGGCCGGCGCCGCGGCGGCGGCGTTTGCGATCAGATTAAACATACTGGAAATTCCCTCTCAAAGAATTTGTTCAAATCGAAAAACTTAGGATCGCGTCAGATCAGCGGGGGATCTGCCAACGGATACGATTGCTGTAGGTGCCCCCTGTCGGATTGCCCGCGCGGTCCTTGCCCGGATTGAACCGGGCGCGGCGCGTGATCAGCTTGCAGGTTTCGGCATCGAGGTCGGCGTGACCGCTCGACGACGTAATGTCGCACGAGGTAACGCGGCCATCGACCCCATAGGTCACACGGAATCCGGTCGTGCCTTCGCGCTCTTCGCGCATGGCGCGCGCCGGATAATCGTCGTTCGTCGCCCAGCGCGCCGGGTTGCCGCGTGGCGAGCCGGCCTGGCTGAGATCGGGCGGCGGGGGCGCGGGGGGCGCGGGCGGCGTGAACACGGGCGGCGGCGGCGTCGGCGGCGCCTTCGGCACCGACTGAATCGTGTTCGTCGTGACCGGCGGAGGGATCGGCGACGGCGGCGTCACCACCGGCGGCGGCGGCGGCAGGACATTGTCCGGCGGCGGCGGCGGCGGCGGTTCCTCCGGCGGCGGCGGCTCTTCAACGTCCACCACGTCCAATTTTTCGGCGATCTTCTTGACGATGCTGATGTTCAGGCCGTTGACCAGGCCGTAGCCCAGAACAGCGGTGAACAGACCGACCAAGACGATTGCCACTACCCTGTTTTTAGGGTCGACACTATCACCATAAGCCATTCAGGGACGACGCTCCTTGCTAGATCATCCTGACACCAATTCCCAACCATCGGGACGGTTGCCAAATGCCCGGATGATTTCCGATGCGCTTTCACAGACCCGACGGCACTGCATCCGGCATATTATGTTCTCGCCGGACACTTCGCGCCCGTCCTATCGCGGTGGCGGCACATTCGCAAACCCTTTATCAGCGGTTAATGTGCCCTGTCCCATGATGGGGTTTCCGGCACCGATACCGGTGTCACCGACGATGCGAAAAAATGGAAAGAGGATCGACCATGCGCCTCCCCCACGCCGCCTTCATCGCCGGCGCCCTGACGCTAACCCTTGGAATCCCGAGTGTTTCGGCGATGCAGACGAATGAGCCGGCCACCGGCACCAGTCCCTACAGCTATGCCGACATCGCCGACCTTGCCACCGCGGCGCCGATCGTGCTGCACGCGCGCATCCACCGCGCCGCCGCGCTGAAAGCCGAGCGTGCGCCCGGCGTCGCGCCCGCCCACACGCGATTCTATGTGGAGGCCGACGTCGTGCGCCTGATTCGCGGGAGCGATCCACTGGCCGCACGAATCTCCTATCTGGTCGACCTGCCGGACGACGCGCGCGGCAAGCCCGCGAAGCTGAAGCGCAAGCAGCCGGTCCTGCTCTTTGCCCGTCCCGTCGCGGGCGCCGCCGCCGGAACGAACGACACGGGCAGCGTCCAGCTGGTCGCGCCCGACGCCCAACTGCCGTGGGATGCGGCGACCGAGGCGCGATTGCGTGCGATCCTGACCGAGCTCGTCAAACCCGGCGCGCCGCCCGCGATCACGGGCATCGCCAACGGCTTTCACGTCCCCGGCACGCTGCCCGGCGAGGGCGAGACGCAGCTGTTCCTGAACACGGCGACGGGCGAACCCGTATCGCTGACCGTGCTGACCGCCGCCGACGGGTCGCGGCGCTGGGCCGCGGCCTTCGGCGAGATTGTCGACGGGTCGGCGGCGGTCCCCGCGCGCGACACGCTCGCCTGGTACCGCCTCGCCTGCGGCCTGCCGCGCCAGTTGCCGCTGGACAAGCTGGCGGGCACCGCGCCCGCGGATCGGCGAAAGGCGGCGTCGGATTATGCCGTGGTGCTCGGCGCGCTCGGCGAATGCACGCGAACGCGCAAGCCACCGGAGGGATAAGCCAGGGGATAAAGATCGGCTTCGGCGCGCGAAAGGCGCAGCGGGCTTGTCTCCAGTGGAAAAGCCGATAGGGCGGCGGCAATGACGGGGGCTGCCCCCGCGAGCCCTGGCCTGGAGTCTTTGATCATGTCGTCCCCTGTCGCCCCGCCCGTCCCCCGCCCGCCGCTGCGCGTCGCGCTTGCCGGGATCGGTGTCGTCGGCGGCGGCGTCGTGCGGCTGCTCGAGGCGAATCGCGGGCTGATCGCGCGGCGCGCGGGTCGGCCGATCGAAATCGTCGCGGTGTCGGCGCGCGACCGGCACAAGGATCGCGGCATCGACCTGTCCCCCTATCGCTGGGAAGACGATATGGACGCGCTCGTCGCGGCGGGCGACGTCGATGTCGTCGTCGAGATGATCGGCGGCGCCGACGGATCGGCGCTGACGCTGGCGCGCCGCGCGCTCGGCGCGGGCAAGGCGCTGGTCACCGCGAACAAGGCGATGATCGCGCATCACGGGCTGGATCTGGCGCGAATCGCCGAGGAAAAGGACACGCCGCTGAAATATGAAGCCGCGGTCGCGGGCGGCATTCCCGTCATCAAGGCGATCCGCGAAGGCGCGTCGGCGAACGAGATCGCGCGCGTCTATGGCATCCTCAACGGCACCTGCAATTATATACTGACCCAGATGGAACGGAACGGCGCGAGCTTCGCCGACGCGCTCGCGGCCGCGCAGGCCGAGGGCTATGCCGAGGCCGATCCGACCTTTGACGTCGACGGCATCGACGCCGCGCATAAATTGTCGATCCTCGCCGCGCTCTGTTTCGGGACGCGGCTCGACATCGGCGCGGTGACCGCCGACGGCATCCGGGGCCTGATCGCCGCCGACATCCGCGAGGCCGAAGCGCTCGGCCACCGCGTCCGCCTGATCGGCATGGCCGAACGGGGGGCGACCGGCCTCTACCAGCATGTCCAGCCATGCCTGGTGCCCGCCGACCATCCGCTCGCCTATGTCCCCGGCGCGCTCAACGCCGTGGTCGCCGAGGGCAATTTTGTCGGCCGCCTGTTCTTCGAGGGCGCGGGCGCGGGCGCCGGGCCGACCGCCTCCGCGATCGTCGCCGACATCATCGACATCGCGCGCGACGAATATGGCCCCGCCTTTGCGATGCCCGTCGATGCGCTCGACGCCGCGCCCGCCGCCGATGCCGGCGCGCGCGTCGGCAAACATTATGTCCGCCTGATCGTCGAGGACCGGATCGGCGTGCTCGCCGAGATCGCGGCGGCGATGCGCGACGCGGGCGTGTCGATCGAAAGCCTGATCCAGCGCGGCAGCGAGGATGGCAACGGCGTCGTCATCGTGCTGGTGACGCACGAGGGCCCGGCCCGCGCGATCCATGCGGCGCTCGCGGCGCTCGGCGCGTCGGAGCATGTCGTCGGCGCGCCGATGCACATGCCGATCCTGGCGCTTTGAACTGTCCCTTCCTGCCGTCATCCCGGCGAGGGCCGGGATCTCGCCGGTGCGTCACACCGTAAGGGAGAGATCCCGGCCTTCGCCGGGATGACGAAGTGAGTTGCCGGGATGACGAAGTGGGTTAATGTTCCGGCTCTTCCGAGGGCGGCGGCGTTCCCGTCTCGGGATCGGTGCGTTCCTTCGCCATCTCGTAAAGCGCATTATATTCGGGGCCGGGCGCATAGCGGCCGCCGATCGAGATCCAGTTATAGGGCAGCTTGTCGAGGCTCATCGCCCGCGCTTCGGCGCGCGGCAGCTTCGGCGACGCCTCGCGGCCGACGCCCGCTATCGCGCGCAGTTCGGGAGTCAGCCGGTGGCGTTCGGTGTCGGTGCCGCAGACGGTGATCGTCCCGTCACCGGCAGGCTTGCAGCGCCGGATCGGATCGACAAGCTCCCTGGCATTGGCGACCGCGCTTTCGGCATCGCGCGGCGGCGGCGGCGCGGGCGGCCCCTGCACCTGCGCCCCCGCCGTCACGGGGATGACGCATGAGAGCGCGAAAGCCGCGGCGAATCGGGCGAAGCATTCTCGACAAGCGGGGCGGCGCGCCATATGGCGCCCACCATGCCGAAGGGGCGCAGCAAGTAAAGACGGAGAGTGGCGGAAATGACGAAAAGCGGCAGCAACCTCGACCGGGTGCTCGTGCTCGAAATGGTGCGCGTCACCGAAGCCGCGGCGATCGCCGCCGCCCGGCTGATCGGCCGCGGCGACGAGAAAGCCGCCGACGCCGCCGCGGTCGAGGCGATGCGGGGCGCCTTCAACACGCTCTATATGGACGGCACGATCGTCATCGGCGAGGGCGAGCGCGACGAGGCTCCGATGCTCTATATCGGCGAGAAGGTCGGCAATGCGCCCGGCAAGGGGCCGAAGATCGACATTGCGGTCGACCCGCTGGAAGGCACGACGATCACCGCCAAGGCCGGCCCCAACGCGCTCGCGGTGCTCGCGATCGCCGAGGAAGGCTGCCTGCTCAACGCGCCCGACGTCTATATGGACAAGCTGGCGGTCGGCCCCGGCTATTCGCCCGACATCATCGGGTTCGACAAGAGCGTGCAAGAGAATGTCGCCGCGGTCGCGCGCGAAAAAGGCGTCGCGCCCGAAGAGATTATCGTGTGCGTGCTCGACCGCCCGCGCCACGAGGCGATCATCGCCGAACTGCGAGCGATCGGCTGCGGCGTGGCGCTGATCCCCGACGGCGACGTCGCCGGGGTGATCGCGACGACCAACCCCGACACCAATATCGACCTCTATATGGGGTCGGGCGGCGCGCCCGAGGGCGTGCTCGCCGCCGCGGCGCTGCGCTGCGTCGGCGGCCAGTTCAAGGGCCGCCTGCTGTTCCGCAACGACGACGAGCGGCTGCGCGCCAAAAAATGGGGGATCGACGATCTCGACCGCGTCTATGATCTCGACGATCTGGCGAGAGGCGATGTGATCTTCGCCGCGACGGGGGTGACCGACGGGTCGCTGCTGCGCGGCGTGAAGCGCCGCCGCGGCGGCGTGCTGACCACCGAAAGCGTCGTCATGCGCGCTTCGTCGGGCACGGTGCGCTGGGTGCGCGGCGAGCATCGCGCGGGCTGACCCTTTGCGGGCGCTCATGCGGCCCGGTCGGGCGCGCCGACGCAAGGCTTTGCCTTGGCGCGCCAGCCTTGCTATCGGCGGCCGATAATGGCCAGCACAACCGACGACCTTCCCCCTTCCGACCCCGGCAACAGCATCGATACCCCGTTCGACAGCGCGCTGTCGCAGCGCTATCTCGTCTATGCGCTGTCGACGATCACCGCGCGCTCGCTTCCCGACCTGCGCGACGGATTGAAACCCGTCCACCGCCGCCTGTTGTGGGCGATGCGCGCGATGCGGCTCGACCCGAGCCAGGGTTACAAGAAGTCGGCGCGCGTCGTCGGCGACGTCATCGGCAAGTTCCACCCGCACGGCGACACCGCGGTTTACGACGCGATGGTCCGCCTCGCGCAGGATTTTTCGCTCCGCTATCCGCTCGTCGACGGTCAGGGCAATTTCGGCAATATCGACGGCGATAATGCCGCCGCCTATCGCTATACCGAGGCGCGGCTGACGCGCGTTGCGATCGACCTGATGGCGGGGCTGGACGAAGGCACCGTCGATTTCCGCCCCACCTATAATGGCGAGGATGAAGAGCCCGAGATCATGCCGGGCCTCTTCCCCAACCTGCTGGCCAATGGCGCGAGCGGGATTGCGGTCGGCATGGCGACCAACATCCCGCCGCACAATGCCGCCGAAGTGATCGACGCCGCGCTGCTGCTGCTCGACAATCCGAAGGCCGAGCTTTCGGACCTGCTCACCCATGTCAAGGGCCCTGATTTCCCCACCGGCGGCATCGTCGCGGACAGCGCCGAGACGATCGCGCAGGCCTATGAAAGCGGGCGCGGCAGCTTTCGCGTCCGCGCGCGCTTTTCGACCGGCAAGGATGCGGGCGGCCAATGGGAAGCCGACGGGGTCGAGAAGCTGTCCGGCGGCACCTGGCAGCTTGTCATCAGCGAAATCCCCTATGGCGTCGCCAAGGGCAAGCTGATCGAACAGATCGCGCAGCTGATCGCCGACAGGAAACTGCCGATTCTGGAAGATGTCCGCGACGAAAGCGCCGAGGACATCCGCATCGTGCTGGTGCCCAAGAGCCGCAACGTCGACCCCGATGTGCTGAAGGACAGCCTCTATCGGCTGACCGACCTCGAAAGCCGCTTCGCGCTCAATCTGAACGTCCTCGACGCGACGCGCACGCCGAAGGTGATGGGGCTGAAACAGCTGCTCGCCGAATGGCTCGCGCATCAGATCGTCGTGCTCGTCCGCCGCGCGCAGCACCGGATCGCGAAGATCGACGACCGGCTGGAGCTGGTTGCCGGCTACATCATCGCCTTTCTGAACCTAGACCGGATCATCGAGATCATCCGCACCGAGGACGAACCCAAGCCGGTGATGATCGCCGAGTTCGCGCTGACCGACCGCCAGGCCGAGGCGATCCTCAACATGCGCCTGCGGTCCTTGCGCAAGCTCGAGGAAATGGAGCTGAAACGCGAGCAGGCCGACCTGACCGCCGAGCGCGAGGAGCTGGCCAGGCTGGTCGAAAGCCCGGCGCTGCAACGAAAGCGGTTGCGCGCCGACCTCAAGAAGCTGCGCGACGTCTATGGGCTCGAAACGCGGCTCGGCGCGCGGCGCACGACGATCGCCGAAGCCGCACCAACGCGCGAGATTCCATTGGATGCGATGATCGAAAAGGAACCGGTGACGGTGATCCTGTCGAAGCGCGGCTGGATCCGTGCGCAGCGCGGCCATGTCGCGGAAGGTCAGTGGGGCGAGTTCAAGTTCAAGGAAGGCGACGAGCTGCTCTTCGCCGCCCATGCGCAAACCACCGACAAGCTGTTGATCGCCGCGAGCGACGGGCGCTTTTTCACCGTCGGCGCCGACAAATTGCCCGGCGGGCGCGGATTCGGCGAGCCGCTGCGGCTGATGGTCGACATCGACCCCGACGCGCGCATCGTCGCGATGCTCCCCGCGAGCGCCGAGGGTCGCCTGCTGCTCGCCTCGACGAGCGGACATGGGTTCATCGTCCGGACGGATGACGTCACCGCCGAGACGCGCAAGGGCCGCAACGTCGTCAACCTGAAGCCCAGGGCGACGCTTGCGGTCGTGCGCCCGGTCGCGCCGGGCGACGACAGCGTCGCGGTGGTCGGCGAGAATCGCAAGCTCGTCGTCTTTCCGCTCGCCGAAGTGCCGGTGATGGCGCGCGGCCAGGGGGTGATGCTGCAACGCTATCGCGACGGCGGCCTGTCCGACGCGGTGAGCTTTGTCCTCGCCGACGGGCTGAGCTGGGCGATGGGCGGCGACAGCGGCCGCACGCGCACCGAAACCGATCTGGCGCCGTGGCGCGTCGCGCGCGGCGCGGCGGGACGGATGCCGCCGACCGGTTTTCCGCGCAACAATCGCTTCGACTGAGCGCAAAAGCGCGCTGCCGTAAATCCCTTCTTTACTCCCCGCACCCTAGGCATGGGTAAATGGGGAAAGGTCGCACAAAACCCGCTGTTATGCCTATTGATCGAACCGGCGAAGACCGGCCTTTGTTGTTTGTCGGCTGGATCGACGCGCTGCCGGTGCCGGCCGCGCTGGTCAGGCCGATGGCGCGCGGCAATTTCCGCCTCCACGCGAGCAACGCCGCTTTCGACCGGCTGAGCCTGTCGCCGGTCGGCGCCGACGCGCCGATCGAGCTTCTGCGCGCGGTCGAACGCGCATCGCAACAGCCGGGCGAGGCGCAGGAGTTTTCGTGCCAGCTGGGCGAGGGACCGGCAGCGCGCGACCTGCGCGGGCATATCGGCCCGCTGCCCACCGAAACGGACGACGACGGGCTTTTTCTGCTGACGCTGATCGATCGCACCCAGGAAATGATGACCGAGCGCAACCTGCGCCGCGAACTGGTGTCGGACAGCCTGACCGGCCTGCCCAACCGCGCGGGGTTCGAGGAACTGGTCGAACAGCGCGCGCATGGCGAGGCCTCCGGCGCCGACCATGCCGTGCTGCTGCTCGACCTCGCACGCTTTTCGCGCATCAACGAACATATCGGCCCGATGGCGGGCGACGAGCTGATCATCACCGTCGCGCGACGGCTGAAATCGAGCCTGCGCAGCGGCGATATACTGGCGCGCACCGGGGGCGACGAGTTCGCAATTTCGACGCGAATCGTCGGCGGACGCGCCGATGTGCGCGAAATGGCGCGGCGCATCCGCGGCTGTTTCGACCATCCGTTCCGCATCGGCGAGCTGAAGGTCAGCGTCGATTGCGCGCTCGGCTGTTCGATCCTGCCGACCGACGAAATCGACGTCGCGGACCAGATCCGTCACGCGCAGATCGCGCTCAAGCGCGCGAAACAGACCGATCGCATCGAAATCTATGAGCCCGAAGCGGCGATGCTGTCCGACAACCGCTTCGGACTCGAAACCGAACTGCGCAACGCGATCGAGGAGGATCGGCTGCACCTCGCCTTTCAGCCGCTCGTCGAGATGGCGACCGGGCGCGTCGCGGGGTTCGAGGCGCTCGCGCGCTGGGACAATGGCAGCGGCGTCGCGGTGTCGCCGACCGAGTTCATCCCGATCGCCGAGGATTCGGGGTTGATCGTCCCGCTCGGCCAATGGGCGATCGGCAAGGCGGCGGCAGTGCTCGCCGACTGGGACCGGCAGAACGGCGGACAGATCGTCAACGCCTATTTCTCGGTCAATGTCTCGGCGATCCAGCTGGTGCGCGACGATGTCGCCGGGGTTGTGCGGCAGGCGCTCGAAAAACACGGTATCGGCGGCGAACGGCTGATGATCGAACTCACCGAAAGCGCGATCATCGGCGATCCCGACCTGGCGCTGTCGGTGCTGCGCGAACTGAAGGCGCTCGACGCGCGCGTCGCGATGGACGATTTCGGCACCGGCTATTCAAATCTGGCCTATCTGCAGCGGCTGCCGATCGACGTGCTCAAGATCGACCGCAGCTTCGTCGAGCATATGGTCGACGACCGCGACAAGGTGGCGATCGTCCGCACCATCCAGAGCCTCGCCGAAGTGCTAGGGATGAAAACCACCGCCGAGGGGGTCGAGACGACCGATCAGGCGCGGCTGCTCTCGGCGCTCGGTTGCGACTTCGGGCAGGGATATTTGTTCGCGCGGCCGATGGATGGCGAGGCCGCGCTCGACTATTGGCGGCGGTCGCTCACACGGCCGATCTTCTGATCGACCAGCTCGGCGACGCGCGCGGCGCCGGGAAAATCCTCCGCCACCCACGCCGCCTCCACCGCCTTCAGGATGCGCGCCACTTCCGGCCCCGCGGCGATGCCGCGCGCGACGATGTCGCCGCCCTTCAGCGGCAGCGCCGGAACCTGCCAATCGGCGAGGGCAGGAAGCGCCGCGGGGTCGCCCGCGAGCAGATGCACATCGCGCGCCGCGTCGACGCCGATCGCGTGCGCGAGCTGGCGCACCGGGCGCGCGACATCATGGCGATGGCCGCCAAGCGCGGCGAGATGCTTGCGCTGGCGCGTCGACAGGCGCAAACGGCTCGCCACCTGTTCGGCGATCGCGGCATCGGCCGGGAGCAGCGCGGCGAGGCGGCGGAGCGGCGCCGGCGGGATGCCCGCCGCGGCTTCGCTGGCGAGCAGCCGGTCGAGCGTCGCGGCAAAGCCCGTGTCGAGTTCGGGCAGCAGCACCGCGAAAATGCCGTCACCGTGCATCTGCGCGACGATCGCGCGCGGGTCGGGGAGCGCCAGTATCTTGGTGAGCTCGTCGGCGATGCGCTCGCGCGACAGGCTTTTGAGCGACTGGCGCGCCGCGACGACCGCGGCGTGGCTGGCGGGATCGAGGTCGCCGCGCCCGAAGCGCGCGGCGAAGCGATAGAAGCGCAGGATGCGCAGATGATCCTCGGCAATGCGCGTCGCGGCGTCGCCGATGAAGGCGACGCGCCCGGCCGCCAGATCGGCGAGGCCGCCGAACCAGTCGTCGATTTCGCCGCTATCGGGATCGGCATAGAGCGCATTGATCGTGAAATCGCGCCGCGCCGCATCGCCCCGCCAATCGTCGGCAAAGGCCACCGTCGCGCGGCGGCCGTCGGTCGCGACGTCGCGGCGCAGCGTCGTGATCTCGTGATGATCGCCGCTGGCGATCGCGGTGACGGTGCCGTGCGCGATGCCCGTCGGGATCACCTTGATCCCCGCCGCCTCGAGCCGCCGCGTCACCTCCTCCGGCACCAGCGGGGTCGCAAGGTCGATGTCGGTGACGTCCAGACCCAGCAGCGTGTCGCGCACCGCGCCGCCAACGACCTTGACCGCGCCGCCATCGGCAGCAAGCGCGGCGACGATGCGGCGCAGCCCCGGCCGCTGGCGCCATGCCGCATCGGGCAGGCACGTCACCGGTGCCACCCCGCGGGCAGGCGCCGCGCCAGATTGACGATGATGCCCGCGGTCACGCCCCAGATCCGCCGTCCCTGCCAGTCCATGTCATAATAATGCCGGTCCTGTCCCTGCCAATGCGCGTGCTGGCGCGCATAATTGTCGGGGTCGAACAATATGTCGAGCGGCACCTCGAACCAGTCCTCGACCTCGTCGGGATTGGGGTCGAGCGGCAGGTCGGGCGGGATGACGCCCAGCACGGGGGTGATGCGATAGCCGCTGCCCGACCGATAGGGCTCGGTAACCCCCGCGATCATCACGTCGCGGCGGCTGAGGCCGATCTCCTCCTCCGCCTCGCGCAGCGCGGCGTCGATCGCGTCACGGTCGCCGGGGTCGATCTTGCCGCCCGGAAAGGCGACCTGCCCCGCGTGGCTGCGCAACCATTGCGGCCGCTGGGTCAGGATGACGCCGGGGTCGGCGCGATCGGTGAAGGCGATGAGCACCGCGGCATCGCGCAGCGTCGGCGTGCCCAGATAGGCCTCGTCCTCCCCCGGTCCGGGGAGCAGATTGGCGAGCGCGTCGCGCAATTTGGCGGAGAGCATCAGCGGTCGACCAATGGAAATTGCGCGCCGTTCGACCAGATCGCGATGGGATCGCCGCCCTCCGCCAGCGCGATGTCGGCGAGTTCATAATAGAGCGCCCGGTCAATCCGCGCCTCGAGCCCGTTGCCGATTGCGCCGCGCACATGCAGCCGCGGGTCGGGATGGTCGGGGTCGCGGCCGAAGCTGAGCGGGTGATCGGCGCCCGCGAGTATGAGGTCGTCGGTGTCGAGGCGAAAGATGAGTTTGCGCGTCGCGCCGGCGCCTTCGCTCTTCATCTCGACCGCGCGAAAGGGCGTGTCCTCGACCGCGATGACGAGCTTTTCGGCCGGGGTGACAAGAACATGGCTGCCGTCGGCCTCGCGGCGGAGGATCGTCGAGAAGAGTTTGACCATCGCGGGCCGGTTGATCCGCCCGCCCTCATGATACCAGCTGCCGTCGGCGCGGATTTCCATCGCGCTGTCGCCGGTGCGCTCGGGGTGCCAGCTTTCGACCGGCGGCAGCTTCCGCGCGGCGAGCAGTTCGGCGGCCTCGGCCAACGAGAGCTGCGAAAAATCCTTGGGGAGCGAGGGCGCGAAGCTGACCATCCACCCGACATAGGAATGTGCGGGCACAAGTAAAGCCGCACCTGGAGGAGACGATGGAGACTATCGCCAAATACCATGCCGCGCGACCGACGGAGGGCGCCGGTTTTGGCGGCGCGATCAGGCCGCCCTGGCCGATGCCCGAAGATGGAGACGGCCGGTGGTCGAGATTTCCTATCCTGACAGCGTCGCCATTCCCGCGAGCGCGGGAATGGCGGGCGTTCGGTATGTCCCTTCCCTACCCCTCAGCAGACATATTCAGCGCAGCACGCCATTCGCCGCCTGCGCGCGCGCATAAAGGAACAGCGCGATCACGATCACCCAGATCACCGCGGTAAAGATCATCGGGAACGTCCCGAACATCCGCTCCAGGTCGCCATAGTGCATCCCGAACTGATAGATGCTGCTGATCGCCAGCCCGACGAGCGACAACAGAAAGGCGGTCACCGCATGGCGGCTGCGCGCGAGCAGCAACACCGACCCCAGCACCGATCCCCACACCCCCAACGCCCAGCCGACATTGGCCCAGAGCGGAAAATTATAGAAATACGCCTGCTGTTCGGGCGTGAACGCCGCCATATAGCCGGGATTCTTGAGCTTGGTCATCACATAGTCGAACGCGCCAAAGGCGTTCCACAGCAACGACACGATCCCCACCACCCACAGGTGCAAGGGCGTCTTTACGGCATCCGTCATCATCGTCTCCCCCCTCCAGAAAGATCAGACGAAACTATCACGCTTCGCCGTCGCCAGCAACATGGTGATATAGTCGCGCAATACAGCAATGTTGCGGTCGAAATAGCCGATGTCGCGATAGGTGCGCGCCTGCATCACCGCGCCCTCCATCACCGTCAGCACGAACTCGCCGAGCGCCTTTGCGTCGGTGCCGGGCGGCAGGCGGTCGGCGGCCGCGTCGAAGCAGCGCGCGATCGCCGCGGACCAGTTGGTGAAGTTCGCCGCCATCAACTCGCGCACCACGGGGTCGGGCTCGTGGATTTCGAGCGCGAGGCTGCCGATCGGACAGCCATAGGTGCAATCGGTGACGATCAGATGGGTGCGATACCCGCCAAGCAGTGCAAAGACGCGCTCGATCGGATCGTCGACCCCCGCCCAGTTGGGCGCGAGCAACATCTCCTCGATCCCGTCGCGATAAAGTTCGAGCACGCCGACGAGCACGTCCTGCTTGCCGGGGAAGAAATGATAGAGGCTGCCCGAATGAACCTGGCTGCGCGACAGGATGTCGGACACCGAGGTCGAGAGATAGCCTTTCTCCCAGAACAGCTCCATCGCGGTCGCCAATATGCGCTGGCGTGTATCGGCGGCGTTCATCGCGAACCCTCAGCCCGCACGATCGTAGGCCGCGCGCAGCCAGTCCGCCACCGCGCCCCCCGGCTCCTCGCCCGCGTTGATGCGGATGCGGTGCGAGACCATCGCGTTCCAGCTCCCCGCCAGTTCGAGCCTGCCGACCGGTTCCTCCCCCTTCAGCGCGAGGCCGATGTCGAAGCGATCCTTGGTCGAGGGCATCAGCAGCGCAAACTGCTTCTTGCGGCGGAGGCTGACATAGCCCTTTTTGGGCGCCAGCCCGACATCGCCGCCAAAACCCCGAACCAGCGCCACCAGCCGGTCGTAGAGCGGCCGCCAATGCGCTTTGGCGCCGTCGAACGCGGCATCGACCAGCGCGTCGTCATCCTGCGACAGCGACGACGAGGCATTCGCGGCATGGACGATCATATTGGCATAGCCATGACCCAGCCCATGTTCGGTTTTCAGGTGATTCACCAGCGCCATATGGCCGGCGATCCCGGTGCTGCGCGCGGTGGCCACCCATTCATCCAGCCCCTTGCCCGTCTTGGCGCGCAGGCTTTCGCCCATCTTCGCGAACTCGTCGGCCATCGGCGACCTCCCTCGACAAAGAAGTTGATTGAACATTCAACCAAGGAACTTGTCAAGAGGCTTGGCAAGGCCGCCGGTCGACCCGATATGGGCGCGCATGTGCGTCGTCGCCCTTGCCTACCGCGTCCATCCCGACTGGCCGATCATCCTCATCGGCAATCGCGACGAGTTTCATGCACGCCCCGCCGCGCCGCTCCATGCGTGGGACGACGGCAGTGGCATTGTCGCGGGGCGCGATCTCCAGGCGGGCGGCACGTGGCTCGGCGTCCACACCCAGAGCGGCCGCGCCGTCGTCGTGACCAATGTTCGCGGCGCGATGCCCGATCCGGCGAAGGACTCGCGCGGCGCGATCGTGACCGATCTGCTGAGCGGGCAAGGCCGCTTCGCCGACCCGGCGGCGGCCGACCTCGACCGCTTCAACGCCTTCAACCTGTTTGCGGTCGGCAGCCACGGTCCGCGCCGTTTCACCAACCGGCCGCGGCCGCAGATTTCAAGCCTTGCGCCGGGCGTCCACGCGCTCGCGAACGAACCCGTCGACCGCCCCTGCCCACGCGCGGAGCGGCTGCGCGCCGCGCTCGCGGCGGTGGCGGCGGCGGGCGGCGATCCCGAAGGGCTGCTCGACACGCTGACGGCGGAAGGCAGCCCGGCGCTGTTCCTGATGGGTGAGGTTTATGGCACGCGCGCCTCGACACTGATCGCGGTGGCGACGGACGGCAGGGCCCGGATGGTCGAGCGCCGATATGAAGCGGGCGGCCGCCCCGGTGGAACGACCGCCCTCGATTTTCGGATCGGCGAATGATCTCGTCGTCCCCGCGAAGGCGGGGGTGACGGCCCGCGATTCGCCCGGCGCCTATTTCGGCGCCAGCACCATCAGCATCTGACGGCCTTCGGTGCGCGGGTGCGCCTCGACCTTCGCGACCTCGGCGGTCAGTTCGGCGACGCGCTGGAGCACGTTGAGGCCCAGCTGCGTGTGGCTCATCTCGCGGCCGCGGAACCGCATGGTCATCTTGACCTTGTCGCCTTCCTCGAGGAAGTCGAAGACCTTCTTCATCTTCACATCGAAATCATGGTCGTCGATGTTCGGACGCATCTTGATCTCCTTGATCTCCTGCGTCTTCTGGCTCTTGCGGGCGAGGTTCGCCTTTTTCTGCGCCTCATATTTATACTTGCCGACGTCGAGGAACTTGCACACCGGCGGGTCGGCGTTCGGGGACACTTCAACCAGGTCGAGTCCGACCTCGGCCGCCTGTTCGATCGCTTCGGCAGTCAGCATTACGCCCAGATTTTCGCCTTCCTCGTCGATCACGCGGACTTTCGGGGAGGCGATGAATTCATTGTATCGCGGGCCGTTCTTCGGCGGCAGCGGCGCCATCGGGCGACGGGTCATGGGCGGGCGTATAGCTGTATCTCCTTGATCATTTCACAGGGGCGCGCGGCATCAAGCCGCGGCGCGACCGTTGTTCATATAGTGATCGCGGCGGCGCCGTAAAGGTGGCGGCGGCAATCTGGCGCCGCTTTTCGGCCGACTGTGGCCGCTTGGTCACGCAAGCGCGCGCTCACCATTTGGTCGGCGCGGGGTCGATGACGCGAAAGCCCCCGGCGCCGATCTCGCTCACCTCGAGCGCGCGCTCGGCGATGCCGCGGTTGTTGAAGCGGAAAATGCCGTCGATGCCGCCGAAGCCGTCGGCGGCGAGCAGCCGGTTCACCGGGAAATTGGTCCCCGGCTTCCAGTCGCGCGCGATCCGAACGGTGAGCAGCACCGAATCATAGCCAAGACTCGCCAGCCGGTACGGCGCGCGGCCGAAGCGTGTGCGATATTTGGTCGCGAGCTGGCCATAGAGGCCGTCGGAGACGCTGGCGAACCACGCCCCGCGCATCGCCGCATTGCCCGCGAGCGCGGCGTCGGTGTTCCACAGCTCGGTGCCGAGAATCTGGCGCTCGCCCGCGCCCTTGACCACCGGTACGGCGCGAATGGCGTTGCCGCCGCTGTCGGCGATCAGCACCGCGTCGATCGCGCCCGCATTGGCCAGCCGCCGCGCCGCGCCGGTCAGCGCTGCCGCGCTGCGGTCATAGCTTTCGAGCGCGACGAGCGTGCCCCCCGCCTCGGCCACCGCGGCGCGGAAGGCCGCCGCCGAGCGGTCGCCATAGACATTCCTGGGCACCAGCGCGCCGAAGCGTTGATGCCCCCTGGCGCGCGAAAAGGCGACGATGCGCTCGACCGACTGGCCGGGGACGAACCCCATGATGAAGACGCCATTGCCCGCAACGCTCGTGTCGTTTGAAAAGCTCAGCACCGGGATTTTCGCGCCGCGCGCGATCGGCGCGACCGCCGCGACATCTTCGCTCAGCAGCGGCCCCAGGATCAGCTTGTTGCCGTCGGCGACCGCCTGCCGCGCCGCCGCGGCCGCGCCGAGCGCCGTGTCATAGGTGGTGATGCGCACGCGCTCGGTGCGCGAATCGAGCAGCGCCATCGTCGTCGCATTGGCGATCGCGGTGCCGACATCGGCGTTGGGTCCCGTCTGCGGGACGAGCAGCGCGACGCGGTGGCGGTCGGTGTCGGTGGGCAGGCCGGGGCCGACGCTTTCGCCCGGATCGCTCGGCGGCGGCGGGGTCGCGGGGCCGCCGGTCCTGGGCACGACCTGACACGCGGCGAGCACCCCCGCCAGCGCCACCGCGCCGAGTCCGCGCAGCAATTGCCGCCGCGGCGACGCATCATTTTGGCGCGAGCCGTCATAGCAGTTTGGGGCAGTTTCTGCCATTTTCGGCGTCATGCCAGATTCGACCATCTCAGATTCTCCCTTGCCCGGTCTCTATATCGTCGCGACCCCCATCGGCAACCTCGGCGACATCACCGCGCGCGCCGCGGCGACGCTGGCGTCGGCCGACCTGATCGCGGCGGAGGATACGCGCGTCACCGCCAGGCTGCTGGCGCACCTTGGCCTGCGCGTGCCGATGACCCCCTATCACGACCACAGCGACGACCGCACGCGCGCCGCGCTGGTTGCCCGCATGGCAAGCGAGGTCGTCGTGCTGGTGTCGGACGCCGGAACCCCGCTGATTTCGGACCCCGGTTACAGACTGGTTCGCGACGCGCGCGCGGCGGGGCGGCACGTCACCACCCTGCCCGGCCCCTGCGCCGCGATCGCCGCGATCACCCTCTCGGGGCTGCCGAGCGACCGCTTCCTCTTCGCGGGCTTCCTGCCGAGCAAGACCAAGGCGCGCGCCGACACGATCGCCGAGTTCGCGGGCCTGCGCGCCACGCTGGTTTTCTACGAAAGCGGCCCGCGCCTCGCCGCGGCGCTGGCCGCGCTCGCCGCCGGGCTCGGCAATCGCGAGGCGGCGGTCGCGCGGGAAATTACCAAGCTTTACGAGGAATGCGTGACCGGCCCGCTCGCCGACCTCGCCGCGCGCTATGAAAACGCCCCGCCGAAGGGCGAGATCGTCATTATCGTCGGCCCGCCCGGCGAAGCGGCCGCCGAAGAGGCCGACGACGCGACGCTCGACGCCGCGCTGCACGCCGCCATGGCCGACAAGCCTGTCGCGCAGGCGGCGAAAGCGGTCGCCAAACGCTTCGGCCGCGACCGCCACGAAATCTACGCCCGCGCGCTCGCGCTCAAGGAACAGGCTTGACCCGCGCCGCCGCCGAAGCGCGCGGCCGCCGCGCCGAGCGCCGCGCCGCCTGGTGGCTGCGTCTCCACGGCTGGCGCATCCTGGGCGAGCGGCTGCGCGTCCCCGTCGGCGAGGTTGATCTGGTCGCGCGCCGCGGGCGCACCGTCGCCTTCATCGAGGTCAAATGGCGCGACCGCGCCGCCGACCTCGACCTCGCCATCGATCCTTATCGCCTGCGCCGCGTCGCCGCGGCGGCGGCAATGCTCAGCCCGCGCTTCGCCCGGCCGCACGACGACATACGCATCGACGTGATGCTTCTTGCGCCGCGGCGCCTGCCACGCCATCTGGTCCACGTCTGGCAACCGTGACGGGTGGCAGCAACAACGCTCCATTCCGTCATCCCGGCGAAGGCCGGGATCTCGCCGGTGCGTCCGATTGCGACGACGAGATCCCGGCCTTCGCCGGGATGACGATTCAGGTTAGGCGCGCGGCCTGATGGCGCGCGCTGTGAGGAGAATAAAATGACCCTGCGCGCCGCGGTGCAAATGGACCCGATGGACAATATCAACATCGGGGGCGACAGCAGCTTTCACCTGATGCTGAAGGCGCTCGAACGCGGCTATGACCTCTATCATTACGACGTGCGCGGCCTGACGTGGGAGGCTGGGCGGCTGACGACGAAGGCGCATCACGTGGTCGAGGCAAAGCGCGAGGCGGGCGATCATTACCGCTTTGGCGATTCCCTCACGCTCGACCTCGGCCGCGACGTCGATGTCGTGCTGATGCGGCAGGATCCGCCCTTCGACCTCGGCTATCTCACCGGAACCTGGCTGCTCGAGCGCATCGCGGGCGAAACTTTGGTGGTCAACGACCCCGTGTCGGTGCGCAACGCCCCCGAAAAGATCTTCGTGCTCGATTTCCCCGAATATATGCCGCCGACGATGGTGACGCGCGACTTGGGCGCGGTGAAGGATTTTCAGGCGCGCCACGGCGCCATCGTCATCAAGCCGCTGCACGGCAACGGCGGCAAGGCGGTGTTCCGCATCGACGCCGACGGCGGCAACCTCGGCGCGCTCGTCGAGCTGTTCGGACAGGTGTGGCCCGAACCCTTCATGGTCCAGCAATTCCTGCCCAGCGTTGCCCAGGGCGACAAGCGCATCGTGCTCGTCGATGGCGAGGTCGCGGGCGCGATCAACCGCAAGCCCGGCGAGGGCGAGTTCCGATCGAACCTCGCGGTCGGCGGTTATGCCGAAGCCGCCGACCTCACGGCGCGGGAGCAGGAAATCTGCGCCGCGCTCGGCCCCGCGCTCAGGGAACGCGGGCTGATCTTCGTCGGCATCGACGTGATCGGCGGCGAATGGCTGACCGAAATCAACGTCACCTCGCCCACCGGGATCGTCGCCATCGACCGTTTCAACAACAGCGATACCGCCGGCATGATCTGGGACGCAATCGCGCGGCGGATCGGCGGATAGCGTCATTGCGAGGACCCCGGACTTGATCCGGGGGACGAAGCAATCTCCAGCTATCGCTTGTGTGCTGCGCAAGCTGGAGATTGCTTCGCTTCGCTCGCAATGACGGCTAGAGATCGTCCAAACCCGATAAGGAAACCCCATCTCCCATGACCGACTTCATCCTCGATCTCATCCATTCGTGGGGCTACCTCGGCATCGCGATCCTGATGTTCCTCGAAAATGTGTTCCCCCCGATCCCGTCGGAGGTCATCATGAGCCTCGGCGGCGTGATGGTCGGACAGGGGCGCTTCGATTACTGGACATTGGTGGCGTTCGCGGTCGCGGGCACGACGCTCGGCAACTGGGTCTGGTACTGGATCGGCCGCTGGTACGGCTATGAACGGCTGAAGCCGCTCGTCGACCGCTACGGCCGCTGGCTGACGCTCGACTGGGACGAGGTCGAAAAGCTGCACGACTGGTTCATCCGCTATGGCTCGGGCATTGTCTTCGTGATGCGCTTCATGCCGATCGCGCGAACGATGGTGTCGCTGCCCGCGGGGATGGTCGCGATGAACCAGGCCAAGTTCCTGGTCTGGACCGCCGCCGGCTCGACGATCTGGATCGCCGCGCTCGCCGGCGCGGGCAGCTGGTTCGGCCGCCAGTTCGCCGAGGTCGAACGCTTGATCGGCCCCGTCGCGCTGATCGCCATCGGCTCGATCATCCTGCTCTACATCTATCGCGTCGTGACGTGGAAGCCGAAAGTGCGCGAGGATTGATATCGGCTTGCGGCGAAGGCGGGGCGACGGTCAATTGGAACGTCCGCTTCGCACTCCCGAGGCCGATCTTCCGGGGTCACTCCGCCCGCGGATGCGCGCTCCGGTAAATGTCGAGCAGATGCGCCGCGTCGACCGCGGTATAAACCTGCGTCGACGCGAGGCTGGCGTGGCCGAGCAGTTCCTGCAGGCTGCGCAGGTCGGCGCCGCCCGCGAGCAGGTGCGTCGCGAAACTGTGGCGCAGCGCGTGCGGCGTCGTCCGCTCGTGCAGTCCCAGCGCGCGCCGCGCCGACCGCACGCTGGCGCGCACCACGCCGGGCCGGAGCGGCCCGCCGCGCGCGCCGAGGAACAGCGGCGTCTCTTTCGCGATCGGCCAGGGGCACGCCGCGACGTAACGCGCCACCGCCTTTGCCACCGCGGGCAGCACCGGAACGATCCGCGTCTTGTTTCGCTTGCCGGTGACGCGCAGCGTCTCGCCCAGCGGCAGCGCCGCGCCGGTCAGCGCCAGCGCCTCGCCGATGCGCAGCCCCGCGCCATAGAGCAGCAGCAGCAGCGCGAAGTCGCGCGCGCCGACCCAGGTTTCGCGCGCATTTTGCTCGACATCCTGCGCCAATCGCATTGCTTCGGCGGGCGAAACCGGGCGCGGCAGGCCTTTTTTGACGCGCGGGGCGCGCATCTGCGGGACGCTGGCGCCCGATCCGCCGACGAAGCGCAGGAAGGTGCGCAGCGCGCTGAGTTCGCGCGCCGCCGACGCATTGCCCAGCCCCTCGGCCCGGCGGTCGGCGAGATAGGCGCGCAGGTCGTTGGCGGTCAGCGCCTTCAGCATCGCCGCATCGACCGCGCCGCCGCGATGCCGCGACAGAAAGGCACAGAAACGCTCCGCGGTCGCGATATAGGCGCGGCGCGTATGCTCCGACCGGCGCTTCTCGTGCGCCAGATGGGCGTCCCAGTCGCGGATCAGATGTTGCGGCAAAACGGCTCCTCTCAATCCGCTCGTGTCGAGCGAAGTCGAGACACCCATCGACGTGGCACAAGGCTGCGGGGCATCTCGACTTCGCTCGATGCAAGCGGGTTTGGCGAGCCTAACCCGTCCGCACCACTTCGGAAAGGATCGAGTCGAGCAGCAGGATTCCCGCATCGGTGACGCGCAGCCGATCGCCGTCCGCGACCATCAGCCCCTGTCCCGCCAGCCGCGCCGCCGCGCCCGCATCGACGAACGCCGCACGCCCCAGCTCGCACCGCGCCTCGATGCGCGCCAGATCGACGCCTTCGGTCAGCCGCAGCCCCATCAGCATCGCCTCGGTCGCGCGCTCGTGCGCGGGCAGGTCGCTCTCGACCTTCAGCCCGTGGCCGTTGCGCGCCACCGCGGCCGTGAAGTTTTCGGGCTTCCGGTGGCGCTCGGTCGCCTGCGCGAGCCGCCGCCCGTGCGCTCCCGGCCCGACACCCGCATAATCGCCGTAGCGCCAATAGGAGAGGTTATGTCGGCTCTCTTCGCCCGGCCGCGCATGGTTCGACACTTCATAGCGCGGCAGGCCCGCGGCGCGCGTCATCGCCTGCGTTGCGTCGAACAGGTCGGCCGCGGCGTCGCCGTCGGGAATCACAAGCTCGCCCCTTGCCGCGAGCGCCCAGAAGCGCGTCCCCGGCTCGATGGTCAGCTGATAGAGCGACAGATGGCCGGTGCCGAAGCCGAGCGCGTCCGACAGTTCGCTTTCCCATGCCGCCAGCGTCTGCCCCGGCCGTGCATAGATGAGGTCGAAGCTGACGCGCGCAAAATGCTCCTGGGCCACCGCGATCGCCCGCCGCGCCTCATCCTCGCTGTGCGCGCGGCCCAGAAAGGCAAGCGCCTCCGCGTCAAAGCTCTGGACGCCCACCGACACGCGGTTGATCCCCGCCGCCGCCAGGTCGGCAAAGGCCGCGATTTCGACCGAATTGGGGTTCGCTTCGAGCGTGATCTCGCAATCGTCCGCCAGCCCCCAGCTTGCGGCGGCTTCGGCAATCACCGCCGCGACCGTCGCCGGCGGCATCAGGCTGGGCGTCCCGCCCCCGAAAAAGATCGACGTCACGGTCCGCCCCGGCAGCAACGCCGCCTCGTGCCGCAAATCGGCGATCAGGGCGGCGCGCCAGACTTCCTGATCGACGCTGTCGCGGACATGGCTGTTGAAGTCGCAATAGGGGCATTTGCTGACGCAAAAGGGCCAGTGAACATAGAGGGCGAGCGGTTCGGGCATGGGGGGCCTATAGCGACGATCCTCCACCACCGTCATGCTGAACTTGTTTCAGCATCCATGGCCCGCATTCGCATTCTGTGCTGCGCCTGGCGGCGGGGTCTGGCCATGGCCCCTGAAACAAGTTCAGGGTGACGAAACCCCCAAGATGCGAGTATCACAAAACCCCCGCCACCAGCTTCGCAAAGGCATCGGCACGGTGGCTGATCCGATGCTTTTCCGCGGGGTCGATCTCCGCAAACGTCAGCACATTCCCGACCGGAACGAACACCGGATCATAACCGAAGCCCAGCTTGCCGCGCGGTGGCCATGTGAGGCTTCCGTCCGCCCGGCCCTCGAAAACCTCGGCATGACCGTCGGGCCAGGCGAGCGCGAGGGTGCAGACGAAGCAGGCGCTGCGGTCGACGCCCGGTCCCTGTTCGGCAAGCAGCCCTTCGACCTTGCCCATCGCCAGATACCAGTCGCGACCGGGATTGCCCTCGAACCACTGCCGTTCGGCCCAGTCGGCGGTGTAAACGCCCGGCCGCCCGCCGAGCGCGTCGACGCACAGCCCACTGTCGTCGGCGAGCGCAGGAAGCCCGGACGACGCCGCGCTCGCATGGGCTTTCAACAGCGCATTCTCGCGAAAGCTCGTCCCCGTCTCCTCGGGTTCAGGCAGGCCGAGATCGCCCGCCGACACCGGATTGATTCCATAAGGTTCGAGCAGCGCCCGAATCTCGCGCACCTTGCCTGCATTATGGCTGGCGATCACGAGCTTGCCGGGGGCGAGTTTGCGGAAAGTCGTCAAATCAGTCGTTCCAGATAATCCGCGAGCGACTTGAGTGCCGCGTGGCGGGCTTTCCATGCCCGATCGGCTTGGGTGTTGCGAGTAAGGGTCGCCACCGAAACGACAAACATCACGGGCGCGAACACGCCTGCCACCGCGCTGCCGATCGTCAGTCCCCAGTCGACCACACCGCGCCAATTGGCGTTCTTCTGATAACGAACCAGGCGCCCCGCATAGCGCGCCATATGCGTACGCAACTGCTCGCGCTCGCTGTGGGTCAACGCTTCGGGGTCGGGGAGCTGCCGCAACCATGGCCCGATCCGGCCGAGAAAATAGTCCAGCTGCCAATCGCCATCGCCGGGCAGGAATGGGAAATTGGCAAGCCAGCCATTCCACTCGTCGCTGGCGGTCAGAAAACCCCGAATCGCTATGTCGGGCGGTTCATCATCCATCGCCGGACCGACGAAGGGCCTGTATCTCGATTTGCAGGAATCGATGCTCGATATCGATCAACTCGCGTTGCCGACGATAGTTTGACCAGCCTATCCATCCGGCGATCGCCAGCGACAGGCCCGCCAGCGTCAAACGTCCATCGGCGTCGATGGCCGCGGCCGATAGCGACGACCAGCCCCCGAAATCGGTCACCGCAAGCAGGCCAAGCGCCACAACAACCAGCGTCCAGCGGACGATATGGACGAAGACCACCGAAGCGGTTTCGGCGCGCATCAACCGCTGCTCTTGCGCGACCAGTTCGGCAAATGCCTCGCTCTGTGACAAATCGACCATGGCTTATGTCCTATCACGCGCGCACGGGGTGGCAAAACGCTTTCAGCGCCCCACCGCCTTCGCCTGCGCCGCGAAAATCTCGCCGCAGCCGATGCGCGCGAGGCGGAGCAGGCGGAGCAGGCCTTCCTCGTCATAGGTCGCGCCTTCGGCGCTCGCCTGAACCTCGACGATCCGTCCCTTGCCCGTCAGCACGAAATTGCCGTCGG